>JAGABH010000008.1 GCA_017614755.1 Oscillospiraceae bacterium
ATAAACAAAAACCGACAGGAACCGACAGGAGGAAAAGCCCATGCCAGCGAGACAATGGACGAACCAGGACGTCTACGACCTGCTCTGCAAAATCGACCGGGGCTACCATCCCGACGAAGCCGAGCGCGCCATGCTGGAGACCCGGGAGGAATTGAACCTATGGAACAAGAAGCTGACCCGAATGCCGCGTAGCGTTGGACGGCTTCGTGCTTTGCGCGTTCTGAATTTGAGCGACAATCAGATCTCTAAGCTGCCGTCCGCCATAGGTGATTTGACAAACCTGACCGTGCTGAGTCTGGCATACACTCAGATCAAGACCCTGCCGGAACAAATCGGACAACTAAACTCCCTGCAAACTTTAAATCTGAAATATACACCGCTTACCGTTCTGCCGGATTCCATTGGGCAGCTCACAAGACTGCAAACGCTGGACCTGTTCGACACACAGATCACCGCCCTGCCGGATTCCATCGGGCAACTCACAAACCTGCAAAGGCTGGATCTGAGCTACACCCCAATCACCGCCCTGCCGGATTCCATTGGGCAGCTCACGAGCCTGCAAACGCTGGACATGCGCGGTTCGAAGATCGCTGCTCTGCCGGAATCCATCGGACAGCTCATGAGCCTGCAAACGCTGGGTTTGAGCGGAACCAAAATCACCACCCTGCCGGAGTCCATCGGACAGCTTACGAGCCTGCAAACGCTGGACCTGTTCGACACCCGGATCACCGCCCTGCCGGAGTCCGTGGGGCAGCTCACGAGCCTCGAATGGATGGATCTGGATGGAACTGAAATCACCGCCCTGCCGGCGTGGATCGGTGAGCTGCCTGCTCTTCAAAAGCTCGACCTGTCAAACCTGACGATTCCAGAGATTCCCCGTTCTCTGGCTATGCGGGGGCTTCCGTTTGTAGAGAAATCTCTGGATGATCTCAATTTTGGAATAAGAATTAAATACGTTACCCTGACAGAGCAGGACATCAGCGTCTTCCTGGAGCACCCGGAGCTGATCCCCAGTCTGTACAAGGACCAGACCCACGTGCCCGAGTGCCGGGTCCTATTCTTAGGCGACGGGGACTCCGGCAAGACCTATACCATCCGCCGTATCCAAAACGACGGTAAAAAATAAACGCCGGAGAATCCCTACCCAACCAAGGAGACTCCCGGCGTGGAGATCGCTGACTGGCACGTGGTCCGAAGCGAGGGCGATTTCGATATCCACTTCTGGGACTTCGGCGGCCAGGAGCTGCTGCACTCCATGCACCGCTGCTTCCTGACGGACCAGACCTGCTACGTGGTGACGGTCAAGAGCCGGGAGACCAAGGGCACTCAGCGGGCCCGGTACTGGCTGCGGAACGTGACGGCCTTCGCGTCGAGCTCTCCGGTCCTGCTCTACGTCAACTGCTGGGACAACGACGACGGCCGCCGGGCCATCGACGAGCCCCGGCTGCGGAAGGACTACCCGAACATTGTTGATGTGGTCTACGTCTCCGCCAAGGAGGCGGAGGACGACGCCTTCGACGAAAAGCTGATGCGGCCCCTGATCGACATGGCGGCCAATTCCGAAGCCCTCAAGCGGACCGTCAACAGCCGCTGGCTCGCCGTGCGCAGGGCTATCGCCCGGGAGAACGACGCCGGGAAGGGGAAAAAGCGTCACTATCTCACAAAAGACCAATATCATGATCTTTGCCAGGAGGCCGGCGTGGAGGACGACAGCGCTCCGGCTCTGCTGAGCTACTTCAACGCCCTGGGCGTCTGCTTCAGCTACCACCGAGACGCGGACAACAACGAGCTGGACAACTACAAGCTCCTCAACCCCGTCTGGCTGACCAACGCCGTCTACGCCGTCATTGAGGAAGGCATGGTCTTCGCCCAAAAGGGGACCATCAAGCTGGACGCCGTCCGAACCCTGCTCTGGAACCGGGCGACGGACGAGCTGATCCTCAAGGATGAGACGGGGAAGGAGACCGTGAAGATTCCCCGCCGCCGCACCATGCCGGAGTACGTCTACTCAAAAAATGAGTGCCGCTGGGTGGTGGACGTGGCGGCGGCCCACAATCTCTGCTACGAGGTGGACAGGGAGACCCTCTTCTTCCCGGCACTATGCACCAACAACACGCCGGCGGAGGCCCTGGGAGAGCAGAAGGGTTTCCCAAACCATGCGGAATATCGCTTCCGCTACGACTACCTGCCGGACAGCGTGCTCCACCGGCTCATGATCCGCTGCCTCAAAAAAGGCCTTGCCGTCCGAAGCCGCTGGCTGCGGGGCATGATCCTGGACGTTTTGGACACCCACCGGGCCATTATCCGTATGGACGACGACGAGACCCTGAAGGTGGAGATCTGGTACAAGGAGGGGAAAGCGGCCTTTGAGGTCTTCCCCATGCTCCGAACCGAGATCCTGTCCGTCAGCGATGGTCTGAATCTCAAGGCCAAGGAGCTGGTCGCCGACGGAAGGGACAGCTTCCCCCTGGTCCAGCTCGTACAGGCCTATAAGAACCGAAACGACGTCTGGTGGGGCAACGAAACAGGCGATAAATTCTCCGTCAAGGAGCTTCTGGGACGGTTCTTCGACACGGAGACCGTAGACTGCCTGGACATCGACAAGGACGGCAGGCTGGTCATCGGGCCCTATCCCTATCACCGCCGCAACAAGAACGACCCCACCCTGCGCCGAGCCGTCTGGGAGGCCTATGGGAAAAAGTGCCAATACTGCAATCTTCCTCTGAGCTATGATGAATTGCAGATAGACCATATCCTTGCAACGAACCACCTGAAAAGCCGCGACAATCGGACGGACCTCTATCTGGCCGAGCTGGCCCAGCGGGGCTTCGATTTGAAAAAGCCGGATTATATCGAGAACTATTTCCCCTCCTGCGGCAAGTGCAACCGGGGCAAGAG
>JAGABH010000093.1 GCA_017614755.1 Oscillospiraceae bacterium
GCTCGGTAGGCTCACTGGGCTCCGTAGGCTGGGTGGGTTCGATGGGTTCGATGGGCTCACTGGGCTCCGTGGGCTCACTGGGCTCCGTGGGCTCACTGGGCTCCGTGGGCTCACTGGGCTCCGTGGGCTCGGAGGGTTCCCCCGGCTGCGCCGGGACGTTTGCCTGGACCCGGCTTGCGCCGATCCACACGGGAGAAAGGGGATCGACGCCGTCTGCTTGGACGACGATCACGCAGAATTCCCCGGGTTGAAGCTCCGACGCGGAAATCGTAATCCATTCCTCATCCTCGTAGACAGAGATTGGCGCGGTGCCGAAACAGGAATAGGGGCGCGTAAATTCATAGCTTCCCGCCGCCAGTTCGGCAAGCTCGGTGCAGATCAGGTCTTCCAGCTCCTCGGCTGAGACGGAAAAGATCACTTCATCCTCCCCCACCGTCTCCACGACGGCGGCAAAGGCCGGATAAGTCTGGGGTATGTCGTCCTCCGACGGACCTTCGGACAGCTTCATCCCCCGGGAAGCGCCGGAATAGGAGAGATTTGTAACGCCGGTCAGCACAGTACCGGAGGATAGGGGCGACACATCCGGCTCCATTGCTGCGGACAGGGTTTCCGCAGAGTCAGCGGTTTGCAGACTGACAATGCTGCTGTCTGCGGGGACGCCGGAGACAACGCCGTCAACTTCGGCGCAAAGATATCCGTCCTGATAGAGGCAAATCAGCTCCGCCATTTGCTTCTCCAGCTCATTTCGCCGGTTCAGCAGGCTTTGATAGGTGGTGGTATGGCCGGTATCGGCAAGCTCCAACAGCGTATCCCCTGCCGCTGCGAGAGCATTTTGTTCCACAACAACAGCGGAGACCGTGCCGTAATAGCCGGTAACCCGGAGCTCGCTGTGGATATAGAGGCTTCCCGTGCCAACGGTTGTTCCATCCGCAGCAAGCAGGGTTACGGCCTCGCCGCAGGCCGCGTTTTCGTCGGAAACCGTAACCGTGACCACACCATCCTCAACGGCGGCCACCCGGCCGCTCTCCTCCGTCCCGTCAGACAGCACAACGGAAAGCGACTCTCCCACTGAAAGCTCCGCCGCATCTTCCAGATCCACGGCCATCAGCCCGTCCAGAGACAGCAGCATCAAGCAGCCATGCTGCGAAACGGTCTGCCGCACCGAAGTACCTTCCTCGGCATAGATTGCCTTGACCCGTCCGCCGACCGCAGCCGTAACGGAAGTATCCGCGTCCGCTTCGGACGCCGCCTGCAAATCCTCGTCCAGCGCATCAATTACCGCTTGCAGCTCCGAAATGGCCACGCCGACGGAAGTTTTGTCCACGGTGGCAACCATGTCGCCTGCCCGGACTGTATCGCCGTTCTGCACGTGGTAAGCCGTAACGGTGACGCTTGCCGGGATACTGAGGGGCTCCGCCGCCTCATTCGTCAGGGTGCCGGTGCCGGAAAGCACGGTGGAAATCGTGCTCTTTTCCACCGTGTCGGACAGCACCTGCTCCTTGGCAGTCACCGCAGACGACTCTGTTTCGTTCAGCGGCAAGGAGGCAATTACCACCCCAACGGCAATCACCACGCAGAGTGGAAGGACCCAGCTGCCCCGGCTTTTCCGCTTTGGCTCGTCCTCCTCCCCGTCGTCCTCCCCTTCCCATATCCGGGCTGTCTCGGCAGTGTTTCTTTTGCGGAGGCGGAGATAGAGAATCAGGCAGAGCAAGTCCGCCAGCAGGCAGAAAATCCCGATGGGGAGCCAGTATTTGCGCACCAGGGAGAGAAATCCGGTATCTTCCCCGGAAAAACGTCCGCCGGGGAAACCGTTTGCGCTGCCGCCGGGGAAGGAGAAGCCGCCGTTCTGGGATGCATCGTCTCCGCCGTCCGGCCTGGTAAAGCCGCTTCCGCCGCCGGGGTAAGAAAAGCCTTCGGGCAGGCTGCCGTCTTCCGGCATTGTGAAGCCCTCCGGCATACTTCCGCCGGGGAAGGAGAAGCCGCCGTTCTGGGATGCATCGTCTCCGCCGTCCGGCCTGGCAAAGCCGCTTCCGCCGCCGGGGTAAGAAAAGCCTTCGGGCAGGCTGCCGTCTTCCGGCATTGTGAAGCCCTCCGGCATACTTCCGCCGGGGAAGGAGAAGCCGCCGTTCTGGGATGCATCGTCTCCGCCGTCCGGCCTGGTAAAGCCGCTTCCGCCGCCGGGGAAGGAAATGCCCTCCCGCCCACTGTTGTCCGGGATAAAATGCAGCACCAGGTCGCCGATCAGGGCGAGCGTAAACAGCACAATCAGGACAAGATAAACAATCCCGCGCTTTTTGCCGGAGGCCCGGGCCTGTTTTTTCACGTTTTTCATATCCATTTTCCTCCGATCATCCGCCGTAGTGAAGGGCGTCGATTGGCGCCATCTTTGCGGCTTTATTCGCGGGATAGAGTCCGAAGACAATGCCGATCAGGAAGCAGAAGCCCACTGCGATCAGCACCACATTCCACTCCAGGGAGAAGGACATACTGAGACTGGACACCACGACGGAAACAACTCGCAGCACAACCCAGGATAGGAACACGCCGATCATACACCCAAACATACACAGAACCACAGATTCCAGCAGAAACTGCTGCAGGATTACGCCCCTGCCGGCGCCGATGGCCTTGCGAATGCCGATCTCCCGCGTTCGTTCCGTGACCGTGACCAGCATGATGTTCATAATGCCGATTCCCCCCACAATCAGAGAGATTCCGGCAATGCCGCCCAGCAGGATCGTCAAAACCGAGGTCACACTGCCCATGGCGTCCTCCAGGGCATCCTGCGAGGAGACGGAAAAGGCGTCGTCGTCCTGGTCGAAGCGCTCCATCAACAGCTCTGTCACAGCGTTCTTTGCCGTGTCCATGTCCGTTTCAGCGCTGACATAGAAGCTGGTAATTTGGGAGCTCACGTTAGAAGAAAGCCGCATGAGGCTGGTATAGGGAATATATGCCACCACGGAGCCTCGGCCAAACACCGCAGTCAGGGATTCTTCGTCGTCCTCCAACAGGCCGACGACGGTAAATTTGACGCCGTTGAGAGAGATTTCCTCGCCGATGCAGTCCGTGTAGCCGATCAGCTCCGTGGCTGCGGTTTCATTGATGACGGCGACGTTGGTGTGGTTGTCCACGTCGGCGAATTTGAGGAAGCGTCCCAGCAGGAGGGACAGGCCGTTGACGGACTCATAGGCAGGGGTTGTTCCGTAGACCGTAACCGAGCCGCTGGTTCCCTCGTAGCGGGCGGTAGCGCTGGTCTCCGCAGAGGGAGCAATCAAGCCGATCCCCGCCTCGTCCATCCATTCCTCCAGGGTTTGCAGGGTGATGGGATTCCCCTTGTCGTCGGAGATGCTCACTGTGAGCATATCGCTGCCCAGGCTGGAAATGGAATCCGTCACGGAGCCCGTGGCTCCGCTGACCAGGCTGACCAGAATCACCAGCGCCATAACGCCGATGATGATGCCAAGCATGGTCAAAAACGCCCGGAATTTGTTGCCCGCAATGGACTTGACGGCCATTTTGAAGGATTGTATCATACGCCCACCTCCGACAGCTTTCCGTCCCGAATATGGACGATCCGGGAGGCCTGGGCAGCAACCTCTTGATCGTGGGTAATCAGGACGATGGTGTTTCCCTGCCGATGAAGGTCATGGAAGATTCCCATAATCTCCTCCGTGGTCCTGGAATCCAGATTGCCGGTGGGCTCGTCTCCCAAAATCAGTGAGGGCCGCGTGACGATAGCCCGGGCAATTGCCACCCGCTGCTGCTGGCCTCCGGACAGCTCTGAGGGCAGGTGCCTTGCGCGTTTGGACAAATCCACCCGCTCCAACGCCTCCGCCACCCGGGCCTTCCGCTCTGCCTTGCCGACCCGCTGATAGATCAGGGGCAGCTCCACGTTTTCCTCAGCAGTCAGCTTGTTGATGAGATTAAAGCTCTGGAACACAAAGCCAATTTTCTGGTTGCGAATCCTGGCAAGCTCGTTTTCCGTATAATCCTCGATGGGAACGTCATCCAGCAGGTACTCGCCGGAATCCGCGGTATCCAGACAGCCCACAATGTTCATCAGTGTGGATTTTCCGCTTCCGGAGGGGCCGATGATGCTGACAAACTCCCCCTCGTCGATGTGAAGGTTCGCCTTATTCAGCGCATACACCTTTGTGGACCCGATTCGGTAGATGCGGGAGACGTTTTTCAAATCAATCATACTGCCGCCTCCTCAATTACCGGGAAAGCTTCTTCCGCCGGACCCGCCGGACCCGCCCCCGAAGCCGCTGGGGAAGCCGCTGCCGGAGCCGCCCCCAAAGCCTCCCGGGAAGCCGCCGCTCGAACTGCCGGAGTCGCCCCCGAAGCCGCCGGGAATTCCGCCAAAGCCGCTGAACCCGCCAAAGCTGTTGCTCTGCGTCTTTGTGTAATAGACCGTATCTCCTGTTTGCAGCCCCTCCAGAATCTCCACATAGCTGCCGTTGGAAAGCCCAACCTTTACTTCCACCATGCCGCTCAGCTCGCCGGTTTCTTCCTCATAGCCGGTGTACACATAAGCGGAAGAGCTGGTCTTACGCACGGCGTCGTCCGGCAGGAGCATGGCGTTGTCTACACCCTCGATCACGACGGAGACGGAGGCTGTCATCCCTGCCAGCATATTTTCTGCCCGTTCCAGTGTGACAGTGGCAGAATAAACCGTTACGCCGCCGGAGCTGGATGCCGCGGCAGTATCGATTTCCGTTACGGTACCGGTGTATTTTGCATCACCGATGGATTCTACGGTGACGGTCGCCTCCTGGCCCACCGCCAGGGAAAGGACGTTGGTTTCATCCACGCTGAAGGAGACCGTCATGGTCTTCCCCGGGTCGATGGAGAGCAGGACAGCCCCGCTCTGGGCCGACTGGCCTTCCCCGTCGGAAATACTGTCAACGATGCCGGAGACCGGCGCGAGGATGGTTCCATTCTGATACAGGTCCACCAGCGCCTGAAGCTCCGCCTCCAACTCCCGCCGTTGGGTCAGAAGCTGATCATAGTTCGCGGACCAGGCGGTATCGGTCAGGGTAAGCAAAACGCCCGACGCCTCCACCTCGTCATTCTCGGAGACCGCCAGAGTCTCCACTGTCCCGGCGTAGCCCGTGATCCGCAGGGGCTCATGAATCGAAAGCGTGCCGCTGTCCGACTCGCCAACCGTAACCGTGTCCAGATAAACAGGGCCGTCATCCGGGACCAGGATCGTTGTCACGCCGGCGGACACCTGGGCAACAGATCCGCCGTATTCCGCTCCGTCGGAGGCTGTCACCGTAACCGAGTCTCCCACGCTGTAGGCTGTGGAATCCAGCTCTACAGCCATATATCCGTCCAGGGACAGGAGCACCAGCGCCCCGTCCTCATACATCACCGAGGAAACGCTGTCGCCTTCCTCCGCAAAAATTGCCTTGACGCGGCCCTGCATACTGGTCTTCACCTCGGCGTCCACCTGATTCTCGCTGAGCGACGCAAGCTCTTCATCCAGCTTGTTGATTTCTGTCTGCTTCTCCGAAAGGGCCGAAAGGACTGAAGAGGCGTCCACAGAAGCCAGAAGCTGGCCCTCCTCCACCAGGTCCCCCGCCTCTACATAGCGCTTTTTCAGCTCTACGCCCGCCGGAAGCGTTACCTCCGTGATTCCGTCGCTGACCAGGGCGCCGGAGCCGGAAACCGTGGCGCTGATGCTGCCGGTGGTAACCTGCGCACTCAACACGTCCTGCTGGCTGGAGGCGAAGTTCTGCCGAACCTGGTTTTTCAGATAGATAACGCTGGCCACAAGCAGCAGCGCCACAATCGCCGCAATACAAATCCCGGTGCGAATTCGGCGGCTGCGGCGCTCCGCCTTTGTCAATCTCCTTGCGGTACTCATTTTGATTCCCCCTCCGTTCTGCCCATTACGGTCTTCCGCGGCCGGGCCCGAAGCCGCCGGGATAGCTTGCCGCGCTGTGCTCCGAGGCGCGGCCAAGGGTGATCTCTACGGTTCGCTCCACGTATTCCTTGCCTTCCATCACCTGAACCGTCACTTCAACGGTTTCCCCGGCGGCATAATAGTTCAGCCGGTTTTCCAGATTGGAATAGCTTGTAACCCGGATTCCGTCAAAGTGGGTGATAATGCTCTTCACCGTAATTCCCGCATCCCGCAGGGGGCTGTCCTGATCCAAAGAGGTGATATAAATGCCCTGGGGCACACCGTAGGCGGAGGAAATTGCGGAAGTGATGTCCTCCCCGGTGATGCCCAGATAAGAAGCGTTTTCCTCCGAGACCTTCTCCCGGGTGGTGCGGTTCATTAGATCCGCAAGAATCGGCATGGCCTCGTTGATGGAAATCGCGTATCCCATGCCCTCCACTTCCGTGGAGCTGAACTTGGCGGAGTTGATGCCAATGACCTCTCCCTTCATGTTCAGCAGTGCGCCGCCGGAATTGCCGGGATTGATAGCCGCATCCGTCTGAATCATAATCGCGTCGGTGGTGTCGATCTGCCGTCCCAGAGCGCTGACGATCCCGGTGGTTACAGACTGGCCGTAGCCCAGGGCGTTTCCGATGGCAACGACCTGCTGGCCCACCTTGAGCTCGTCCGAGTTGCCGATTTTGGCGATCTTGATCGCCTCGGCGGTATCGGCCTTGATGTTTTCCAGCTTTACGGCAATCACTGCCAGGTCATTGTCGGGATCGGTCCCCTTGACCGTCGCCTCGCATACCTCGTTATCCACGAAGCAGACGGAGAGCGTCGTGGCGTCTTCTACCACGTGGTTATTGGTCACAATCAGAAGCTCCTGTTCATTTTCTCCGATGATGATCCCGGTGCCGCTGCTTTGCAATTCCTGGGTCTGGGTTTGCTGCCTGCCGAACATACCAAAATAGCTTTGAACCTCTTGCACGCTGATATTCGTGATAGAGACCATGGACGGCATCATACCCTCTGCAATATCGCTTACATCAAGCGTCTGGGACAGCGCAGCGCCGCCCCCTGTATAGGAAACCGTTGACAGACCCACGGCAGGATTCTCTCCCTGCTCTTCCGCCGCTTTCTGCGCATTGGCATTCGGTTCCGTCTCTGCCGCTGCCGTCTCCCGGGGCAGGAGTGCCCGGATGCCGGTAAACCCGGCCCCGGTCGCGGCCCCAAACAGCAGGCCGCACAAAAGGGCGGCGAACAGCCTGGTCCCCAAGGAACGCTGCTTTCTTCTCGTTCCGGTTTGTACCGGGGGCGTTGTCACCCGGTCATTCCGTTCCGGGTTGTTTTCATAGATGTTCTCATAGACGTTATCATACATGGCTGCGTACTCCTTTCGCTTGTCTCTGGCTCCCATTATATGCGGAAAGCTTAACTGCACTTAAAAGAATCACATTTGCTTGATAATTTCCCGGATCGTCTGCATGGACAGGTCGGCCGACGCGATCTCATCCGCGCATCGCTTCAGTTCGCTTCGGATGAGGCCCTCGCATGGAATCGATTTCTTGTATTTTAACTGGTGCTCCAAGGTCGCCCAGAAGTCCATGGCAATTGTTCTGACCTGAATTTCTGCCCGCAGGTCCGGCTCTCGCAGGCGGATACAGAGATGGATGCTCCGGTAACCGTTTGGCTTTGGATGCAGCAGGTAGTCCTTTTCTTCCAGAATCTCTATAGCGGGATGGGCCTTTAGTTTCTCCACAACGCTCAAAACGTCGCTGGCGAAGGAACAGATGATTCGAATTCCCACCGCGTCGTAGACTCGGCAAAGCGCCGATTCCAATGTGACGGGAAGGCCTCGGGCTGCCAGCTTCCGCTGCATACTTTCCGGATTTTTGATGCGGGAGCAATAGTAAACAATCGGCTGCAAATCCTCATGCGGATCAACGGCGGTCTTCATTTCCTCGGCTATTGTCTCCAGCGTTTTTTGGGCCTCCCGCAATCTGGGATAGCTGTCTGCGTAGTACTCTTCCCGGGTCATCACGATCCCTCCTTCCGGCAACAGCATACATCGCCAACCTAAAATGCACATAAAAAAGGAAGCGCGATTTTCACGCACTTCCTTTTCATCCGGCGAAGGAAACGGTATTACATTGGCAGCGTAACCGTCACGCGGAAATCGCAGCCGGTCTTTGTAGACGCCGCGATACTGCCGCCATGGGCTTCCGCGATGGCCTTCGCAATCGAGAGGCCGATCCCGTGCCCGCCTGTTTCGGAATTTCTCGAGCGGTCCGTTCGGAAAAACCGGTCAAAGATGTGACTCAAATCCTCCTCTTTGATCTTCTCCGCAACAGAATTTTCCAGGGCGAGCACCGCAGACTTTCTGTGTACCGACAGCTTGGCAGTGATCCGCCCGTCCTCCGGCGTATATTTGACCGCGTTTTCCATCAGAACCGACACCAACTGGCGGAGCGTATCCGGAGAACCGTTTACTGTGATTCCCGGCGCAATGTCGGCACAAAAGTCAATCCTGCGGGCAGCGGCCGGCGCCCGGAAGGAGGCCGCAGTTTCGCTGACAAGATCTGACAGGGGAAGCTCCACCTTTTGCAGCGTGTGTTCCGCCTCCTCCATTTTGGACAGCATCACAAGATTATTGGTGAGCTCCGTCAACCGTTTTGTCTGGGTCCGAATGTCCGCAAGCTCATCCTTTTCCCCGTCGCATTCCAGCAAATCGACGTTTGCGTTGATAATCGTAAGGGGCGTTTTGATCTCGTGTCCGGCGTCGGAAATAAAGCGCTTCTGTTTTTCATAGCTTTCCGCAATCGGGGAGACGATTCTTCCCGCCGCAAAGAAGAACGCGATAAATACCGCGATACACCCGACAAGTCCCACTGTGACGCTGCTCCACAAAAAACTCCGGAAGGAATCGAGCTTTCTGCCGCAGTCCAGGAAGAGGATCCTTGTCCCGGTTTCATCGCCGGACTTTGCGTATCGGAAATTTCCGATGAATCCCCGCTCCCCGCTGCTTTTCAGGGCGGTCTGGATGTATTCGCTGGCGGAAGCATCGTCTACAGAGACGATCCTGGACAGATCGGACTGCAAAATTTCCCCGTCCGCGGAAACAGAGACCACAAAGAATCTCGACTCATACAGAACCTCCGGCGACATTCCGGGCGGGACGAAGCCGGAGAAATCCTCCGGTTTGCCCGGAAGGTCTGTCTTGGCAATAAAGGGCAGATTGGGCTGCGTCAAAACGTCGAGAATAGAATCCACGTCAGACGTTACCGCGCGAAGGCTGACGAGATTCATAATCAGAACAAGCACCGTCATCAGAATAAACATGAAAACGGTGCCGGTCATCAAAAATTTCCGTTTCAACTTGTTAATCATCACAATCCTCCAGGGAATACCCCGCGTTTCGCGTTGACTTAATCTGGATATTCGCGCCGAGGGTGGCAAGCTTTTTGCGCAGATAGGAGATATAGACCCAAACCACATGGATCTCCGCCTCGTTGTCGTAGCCCCAGATTTTTTCCATGAACATATCGGTAGAAATGATTCGGCGGGGATTGACCATCAGATATTCCATCATCTGATACTCCTTATTGGCCAGGCGGAAGCTGCCCGTGGGAGAAGAAAGCGCGAAGGTCGCACGATCCAGCATGATGTTTCCAACGCTCAGTTTTGTGTCGGATTCCGATTTGGTTCTTGAAATGCTCCGAATTCGGGCCAGCAGCTCCCGCGTGTCAAAGGGCTTGGGCAGGTAATCGTTTGCGCCGCTGTCCAGGCCAAGGACACGATCCTCAATTTCGGATTTCGCGGTCAGCATCAAAACCGGGATTTTGGAGCCCTCTGCCCGGATTTGCTTCAAGACCGAGATACCATCCTTCTTCGGCATCATAATGTCCAGAACCGCAACGTCGTAGCAGCCCGTTTCCAGGTATGCAAGGGCGTCCTCTCCGTCGAACACGGCGTCCACGGAATAATTGTTCTTCTCAAAAATCTTCACCAGTGCTTTGGACAGCGCTTTTTCATCTTCCGCAAGTAGTATCCGCATTTCAGAACGCCCCCTTTTGTTTCATCCTATCATTCTGTCCTTAAGCGGAGTTAAAAGAAATAAAACCGATTACAAATAATTGTAATCGATTCAGATACTATTATCAAGAGAGAAAATCTCGAGCCGACTCGAACCGCCGACCTTCGGGACCACAACCCGGCGCTCTGCCACCTGCGTTGCCTGCAACATGTTATGGTACAGATGAGGAAGGCTTTACCTTTCGCGGCGGAGCCAAGCCGGCATCCCGAGAGGCTGCGGAGGTCATGGCGGTTAACCCGGATCACACGATCAACTATGTCGGGGCGCTTGGACATACAATGAACATACAACTGTTTTGTTCTGTCGTTCCTTAGCTAATTGCGTTGCACAAAAAGGCCCGCATAAGCAAACGATTCCCCCCATAAACAAACGATTGCCCTCAAAAACAACCGATAAATTTTTGTGAACGAAAACACATAGCACCGCCGCCGAAGGATTATTCTCTCCGGCAGCGGTGCTGTGGGCTAACTTTTGGCAAAAATACGGAAAAACCGCGGTTTTCTGCCAAGATTGACGCAAATATACGAAAAGTCCGAAACCCTTGATTTTACGAGGTTTTCCGGGCTTGGTGGGGAAAGGTGGATTCGCTTTTCTGCGAAAAAGCCACGGCGGTTGCAAGGCCCCACCGGGGCCTTGCCAAGAGCCGCCTTTCGAATCCATCTTCCAAATACCCAGACGCAGAAAAGCGAGCCATCCGA
>JAGABH010000009.1 GCA_017614755.1 Oscillospiraceae bacterium
CCACGGGGGCCCCGCAGACGGGACAGCGCTCCGGCAGGCGGTAGGGTACGGCATGGGCGGGCCGTTTCTCCGGCACCACCTCCAAAATTTCGGGGATGATTTCCCCCGCCTTGCGGATGCGAACGGTGTCCCCGATCCGGATGTCCTTTTCGGTGATGAAATCCTGATTGTGCAGGGTGGCGCTGGTAACGGTAGTGCCCGCCAGACGGACCGGGTCCACCACAGCCTTCGGCGTCAGCACGCCGGTCCGGCCCACCTGGACCACGATCTCCCGCAGGACGGTCTCCTTGATCTCCGGGGGGTATTTGTAGGCCGCCGCCCAGCGAGGGAATTTCGCGGTGGAGCCCAGCTTCTGCCGGGCGGAAAGGTCGTTGAGCTTCACCACCGCTCCGTCGATGTCGTAGCTGAGCTCGCCGCGGTTTTCGTTCACGGCGGTGATTTTGGCGTCGATTTCCCTCTGCCGGGTGCAGAGCGTATAGGGAATGACCTTGAATTTCAGGCTCCGCAGGTAGTCCAGGGTCTCGGCGTGGGTGGCAAATTCCCGGCCCTCGCAGAGCTGCAAATTGAAGATCAAAATATCCAGCTGGCGCTTGGCGGCGATCTTCGGGTCCAGCTGCCGCAGGGAGCCCGCCGCCGCGTTCCGGGGATTGGCAAAAAGAGGCTCCCCCGCCGCTTCCCGGGCTTCGTTCAGCTTTTCAAAGACGGATTTGGGCATGAAGACCTCTCCCCGGACAATCAGCCGCCGGGGGGCGTTTTCCAGCTTCATGGGGATGGAGCGGACGGTTTTCAGATTTTCGGTGACGTCCTCGCCGATGCGGCCGTCTCCCCGGGTGGCGCCCCGGACAAAGACCCCGTCCACATACTCCAGAGCCACGGACAGACCGTCCACCTTGGGCTCCACGGTGTATTCCGGGTCCGGAACCGCCTGGGCCACCCGTTCGGTAAACTCTGCCAGCTCCTCCAGGGAGAACACGTCCTGGAGACTCTCCAGAGGCACCGGGTGCTCCACCTTTTCAAACTGGCTCAGGGCCATACCCCCCACCCGGCGAGTGGGAGAATCCGGAGCGATCAGCTCCGGGTGGGCCGCCTCCAGCTCCTCCAGCCGCCGCAGCAGCCGGTCATACTCGAAGTCCGGCATATCAGGATCGTCCAGGACATAGTAGCGGTAGTTGGCCTCGTTGAGGGTTTTGGTCAGCTGGATAACTTCTTCTTTCGGGTCCATGGTGTTCATTCTCCTTGTTCGGATTGGTCTGATGCCTGTCATTTGCCCCCGTATGGGCGGATTATCCTGTTTCTTCCGTACGGGGAGCTTGTCTCGTTTCTTCCGCGGGGACGCTCCCCCCTTCGGGGGAAGATCGTCCCCCGCAAGTCGGTAGTGCCGATTATCAATCGGCCAGCGCCGACAGATTGCCGGCGCTGCAGCAGCGTGCGTTCCGTATTCCTTTCAACTTTCCTTTTTCAACTTCCAACTGCCCTCCGTGGCGCACCGGTGTGCGCCGCTACGGAGTGGAGAGCAGCACGCTCGGCACGTCCCCTACGATGATGGTCTGGGCCACGGGGACGGCGGCGGTGACCTGGCGGGAAAAAATGCCCCCGGGGGTGAGCAAAAGCAGTTCCACCTCCACCTGGAGGGACAGGGTATGCAGGGTCTGATTGACCCCCGCCTGGGAAAAACCGCTTTCCAGCTCCGCGTTGGCGGAACGCAGGGAAATCACCCGGACGGGCAGACTCCCTCCGTGACCGGAAAACAGGGCGGGGAGGATCACATTCCCCAGGGGCACCCGGACGCTCTCCCGGACCCGGGCCGGAACCCGCTCCCCCAGCTCCCGGAGGATCACGGACTTCATTCGATTCACCGCGGCCAGGTCAATCCGGGCAGCGGCCACGCCCCCTCCCGCGCTGCGCTCCAGCGTTACCAGGTCCTCATAGCGGAGCCCGCCTCCCGCCAGATAGGCGTCGATCGCCTCGTTGATCAGGTTGGAGGTCTCGTTGTCCACCTCCATGATTACCAGGGCCCGCACCGTGGGAAGCCAGCCGAAGCGCAGGTACAGCACAAAAATCAGCAGCAGGGCCAGCAGCAAAACCTTGGTCCGGGGCCGCAGAGGACGGCAGCGGAGCCGCAGCCGTAGTCTTCGGAGAAACCGCATATTACCACCTCTTGAAAGGGTATGCGGTTGGTTCCGAAAAAATGAATAATGAATGCTGATAAATCAAAAATTGTGGTATTCTCAAATTGCCATTTGAGAATGATTTGAAAAAGGACGGGGGACACGGATTCTTCGCTGCCCCTTCGACCACGCTCAGGGCAAGGCAGAATGACAGGACGGGCAGCCTGTTACCTGTTACCTCTTACCTGTCACTTGTCCCCTGTCCCTTGTTCCTTGTCATCCGTCAGCATCTGCTTCGCAGTGGCGCCCGTGCTGACCACGATCTTGCCGGTGGCCGCCAGGATTTCCCGCTGCTTTTCCTTGGGCAGGGAACGGAAGGCAGCCATCATCAGCTCGGCGGTGCGAATCTTCTTGGCAGCCATGGAGTGAAAGGTCTCCTCGCCGGTGGCCTCGAAGACAGTAAACAGGGAATCCACCAGGGAGCGGAGGGTGGCGTCGTCCTGCCGGGCGACCCAGTTATCCACCGCTTTCTCCAGGTAGGCGCCCCGGCGGGTCTGCTCCGACGGAAGAAACTCCCTCGGACCGCACTCCCAGGTAAAGCCGTCGTGCTGAACCAGGCCGGCGGCGGTACTCTTGACCACCTTGCACAGACAGTCGCAGTCCAGCAGCAGTCCGATCACGGAGGTATCCGGCACAATGGAGACGCATTTGGGCTGAATCCGCTGATAGCCCTCCCGGCTCCGAACCTCCTCCCGGAAGCCGGGGCCGTCATTGGTCCAGATTCCTTCGATCCGATCCTGGACAGGATGCGACGCCATGGCGGCGGCATAGACCGCAAAATTGCCGCCCTTGGAGTGGCCCCCCACCCGCAGGGGAAGGTCCGTCAGGGCGGCCACCCGGGCCAGATAGTCCGCAGCCCGAAGCTGCCCCGAGGTTCCGCTGTGATAGGAGAGAATCATATCCTCCTTCCAGCCCACCACCGTCCCATCGGTGCCCCGGTAGGCCAGGTAAGCGGCCCCGTCCGGCAGCAGGAAGGTCACGGCGGCAAACTGGGCGCTGTCGTCCTTGTCGGTAACTGTTTCATAGGCGCACAGGCGCAGGTCCCGAAACCGGGCTCCCGCCAGCATGGGGTCCATCAAAAAGGGCGACCGGGCCGTGTAGGAATAGGCCGTGCGGAGCTCGATCTCCGCCCGGTCATGGAGCCCGTAGAACCGGTCCCGGGCCTCCGCCAGGGAAACCGCACTGCCGTCGTCGGAGACAACGCCGCCGAAGTCGGTGTAGACCAGCTCGGAGAGAATTAAATTGTCCACATCGTTGAAGGGCGCCGCGGAAAAAGGCACGTCACAGCGCCAGTGGAGATAGTCGAAAATATTGGGCATAGGCACCTCGGTGCAGTTGAGAATTGAAAATTGAAAGTTGAGAATGAATGTATGTTTCAACTTGCCATTTGAAACACAGACAAGCAAGCCTTATCCTTGATATTCTACTGCAAATGCACGCAATTCGCAACAAATTTTCGTTCGTTTTCGAACAAAAACAGGAGAACGACGGGGCGTCCTCCTGTTTGAATCATAGAAAGAGACGAGACAGCTCTTTTCGGCTGCTTCCCGAGGCGTACAGGTGTGCGCCGCTGCCGGGCGTTTTCCGTTTCAACCGCAGGGACGAGCATTGCTCGTCCGCGCATCCCCCGTCCCTTTTCAAATGGCAATTTGAAAACACCACAATTTTTCTTTTTTTCGTTTCGCGTTTTGAACTGCGGGGTTCGGGGCGTCGGGGGCGCCGCCCTCTGCAATCGCGTCTCCGATTGCCTGATGCCTATTGCCTCGTCAAGCGTACAGCTTTCCGATGGCCCAGTTGGCAAAGCGGGAGGGCAGGAGCTTCAGCAGGACGCAGATGGCCTTATAGCTGAAGCCGATGGTATAGACGGGCTTGGGCTTCTTTTTCAGGGCGATTTTGGCGATGTAGGCTCCGGCCTTGGCGGGGTCCATGCCGTTCTGCTCGTCATGCTCCATCTTGGCCACGGATTTGGAGATCCGGCCGCCGTAGGCCTTGTCTCCCTCAACGGACTTCTCCCGGGCGGCGGTGAAGCCGGTCTTGATGTCTCCGGGCTGAATGGCCGTCACCGTGACCCCGTAGGGCCGGACCTCGTTGGCCAGGGCCGCCGTCCAGGCGTTGATGGCCGCCTTGGTAGCGGAGTAGTAGGCCTGGAAGGGAATGGCGGCAGGCGCGGCCACGGAGCTGATGTTGACGATGTGGCCGTTGCCCCGCTGACGCATATAGCCCAGCACGGCCCTGGTCATATTCACCGTGCCGAAGAAGTTGATCTCCATCTGCTTTTCGGCCTCGGCCGGCTCCGTGAACTCCACGGCCCCGGAAATGCCGAAGCCCGCGCAGTTCACCAGCAGATCCAGGTCCCCCTCCTTCCGGCGGACAGTCTCTACCGCCTCGGCGCACTGGCGCTCGTCGGCCACGTCCGCGCAGAGGTGATGGAGGCCCTTCTCAGAGAAGGGATGGCGGGAAAGGATATAGACGCTCAGGCCCTTGTCCCGCAGGGCCCGGGCGGCGGCCAGGCCAATGCCGGAGCTGCCGCCGGTGACAATGGCAACGGTACTGCGCATATTACTTCAACACCTTTGCAAGAATGTCGGTGGCTTCGTCGATCAGGGCGTGGGTATGGGTGGCCATATAGCTGGTACGCAGCAGGCATTCGCCCTCGGCGCAGGCGGGGGGCAGAACGGGGTTTACATAAACTCCGGCGTCGTAGGCCAGTCTGGCCTTTTCCAGGGTGTTCATCACCTCGTAGGTGTAGATGGGAACGATGGGGGTCTCGGCCTCGATGATCCGGACGCCCTTCCTGTGGAAGCACTCCCGGGCATAGGAGGAGTTGTCCTTCAGCCGGTCCACGATCTCGGGGTGGGCCTCCAGATGCCGCAGAGCCGCCAGGGCGGTGGCGCAGCTGGCAGGGGTCATGGAGGCGGAGAAGATGAAGGGCCGGGAGCAGTGCTTGATATAGAAGCCGATCCGCTCCGAGGTGGCGCAGTAGCCGCCCAGAGAGGCCAGAGACTTGGAGAAGGTGCCCATATAGATGTCTACGTCATTCTCCAGGCCGAAGTAGCTGGCCGTGCCCCGGCCGCCTTCGCCAATGACGCCCAGGCCGTGGGCGTCGTCCACCATGACGCCGGCGCCGTACTGCTTGGCCAGCTTCACGATCTCCGGGAGCTTGGCGATGTCGCCGCCCATGGAGAACACGCCGTCGGTGACGATGAGGCAGCCCCGGTTTTCGGGGACCTTCTGGAGCTGACGCTCCAGGTCCTCCATATCCGCGTGGCGGTAGCGGAGCATGGTGCCGTAGCTGAGCTTGCAGCCGTCATAGATGGAGGCGTGGTTTTCCCGGTCGCAGATCACATAGTCGTGGGGACCCACGATGGCGGAGATAATGCCCAGGTTGGACTGGAAGCCGGTGGAGAAGGTAATGACCATCTCCTTGCGAAGGAATTTGGCCAGTTCCGCCTCCAGCTCCAGGTGCATTTCCAGCGTACCGTTCAGGAACCGGGAGCCGGAGCAGCCGGAGCCGAACTTCTCGAAGGCCTTGACGCCGGCCTCAATGATCTCGGGGTGGGTGGTGAGGCCCAGGTAGTTGTTGGAGCCCAGCATGATCCGGCGCTTGCCTTCCATGACGACCTCCACATCCTGCCGGGATTCCAAGGCATGGAAATAGGGGTAAACACCCAGGTCAATCAGTTCCCGGGCCTTAGAGGGTTTGTCACATTTCGCAAAAATATCCATTCGCGTTCATTCACTTTCAAATAGATTCTTCTATTCTACATTATTCGCAGAAATCAGGTAGGATATATTATACATTGTGTCCGCCCTGATTGCAAGATTTTTTTCAGGAAAGGCTCCTGAAACGTACTTTTTTGCGGAGGCGGCGGCCTGGGGTCAGACCGCCCTACGGTGTGAAGCCCTTTCGCGCCTTGGCGCGGTCGATCAGTGCGGCGGCCTCGTTCATGGCGGGCTCCAGATAGGCCTCCTCCCAGTCCCGCCCCTCCTTTTCCGCCGCCTTGACGGCGGCCCAGGCGGCGTTGCGCTCGGCGTCCGAAGCGTACCGCACCCCGGCGAACACATGGGGATGGCGGCGAACCATCTTGTCAGAGACATACTTCACCACGTCCTCGAAGGTGAACAGGCCCTCCTCCTCGGCGATGACCGCGTGGAACATCACCTGCAGCAGCAGGTCCCCCAGCTCCTCCTTCAGGTTGGTAGGGTCGCCGGTGGCGTTCAGAATGTTGATGCCGCAGATCACCTCGGCGGCCTCCTCGATGCAGGGGGGCTTCAGGCTCTCATGGGTCTGCACCCGGTCCCAGTCGCAGCCCTGCTCACTGCGCAGGGTCTCCACCACGGATTTCAGTCGTTCAATCTCTGTCATTGCGCTTCTCCCTATCATGAAAATTCTCCGTTTATTTTACCGCAGCGCAAGGAAAAAGGCAACAGATTTCTCAAAATGAAAGGAAAAGAGGAGGCCGACGAATCGGCCTCCCGGTTGTATGTTCAGACGGGGCGCAGGCGGACAAGCAATACCCATAAGGAGCACAGGTGCTTGTCCCTACAGTTGCCTGTCACCTGTCACTTGGCCTTCTCCCGCAGGCGTGCCAGAATCTCCTGGGCGGTTTTCAGCTCCAGCTCTTCGGTGAGGCCCCATTCGTTTTCCAGCAGATTCACAATGCGCTCGTATGCCTGGGCGGCCTTCTTATAGTCTCCCCGAATCTGGCAGATTTGGGAGATCCCCATCAGGGCGTCCTGGAAGCGGGGCCGCTTGGGGTCGCAGGCAAAGGAGCGCTCATAGCAGTCCAGCGCCTTGTCGTAGTCGCACTTCCTTGCGTAATACTGGGCCGCCTCGAAGAGATAGTCGACTTCCTGGGGGTGGGCGGCCACCAGCTCCTCCATAATCCGATCCGCCGCGGGCTCGTCGAAGCGGGCCAGGGCGATGTGAGCCCGATAGACATCCCGCAGGGCGGGGTTGGCGTCCTCCACCCGGTTCAGCAGGTTCAGATAATGCTCCGCCTCGTCGGCCCGGTGGTCGGCAATCAGGTTGTCAATCAGATAGTACAGGGGGCACTTCATGCCGGGATTCTCCTCGGCAAGCTCCCGATAGAATTCGATGGCCGCGTTGTGGTTGGCCATGTTCCAGTCCCATACCACGTGGCCCTCCGCCATACTCAGCAGCCACTGGCTGCCCTTCACGTTGGGGCTGAGGCGGATGGACTCCTTGGCCCAGCGGCGGACCTTCTGGGCATAGGAATACATCCGGTGCCAGTAGAGATAGGCCAGCAGATCGACGGCCCGCTGTTTGTTCTGCGCTTCGGCAATCTGGCCCTGCAGGAAGGCCTCGTATTCCAGAAACACGTCCTGGGGCAGGTTTTCCTCCACGTCCAGACGGTTTTCGATGCGGTTGAGGCGCTGTTCGCTGCTCAGGTCAAAGAGATCGTCGATGGTGACGCCGAAGATCTCCGCCAGCAGGGGCAGGGTGCTGATGTCGGGCATGGCCACCGCATTTTCCCATTTGGATACGGACTGGGGGCTGATGCCCAGCCGCTCCGCCAGCTGCTCCTGGGTGAGGCTGGCCTTGAAGCGAAGTTGTTTGATTTTCTTTCCGAGTTCCATGATTGTTACCTCCATGTTTTTGTTTCGCGGTTTTGCTTACGGGCCTATCATAGCACCCGGAAAGAGATAAAACCATACCGCGGTTTTCCACGTGACTCGCCTGTTGGTTGAGTTGGAACGGGAAGGGTATTGGGCGGGCAGCGACGCAAAGCAATGGCCCGCGCTGCGGGCTCTGAATTTCGGACCCGGTGCCGCGGGCGGGCGGCCGATCCCCATGAAGGGCACAGGTGGCCGCCCCTACGGGGGAACGGCAGGCGGATGTGGGCCCCCTACGAACTCTGAACCATCCGCGTCCCCCGTCTCTTGTTGCCTGTTGCCTGAACTCGAAGAGTCACGAAGTATGCCTGTTGCCGATTGCCTTATGTATCGTATTCAGCACCCGCTTCTTGTTGCGGGTCCACTCCGGGGCGATCAGCAGGGGGCCGGGGGCGTCGCCGGTAAGGCGGTGGAGGACGGTTCCCTCCGGCAAAATGCGGACGCTCTCCGCAATCAGGTCGGCGTATTCCTCCAGGCTCAGCAGGGGGAAGGGCGCCGCTTCATATCGGGCACCCAGGGCCGTGCCCTTCAAAATGTGGAGCATTTGCAGCTTCACGCCGTCCACGGCCGGGGTCAAGCCCGCCACGAAGCGCACCGTGTCCAGCATATCCGCCCGGGTCTCCCCCGGCAGGCCGAAGATCAAATGGACGATCACGGTAAGCCCGGCAGCCTTCAGGCGTCGGTAGGCGGCGGAAAAGACCTCCAGAGGGTAGCCCCGGTTCATCCGGGCGGCGGTTTCGTCGTGGGCGGTTTGCAGACCCAGCTCCACCCACACGGGCTTCATTGTATTCAGACGGCAGAGCATCTCCATGATCTCCGGGCCCAGGCAGTCCGGCCTTGTGCCCAGAGAAAGGGCCGCAATCTCCGGCCGCTCCAGGGTCTGCCGATAGAGGGCCTCCAACCGGGTCGGGTCCCCGTAGGTATTGGTAAAGGACTGGAAGTAGGCGATAAACTTTTTCGCGTCGGTCTTCCGGGCAATCCTTGCCCTGGCCTCGGCAATCTGCTCCTCCAGGGGGGCCGTCTTCGCCGCGAAGTCTCCCGAGCCGCCCGCGGAGCAGAAGGCGCAGCCCCCCTCCCCCGCCGTGCCGTCCCGGTTGGGGCAGGTACAGCCGGAGCTCAGAGAGAGCTTATAGACTTTTTCTCCGTATTGATCCCGCAGGACCTCTGAGAGCATTCGCATATTCTTACCTTCTCCGCAGGGGGCGCTGATCCGCGCCGCTGTCGTTTGCCCCTATTATACCGAATCCCGTGAAAAATGCAATAAAAAGCTCCAAAAAGTGATATAGACAAACGGCCTTTTCTGTGGTACGATAGGGGGACAGAATTTCTGCTGTTCACAGAACCAATACAACAAGGAGTGCGACACCCATGAGAATCGCGGTAACTTACGAAAACGGCGAAGTGTTCCAACACTTCGGACACACGGAAGCCTTTAAGGTCTATGAGGTGGAGGGCGACAGGATTCTCTCCGCCCGGATCATCGAATCCAACGGCAGCGGCCACGGGGCCCTGGCGGGATTGCTGGCGGACAAGGCCATCGACGTTCTGATCTGCGGCGGCATCGGCGGCGGCGCCCAGGCCGCCCTGACGGAACGGGGCATCGAGCTTTGCGCCGGAGCCTCCGGCAATGCGGACGAGGCGGTGGAGGCCTATCTGCGGGGCGAGCTGGTTAACACCGGC
>JAGABH010000094.1 GCA_017614755.1 Oscillospiraceae bacterium
GAATCCGGCCCCTGTTTATATTTTTCTATCCGTTATTTTTCAACCTGCCGCTGTATGGCCCCGGTTCTTTCCTTTCCGCCAGGAGCCATAAGACAACAGCCGCGATCAGCCAAATGCCCCGGAAAATATTTGTCGGTACGCTTCCCGGGAATTCGTCAAATAATGCGTTCCAATCATAAACCGCGCCAATCGCGTCGATAAACGTATGATACAGCGCACAGGCAATCACGCTTTTGGTCGATTTGTATATTGCCGCCAAAGCAAAGGCCCAGATAAAAATCGTGATTCCAAACCCGATGACACTGTCCCCGCAGTGGTTTGATGTGGGGTCAATAAACACGGGAAAATGCCAGACAAACCAAATTGCAGCGGTAAGAAGAACCGAAAACGGATAGGGCATTCTTTTATCCAATTCCGGCTGCAGCAGCCCCCGCCAACCGGTTTCTTCCGCGATCCCGACAAAGGGTATCATAATCAGGAAGCCCAGCGGGAACATATACCAGGGCGAACCGTTGGGCGTTCCGAACAGGACTGCGTAGACGAGAGCAAGCAAGCAAAAGCCGCCTGTAATCAAAATGGTCTTCGGCTTGTTTTCCGTGCGGAAAATGTTGCGGAACATCTGCTTGATGCCGATTTTCTCAATAAATAAGGAAATAATCAGAACCGCTATAAAAGGCGTCGGCGTTGAGAATAACAGGCCAATCGCGGCATACAGAAAATATCCCGCCGTCATTTCCCCCGTTTTGCTGTGCGCGATTGAATACGGCAGAAGCCACACATCAAGGGTAACGTAGCAAAACGCAGACAGAACGACAATCAGGAACAGATACCACCACAAGCTGCCTGACCGGACCTTATTCGGTTTTGAGGCGATTGCATTCTTCATAAGAGGTTCTCCATGTCTCAATTTATCGATGTTGTTTCTTCTCGGCTGTGAGCCGGATATCGCAGCCTCACTTTTCCGGCATATCCGCAAGCCGCTCCCGGGCGGCGCACACTGTCTCAAGGCTGTCCGGCTCCACGTGGCAGGGCAGGAAGAGAATCTCCACGCCGGCCTGTTTTGCTTCCGCCAGGGCTGCGCCAAAGGCGGGATGGGTCTCCACGTTGGGGCGCACCTCCGTCACGCCGTCCATCTGAATCACAAAGGCTAAAATGGCGTGAAAACCGGCTTCTTTCGCCTTCATCAGCTCCCGGAGGTGCTTCACGCCCCGTTCCGTAGGGGCGTCCGGGAAGTAACCCACTCCGTCCATCTCCAGGGTGCAGCCCTTCACCTCCATCAAGAACTTTTCGCCGCCCCGCTCCATATAGAAGTCGATCCGGGAGTCCCCGTAGGGGAACTCGGGCAAAACCCGGTCGCAGCCCTGACTCGCCAGCCATTCGGTGGCAACTCGGTTGGGCGCCTGGCTGTCGATATTAATCAGTCTGCCGTTGGCTTTGCGGACAGCCACCAGGTCATATTTCGTCCTCCGGGCGGGATTGTCAGAGGCCGTCAGCCAGACCTCCGCCCCCGGAAGCAGCAGCTCCTTACAGCGGCCTGTATTCTTCACGTGAACGGTTTCCGTCCTGTCCCCGATTCGCGCGTGGGCGATAAAGCGGTTGGGACGGTCCAGGAACTCCGCCCGGGTAATGTTGTCGTAGCGCATCGCAGCCTCCCTCAGCCCGTCATCCGGCGCATCAGTCCGGGGCCATTGTCCTTGAGCCATTTCTCACAGGTGCGGTAGCTCGGAAAGACCCGCAGCACTTCCGCGTAAAAGCGTTTGGAATGGTTGGGCTCCAGCCGGTGGCAGAGCTCATGCACCACCACGCTGTCCCGCACCTCCGGCGGGGCCAGCATCAGCAGACAGTTGAAGCTCAGGTTTCCCCGGGCACTGCAGCTCCCCCAGCGGGAACGCTGGCGGCGGATGGTAATGCGTCCGAAGCTGACCCCCACCAGGGGGGCGAAATACGCCGTCCGGGCGGGAAGCTCCCGGCGGGCCTCCTCCGTCAGCCTTTGGAGCTCTTCCTCCGTCAGCGAGCCCAGATCAGCCAGACTCTGTTCCGCAGCCGCGATCCTTCTGCGCTGTTTTTCGATCCAGGCCCCGTGCCGGGCTACGAGCTCGGCAATTTGCCCGTCCGCGGCCCGGAGGGGCGCCCGGACGATCAGACCCTTGGGCGTCATTTGCAGGGAAATTGTCTTCCGCCGGGACCGGACAATCTCATACTCCATGGGCTTAGTCCGCCACACTGATTTCGATGTCTCCGGTGTCCGTCGTGATCTTGCACTTGCCGCCGGTGGTGGTTTCGGGGACCTCGATGTGCCCGGTATCGCTCTGGGTGAAGAAAATCTTTGCAGAACGCAGAGAGCCGGTCACGTCGCCGGTATCGGTTTCAATGAACAGTTCCCCCGCGTCGCTCTGCTCAAAACGCACGTCGCCGGTGCTGCGCTCGATTTCCATCTTCCCCGCGGCAGTCACCTGCTTCAGGGTGATGTCGCCGGTGCTGCCGGTGGACGCAAGGCTTTCACAGCGAAGCTCCGACAGTTCCACTCTGCCTGTGCTCACGCCCACCCGCAGGGCGCCGGCGCACTCCACGGAGCGCAGCTCGATCCGGCCCGTGGAAGCAGTCAGGTCAATTTCTCCCGCCGAGAGCTTTTCCAGGCGGATATGTCCCGTGCTGGTCTGTACCCGGATGGATTTTGAGGCGGAAGAGAAGCAGGTGATATCGCCGGTGCTGGCAGTAATTTGGATGCTTTCAAAGCCGATTTCACCGGGCAGCGAGATATCCCCCGTGCTTTCCTCAATCGAAAGTGCCGCATATTCGTTCCGGGGCAGATACACCGTGATCTTTGGGGAATCCGTGGAGAAAACCGCGATATTGTCATACCATTTTCTGGTATCCATCTGCTTGATGGAGAGGGTTCCGTTGGCAACGTCCACGCTGTGCGTCACCTTTTCCCGCTCGTAAAGAACAACTTTGCAGCTTCCGTCGTCGGTCAGGACAAAGTCAATATCCTCCGTTTCGGAACGGATGGAGATGTTTTGGAAGTCTTCTGCTATCTCCACGGTCCGGTTTTCATACTTCGAGGTACTCAGTCTGGAAAAGTCCCAATCGTTTGCCGCCATGATACAAACGAACAAAATCGCTCCCAGAAGCACCAGGGCTCCCGCCACGATAAGCCATACAATTTTCGACTGTTTCATCTTGCGTTCTCCTTTCTGAGGAACAGGGATTTAACCCACAATGCGATTTTCTTGGTGAGGCGCAGAATACCCTCGGTCGCGGCCATACATCCGAAGAAAAGGAAGATAGACAGGCCGGCCAGCAGAGTCCCCACGCTAAGGAATGCCAGGGCTTGGGTTTTTTGGCCCCGGACAAACTGGAATACACTCATTCCAATACCGGCCAGCGCACTGACCGCGATCGAAATTTCAACGGCCCACAGGGACAGGATCACCGCCCAAAGAACCACATAGACGGATAATACCACCGCCGCCGCCGAGACCAGAAGGGACAGCCAGATGGGCGCCCCCAGCACCAGCAGAATAATCTCCCAGACCTGAAGCCGATGATTCGGCCGGACCTTTTCCCGGACCAGCTTGGTGATGGGAGTCTCCCGAAGAATCTGCGCCGCGATTTGATCCACGGGGCCGATCTCGTTGACTGCCGCTTCCTCTGTCAATCCTTCCTCCACGCGGTCGTCGATCATTTCACTGTAAAAGTTCAGACGCTCCGCAATATCGTCCTGGGGAAGACCGTTCAGCCCCTCCCGCAGTCGGTTCAAAAATGCTTGCTTATCCATTTTCTTGCTCCTCCTTGGTGACGAACCGGTAAATCGACACGATTTCCTTCCAGTCGTCCTTAAATTCTTCAATACGCCGCAGGCCCTTTTCTGTGATGTGATAGTATTTTCGGAGTCTGCCGTCGTGCTCCGCACTTCGGACTGTCAGCATTTCCGCCAGCTCCAATCGCTTCAGAATCGTGTACAGGGTGGACTCTGACAGCTCCAGGTAGGGCTTCATATCCTTGATGATCCGATAGCCGTAGGAATCTTCATTTTTGATGGCGGCCAGGACGCATACGTCCAGCAAACCGCGCTTTAATTGGATGTCCATGCCATACCTCCCTTCGCGTGATACATCGTATCACGAAGTATCCAGCTTGTCAACAACTTTTTTGATTTTTTGCAAAAAAGTTCACAGCAGGA
>JAGABH010000095.1 GCA_017614755.1 Oscillospiraceae bacterium
CCACCGGGGGCTCGAACCCCGGACAACCTGATTAAGAGTCAGATGCTCTACCAACTGAGCTAGTGGTGCAACTGAACAAGTAAAATTATAGTGCGAAAAACATGGATTGTCAAGTGTTTTTTACAAATTCCCTCAAAAAAACACCCCGTACCGTTGTTTTGGTACGAGGTATTCTTTTCTGTCATCTTAACTTAATGACATTGCACTGTCGTGACAGGATTTTTGTTTTGGGCAAAGATTGCTATTTTAACAATTTGGGGTTATCGTTAAAATTCGTAACGTCTCCGGAGAACTCTTTTATAACTTCAATCAGACCGATGATATGTTGGTTGAAAGTCGATAGTTCTTCTGCAGGAATCCACAACTCTTGATGAGTATGGTTTCCCACAGTATGAACATCGAATTGGCTTACGTAATCGTCATCAACATGAAAACGGGTGACATATCCATTCCCGTCTCGAACTTTTGTGTTCCATTTTGCAGCAATTTCACAAGCATATTCTTCATTCAAAACAGGATAAAAAATTGGTTGTTCCGGCAATCTTGGCGGAAACTCCGTGTAATTGCTCTGCTTGATCAATTCCAGTTCGGCTGTACCGACAGGTCTGTAAAGAATCATTCTGTTCACCTGATTGGTTTAATTCTCAATATTACTGTAAAAAGGATTGCCATCTTTGTCAAGATAGCAATCCCTTTCTGGCGGAGTGGGAGAGATTCGAACTCTCGCGCGCTTTTTAGACGCCTACTCCCTTAGCAGGGGAGCCCCTTGGGCCTCTTGGGTACCACTCCAAATCCGATGTATGAGGAAAAGTATTCGATTCACGGAAAGAAAATGGCGGAGAGAGTGGGATTCGAACCCACGGCCCGTTGCCGGGTCACCGGTTTTCAAGACCGGCTCCTTAAACCGCTCGGACATCTCTCCGAATTTCGCCTCAATAAAATATCATATTTTCCCCGGTTTGTCAATATCGAATTTCCCGTATTCCCGGATTCAAAACTACCGGGGAAAGCCGATTCAGCTTAGTCGTGCTTCAGCAACGCCTGATAGATCCGATCTGCCTCCTCGTAATCCTCGGCGGTCAAGGTGTGGAAGGCGTTTTGAATTGGACCCACAATATCGAAGCTGTACAGCCAGGTGGGGCGGCATTGGAAGGCCAGACATAGCCTGCCCAGCTCCGGCAGCTGCTTGGAGTAGCAGAAAAACCGCGTGGCGATCAGGGTATCGACCTCCAGCGGAAGCGTCCGGAGCAGGGTTTTCAGCTTCTCCAGGGATTCCTCATCGCCGCAGTTGACCCGAACGGTATCGGAAACAGGGATCGCCCTGCCCCGGCAAAAGGCCCGACAGGCGGCCTCCTGAGCGTCGGCGCTCATGGCCGGAGGAATATCCGGACCTACCCGAACATAAATCACAGCAAGCCTGGGCTTTTTCGGAGGAGCGAAGAACATATCAATCACCTCGGTTCTCATATTATATTATAACAGGAAGCAAACATAATCGCAAGAGCATTGGATGTATGTTTTTCGGACTCGACTCATATATTGCAGCGAAAGGGGATGGAAGCGCAATGAAACAATCTGATATCTGGCGTCCGCAAAAGGGGAGAGGAGGACCGGGTGGAAACGGTCTGCTGATCGGACTGCTGACCGCCCTGGGAATCATTTTACTTTCGGTCACTCTGTCAGCGTTGCTTATCGCAAAAGAAACCGTTAAATTGGAGGAAAGCGGAATCATGGCAAAAGCGTCCTATTGCGCGGCGGTTTTGCTTGGAAGTCTACTGACAGCCAGGAAAGCAAAACAGGCCAAGCTGCTGTGGTCGTCCCTGACTGCGGCTCTGGTGGCCGGCCTCACCCTGGGAATGGTATTCGCGATGCCGAATGTGAAAGCGAACGGAGTTGGAACAATGCTGGCCCTGACCGCCGGAGGCTGGCTAATTGGAAGTTTTTTCGGGGTAAGGAAAAAGAAAGACGGTTACGTATAATCGGCTTTGTGCTTATTGCCAATAGGGAATTCTTGAAATATCGTCAAAGGATTTCAATATCTGGTAGGTTGACAAGGCAAAGAACCACTATCACTTGTTTTGGTTCATTGGTTAACATAATATAATTGACATAATATCTGTAAATAATTCACAAAAAATGAGTGATTGGAGAAAAAGGCTTGAAAAATAACCATTTTTCGGGTATATTAAGGGAGCAATAAGACAGGTTTTGATCGGTGGAAATAACGCCGATATACAGATTGTGCCCTGCACGAACTCCAAACACTATATCTTGTTTGTGAGGTTTCTCATGGCACATTTTCTGCGTTTATCATCGGCTTTTCACGCGGATCGGAGAGATTGTCTTCGGCTTCTCGGATTTCTGTTGTCCGGTTCTATTTTGGGCGCACTGTTCGCTAGGCTTCGATCGGACGCCCTGTCCACCCTTCGTTTTGACATGACGCAAGGGTCCTGGATTCCGATCTTTCTCCGTTCTTCGTTGTTTCCATGCTTGATGGCCGTGTCTTTTCTTCTCCGCCGAAGATGGCTGTTCTGCTGCCTGTTTTTCGGAAAGGGCTTTTTTGTTGCTTTTTCTCTCAGCGTGATTGCTCTTTCCGGTAGGTTGCAGTTTCTTTGCTTCTTTCCGCCGTTTTTGAATCATGCCCTGCTTTTGCCGATGGAGCTCTATGTCGGCTCTGTTTGGCTTCGGAAGGAAGACGCCGGAGGAGCCCTGTGGCTGCTTTTCCCCCTGCTTTTTCTCGCGTTTTTCGGCGTTTTGATTCAGACGTCTTTGGTTTCTTGATTTATTATTTCGAAAGAACGAGTGATTATGACGGATTTCATCAACCTGTATGAGACCTATTTGCTGGAGGTCAAGCATTCCTCCGCCAATACGGTTGCCTCCTACATACGGGATCTACGACAATTTGATAAGTACGTCAGCGATAATCTCGACTGCCCTTTGGATGAAGTATCGCCGGAGCAGGCGACTGTTTATTTTGCCTGGCTGACCAATTCCGGAAAGTCCTCCGCCACGGTGACCCGGAGCCTTGCTTCCATCAAGGGCTTCTACACCTACCTTGCCTCAACGGGAAATGTGGAAGCAAACCCGGTTCGGTCCATCCACCTGGCCAAGGTGGAGAAGAAGCTCCCCCAGATTCTCACCGGTCGGGAGGTAGAGCTGCTGCTTTCCCAGCCCAAATGCACTGACCCCAAGGGCTTCCGGGACAAGGCTATGCTGGAGCTGCTCTACGCCACCGGCATTCGGGTCAGCGAGTTGATCTCCCTGGATGTGGACAGCGTCAACATTCCCGCCGGGTTTATTCGCTGCGCCAGCGGCGGCAAATCCCGGATGATCCCCCTCTATCCGGCCGCGGTCCGGGCCATTCAGACCTACATGACCCAGATTCGCCCCAGCATGATTGCCGACCCCACGGAGACGGCCCTCTTCGTCAACCTGGGCGGCGAGCGGATGTCCCGGCAGGGCTTCTGGAAGATCATCAAGCACTACCAGCAGACCGCCAACATCCAGAAGGATATCACGCCCCACACCCTGCGGCACAGCTTCGCGGCCCATTTGCTGGAAAACGGCGCGGACCTGAAATCTATCCAGGAGATGCTGGGCCACAGCGATATCTCATCCACGCAGATTTACGCCCAGATTGTGAAGCAGAATCTGAAATCCGTCTATAACAAATTCCATCCCAAGGCTTGACTGATATGGTTTCGCCCGGCGTCTGAGTGCGTAATTCTCAGACGCCGGGCGCATATTTTCCGGGAAATCGCATACACTGTTCCTGGGTGATATAACATGAAAAAACATCGAGTTTGGACCTACGCCTTTTGGATTCTGATTACGGAGGCGGTGGGCGCCCTTTCCGGCTGGCTGACCCGGGACGGGATGGAGCTCTACAAGACCCAAGTGATAAAGCCACCGCTGTTTCCGCCGTCCATTCTGTTTCCCATTGTTTGGGTCGTTCTTTACGCCCTCATGGGCATCGGCATGGCCCGGGTGGTGCTGTCCGCCCGGAGCGACGAGCGAACGGACGCAATCCAGGTCTACCTGCTGCAATTAGCGGTAAACTTTACCTGGAGCATCTTCTTCTTTAACCTGCGGACCTACGGCGGTGCGCTGATCGTGCTGCTGATCCTGCTGGCGCTGATTATCTGGATGATTCTGCGCTTTCGCCGGGTGGAGAAGCCCGCGGCGTATATGCAGATTCCCTACGTTCTCTGGGTTTGCTTTGCCGCCTACCTGAACGCCGGGGTTTGGATTCTGAACGGATAAGCTGTCCGGAAAGCCCGGGGTGATCAATCACCCCGGGCTCTTCTCTGCCCGTTTTCAAACGCTCAGCTCATATCGAAGGACGGGTTCATATAATACACGTTCTTCTGATCCAGCCGCTCCCGGAGGCGCTGGAGGGCCTCGCCGAAGCGCTGGAAGTGGACGATTTCCCGCTCCCGCAGGAACTTGATCACGTCGTTCACGTCCGGGTCGTCGGAGAGCCGCAGAATATTGTCGTAGGTGACCCGGGCCTTCTGCTCTGCGGCCAGGTCCTCGGTGAGATCGGCGATGGGGTCTCCCTTTACCTGCATAGAGGCTGCCGACCAGGGGAAGCCGGAGGCGGCGGTGGGGAAGACTCCGGCGGTGTGGTCCACGAAATACTGGGCAAAGCCGTCGGCTTTGATCTGGTTTTCACTCAAATCCCGGGTAAGCTGGTGGACGATGGCTCCAACCATTTCCAGGTGTCCCAGCTCCTCCGTCCCGATGTCCGTCAGCAGACCCCGGAGCTCCGGGTAGGGCATGGAGTAGCGCTGGCTCAGATAGCGCAGGGAAGCGCCCAGCTCGCCGTCAGGGCCACCGTACTGACTGATGATGACGGAGGCCAGCCTCGGATTTGTGGCGGCAATTTTGACCGGATATTGCAGCTTCTTTTCATAGACAAACATACTCAGCCCTCCTGATTGGCCCGATATTCCCAGGGCCAGGGTGTTTCATTCCAGCTGTATCTGCCGTTTTGGTATGCCTGCTTCTGGAACATGGGGCCGTTGTCCTGGGTGTATTGCTTAATCCCGGCCTCATAGAGTTCCGCGTACTGGCGGAAGAGCTCCGCCGCCTCGGCGTCGTCTTCGTGGGTGTCCAGGTAGAGACCCAGCTCCTGCACAGCGAAACCCAGGGCCTGGAGCTGATGCAGCATGGTATCGGATTTTTCCTCCGAGTTGACCATGTCCAGGAAGGGCAGGTCCAGGCAGGGGAACAGGGTGCCCCGGATCAGGCCGGTTTTGGCGGCGTACTGCGCCTGGCCCTGGGGCTGCCAGGGGACATAGGGATTTGCAAGAGGCGCCATCGCCGGCAAAACGCCGCAGCAGCCCCGAGAATTGTTGTCGTTCATGTGGAATTCCTCCCGGATTCGAGAATTGATCCCGTCAATTTTTGACGTTTTCAAACTTATTCTATGCAAATCCGGAATTATGTGATATACTTCTTTTTAGGCAATAGGCAATAGGAGACGGAGATGCGGGTGGTTCAGCGCCCGTAGGGGCGGCCATAGCGCAAGCGATTTCTGCACGGGCTTATTGCCGCACAGGTGCGCGGCCGCTACGGAGGTGGCAGGGTGCGGATAGTGAGCAGTCCCCGCCGCCCACGAAGCGCTTCCGCGCATAATTTCTTCCTGCCGCACATACCCTTTCCCGAGGTGATTTCATGGGTGCTGTGGGGAAAATGCTTCCCGTCTACACGCTGACCTTGTTGTTGGCACTGTTCTGTTCCATGCTGATTCCCGACGCTGTGACAGCCTTTTCTGAGGCGCAGGCGGAGCCTGGCCTGCCTACGGTGGTTTTGGACCCCGGCCACGGAGGAGAAGACGGGGGCGCCGTCTCCCCGGGAGGCGTCCGGGAAAGCGGCCTGAATCTGTCCGTCGCCCTTCGGACCCGGGAGCTGCTTCGTTTTTTGGGGGTCCCGGCGGTGATGACCCGGGAAACGGAGATTTCCCTTCACAGCCCGGAGGCGTCGACGATTTCAGAGAAAAAGGTCTCCGACCTGAAAAACCGGGTGGCCTTTGTCTCCCAAATTCCGAATCCCGTGCTGGTGAGCATCCATCAAAATATGTTCTCCCAGTCCAAATACCACGGCGCCCAGGTCTTTTACGCCAAAACAGCGGGCAGTCAGGCCCTGGCAGAGGCGCTTCAGGCCCGGATTTCCGCCTGTCTCGATCCCACCAACTACCGGCAGGCCAAGTCCAGCGAGAAGGTCTACCTGCTGGAACATAATTCCTGTCCCGGCGTCCTGGTGGAATGCGGCTTTTTGTCCAATCCCCGGGAGGAAGCCCTCCTGCAAACGGACGACTACCAGAAGAAGCTGGCCGCTGTCCTTGCTGCCACCCTGGCGGAACAGTTGACAAGTGATGAGTAGTGCTTGTAGGGAGCGGCGTCCTCGACGCTCCGAACGTCCCGACAAGTGAAAGGGGACGGGCGACAATTGACAGTGTCACGACAACGTACCTGGTTGGATCACCCTGGCGGGCGATTGTTCGCCGATGGCGAACCGGAGCGTCGTAGGCGCCGCCCACTACAAGAAATCGGTGCATCCCGTGGCGCACCGGTGTACGCCGCTACATACTTAGAACTCTGAACCAACGGCGGCCAGGGGGCTGGCCGCCCTGCGGACTCTGAACCCTGAACTCTGAACCATAAACAAGGAACTACATCCATGAAACAAAAATCCAACTACTACTGCACCAACTGCGGCAACGAGACCCCCCAATGGATGGGCAAATGCCCGGCCTGCGGTGCCTGGAACACTCTGACAGAGCACGTGGAGGTCCCGGCGAAGCTCCAGCGGCAGGCTGTTCCCCAGACGCGGACGGACCGGCGGCCCAGACCCCTGTCTCAGATCGTCAGCGGGGCCGAACAGCGCTTTTTTACCGGCCTGGGGGAGTTTGACCGGGTCCTGGGCGGCGGAGCCGTAAAGGGTTCTCTTGTCCTTGTGGGCGGCGCCCCCGGCATCGGCAAGTCCACCCTGCTGCTGCAAATCTGCCGGGTGCTGTGCCGGGATCAGAAGGTGCTCTACGTCTCCGGCGAAGAGAGTGAAAGTCAGCTGAAAATGCGGGCGGAACGCCTGGGCGTAGAGGCAGACGCCCTGCTGATCTATGCCGAAACCGAAATGGACGAGATTCTTCGGGCCGCCAACGAGATCCAGCCGGATATCCTGATCGTGGACTCTATCCAGACCATGTACGCCGCCGAAAACGCCACCACCCCCGGCGGCATTTCCCAGGTGAAGGACTGCACCATGGCCCTGCTGCAGCTCTCCAAGCATAGCGGCGTCACCACCTTTGTGGTGGGCCATGTGAACAAGGAGGGCTCCATCGCCGGGCCCAAGGTTCTGGAGCACATGGTGGACTGTGTTCTGTACTTTGAGGGAGAGCGCAGCGGCCCATACCGACTGCTGCGGGCGGCCAAAAACCGCTTCGGCTCCACCAATGAAATCGGCGTCTTTGAAATGATCGATACCGGCCTGCAGGAGATTCCCAATCCCTCGGAGGTCCTGCTGGCAGGCCGTCCCAAGGGAGCCGCCGGAACCTGTGTGGCCTGCGCCATGGAGGGCAGCCGTCCGGTGCTGGCGGAGGTTCAGGCCCTGGTTACCCGGAGTTTTTTGAACGTTCCCCGGCGTACCACTGACGGCTTTGACTATAACCGGGCCGCCCTTTTGGTAGCGGTGCTGGAGAAGCGGGGCGGGCTGCGGCTTTCGGACTGCGACCTGTTTCTGAATGTGATCGGCGGCCTGCGGATCGACGAGCCCGGCTCCGATCTGCCTGTAGCCATCGCCATCGCCTCCAGCTTACGGGATGTGCCGGTATCGGACGAGCTTACCGCCATCGGAGAGCTGGGACTGACTGGGGAGACCCGGGTGGTCTCCAACCTGGAGCTGCGGCTGGCGGAGATTGCCCGCCTGGGCTTTACCAAATGCGTCATTCCCCGCAACGGCTCGGAAAGCCTGACGGCCCCCAAGGGGCTCCGGCTCCTCCGGGTCCGCAACATCCGGGAGGCCATTGAAATCGCTCTGGACGGGGATCGGTAAGAGGGAAGAAGTAACACTTAAGAAGTTCAGGGTTCAGAGTTCAGGGGTCAGCGCCTGTAGGGACAAGTATTGCTTGTCCGCCTGCTTCCCCGCTTGCACCTGCCCGTAGTGGACGCTCTTCCCCCGCAGGGGGAGCGTCCCGGCGTTCGGCACGAACGCAATTTGCCCCAGGCAAATCCGAGCCTTCCCCTTGAGGGGAAGGTGGCAGCGCGCAGCGCTGACGGATGAGGTGGTGCTCCGTTACGAATTCGGTATCAACCGGAAACCGGGCGCACAGTGTGCGCCCCTACGGGCTCTGAACCCTAAACTATGAACTCTGAACCATAAACAAGGAGGAACTACCAATGGAACGCACTTTTACCTTTGCAGCCCTGCCCACGTCCGTGGCCGAACTTCAGGCTCTGCCGGAGTACGCCATGACCGATCCCTTTATGACGGCGGCCCTGACGGCGGCCATTCTTTGCAACTATGAGGCCAATCCCCAGACCACCGCGGATATGCTGAACGCCATCAAAGGTCCCCGGCCCCTGACGCCCTACGAGATTCAGTTCCTGCGGGACCGACTGGCAGGGAAGGGGTACAAGCCCTTCTCCTACTTCATGGGCGCCTCTCCCGCCAACAACTATACCCCGGACAAGCCCTACGTCATCACCGTCCGGGACGATCCCTACAGCTACCAGAATGAGGGCTACGTCCGGCTGCAAATGCACTCCTTTGGCGCCGACACTGATCGGCCCATTACCCTGCGCCAAAAGGGCAATCAGTGGATGCTCTGGGAACAGATGCTTCTGTCGGACATCCGCATCCCCGCCAAGGACGACGAATGGGCGTAGAATCAGTTGAGAATTGAGATTTTCAGCGGTTTTAAATCTCCAAGTGTGCGCCCGCATCCCAAAACCTCCCCTGACAAGGGAAGGGGGACCGCCCACAAGGGCGGTGGAGGGGCTGTTTTCCACCCGCTCCCATCGTAGTGGCCGCGCACCCGCGCGGCCATAAGCTCATGCGGAAATTGCTTTGCGCTATGACCGCCGACCTCGGCAGTCACTACGGGCTCTGAATCACCCGCATCTCCGTCTCCTATAATTGCCTTGTGCCTATTGCCTTGTGCCTATTGTCTGGCGCTTTATACCGACAACAATTTGACAGAAAGAGAGAAAGTTTGATGAAACGCTTAATTTCCCTGAGCCTCGCCCTTGTCCTTATTTGCAGTCTGTTTGCGGGGTGCATCGACTCTGCCAATCCCACGGAAAAAATCAATCCCAGCCAGTCGGAAGCGGAACAGTCCAAGTCGGTCACCACGGAACCTGCCGCTACGGAAGTTCCCCTTCCCAGCCTCGCCTGGACCGCGGCCTTCCGGATGAAGGACCTGACCGAGGAGGGGGAAGTTGCCTCCAACCAGATCGCCTTCATGCAGGTGGATGGCTCGGGGGCAAAGACCGTTGTAAACATTCCCAAAACAGAGGTCTTCGAAAATCAGCCGGAGCAGCTGCCCCGCACCCATTTCTTTGAGCAGTACATGGCGCCGGAGCTCATTGAGGAGCTTCTTCCCGCCTTGGACTACGCCATGGCTCACGGATACAGCCGAATGTGCATCCCCACTACCCGCCTCTCCTACGGCGCCATTGAAAGCGCCAGCAAGTACCTGGTTCAGACCTATCAGATCAACAACAACAAGATCGGCTCTTTGGGCATCAAAGACGTGGAGCTGCCGGATGGACAAACCCTGACCTTCCTGCTGGTTACCATTGGCGGCATGGAGAACCGCGGCTTGATCGAGCAGTACCTGGAGGGCATAGACGCCGCCAGGTCCATTGTGGCGGAAATGCCGCAGGATCTGGACGAGAACGGAAAGATGCTCTATTTCTATCGCTGGCTCACAGAAAACGTCAGCTATTACGACTACGATGAATACGCCGGGGAATACTATGAAGCCAACGACTGGTGCATGACCTATGACGCCCTGGTGAAACACAGCACCGTCTGCGCGGGCTATGCGGAGGCCCTTTACGTACTTTGCAGCCTGGCGGGGATCGAATGCTTCACCATCAATGGGGAGATCGTTCGCAACACCGATCCCGGAATGCATATCTGGAACGTGGCAAAGATCGACGGGAAATACTATCAGTTTGACTCCACCTGGGACGCTGGAATTCCCGTGGCGGACTATGAATACTACGGGGTGTCCGAAGAACGGATGGAGGCGCTGCGCAAGCAGTATGTGGTGGCCTTTGCCAAAGAGTACTGCCCGCCCTGTCAGGAGAACCTGCTGCCGGCCGCCCTGGACTTCCCGGAAGAGATGAATGCGCCGGAATTCGCCCTCGTCTGGTATTACCGGCTTCGCAACGCAAGAAACACAAATCCCCTTACTCTGTTCCGCTATTTCGGCATGGACGAGAAAACCGTCGCCCCGGAGGAGCCCAAGGACGGCTGGGTGAAAACCAGTGTAGATTATACTTCCTTCTACAAGTGCTTACGCTATGTTATGACCGATGATGCGGCGATCTATTTCCTTTTGGGGTATTTCGTTAACGAAACCGAGGGCGATCCCGCTCTGTCCTATTCCGTTCCGGCGGAAAATGCGGAGACAACTCGTCTGATCGGCCTGGAACAAAACAGCGACGGCACCTGGACCGCCCAAATCCTCCGCTTCCTTCCCGACGGCAGCTTCACCCCTGACCAGGAAACCGTCACCATGCAAAGTATAAAGGGTTACTGGTTTATTTCCAACGTGGAATAGAAGACCGATCCGTAAGGGGTATTTTTCTATGATTATATCTAATTTTTTAAAACTGCATTCCACCCCAAAATCCTTCCGCAAGTTCAAACTGATTGCCCTGGCGGCCATTGCGTCCCTTTTAGTGTTCCTGCTTGCCGCCTGTGATCAGACTGACGAGGAGTCGCTTGAAGCGCAAGATTTTGCCAATCTGCGCTCTGCCTATGCCGAGGCTAAGATGAATTATGAAGCGGGAAAACAAGACACCACATCCCGTGAAGTTGAAGTTTATCAGAAAAAAGCAGGGTGGAACAAATATCTCAATGCGATCCCGCCGGAGCTTCAAGACGCTGCCAAGAAGCTTTCTCAATTGACAAGCGACTGCAAATACACGATCGAAGTCATCGTCAACGAGGATAATACGCTGCAGGCAGTGCTGCACGTAATCGATTGAATCCACACCTCACTGCGTAGTGGCCGCACACATGCGCAGACATAAGCCCGTGCGGAAATCGCTTTGCGCTATGACCGCCGAGGTCGACGACCCCTGCGAGCGCTGAATTTCGACCCCGGTTCGCCGGGCTGGCGGACGATGACCGCCCCTGCGGGCGCTCATAGAAAGTTTGAAAACACGTTGTTCATTGTTCTTGTTCGCAGGGAGGGAATCTTCCCGGCCCATCAATTCTTACTTCTTACTTCTTTCTTTTGCCTGGCGCCTGTCACTTGTCACTTACAACCACGTTCTGCTGCCGGCCTTCCATCCAGGCCAGAAGGTTGTCAAAGATGATCTCTGCCCGCAGGGACATGGATTCCCGGGTGGCGAAGGCCACGTGGGGCGTAACCAGGGTATTGGGGGCAGTCAGGGCAGGGGAGAGGGGGTCCAGAGGCGGCTCCTGGGAAAATACGTCCAGGCAGGCCCCGGCAATGGTTCCGGCCTGCAGGGCCGCTTGCAGCGCCTTCTCGTCCACCACAGGGCCTCTTGCCACGTTTACCAGCAGGGAAGTGGGTTTCATCAGCGCAAGCCGCGCTCCGTCGATGAGATTCCGGGTGGAATCATTCAGCGGGCAGTGGAGCACCACAATATCAGCCCGCCGCAGCAGATCCTCCAAATCCGTCTGCTCCACGTAGTCCGGGGCGTCCGGATGGACGCTGCGGCTGCTGGCCAGCAGCTTCGCCCCGAAGGCATGGAAAAGCGCCGCAGTTCGGGTTCCGATCTTGCCCAGGCCCACAATGCCTACGGTTTTTCCCTTGATTTCCCAGCCTACCAGACCGTCCTTGACGCCGCCGGCCCGGCAGCGATCCTCCACAGCCCGGAGATTCCGTGCCATGGACAGCACCATGCCCAGCACAAGCTCCGCCACGGCCTCGTTGGAATAGCCGGAAGCGTTGCTGACGGCGATGCCTCGCTCCCGGGCGGCCTCCAGACCCACGTGATCCACGCCGGTGAAGGCCACGTCAATGAAGCGCAGCCTGGGACAGGCCCGGATTACTTCGGCGGGCATGGGCATATTGGCCAGGATCATGGCGTCCGCGTCCTGGGCCTGGGTAATCAGTTTCGCAGGGTCGGCAGTGCGGGGATAGTCCGCAAAGACCACGCCCTGGGCCTCAAAGGGGGCCTTCCGGGCGGCCAATTCCTCCGGACTGATGCCCAGAGCTTCCATAATGGCGACCTTCATTGTATGTCCTCCTGTCACTTGTCAAGTTTGATTTTGGATATGGGGTTGGCCTCGGAGGCAATCCGAAGCTCCGTATTCTCAATGTGGGTGTAGATTTGCGTGGTATTCAGGTTTTCGTGGCCCAGGACCTCCTGAACCGTCTTCACATCGACGCCGTTTTGCAGCATCAGGGTGGCGGCGGTGTGGCGGAGCTTGTGGGCGGAGAGCTTATTGGGGTCCAGACCGGCCTCTAAAACGTGCTTTTTTACCAGCCGATGTACTGCAGAAACGGAAATTCGGTTGTGATCCCGGGAGCCGAACAGGGCCCGGTTGTCCGAAAGAACAATTTGATTGCGCTCAATTAAATAGGCGTCAATGGCTGCCTTGCAGCTGGAGCCCATGTAGACGATCCGTTCCTTGTTGCCCTTACCGATGACCCGAATCCGGTCGTCGTAGACGTCGCTTAGGTTCAGATTCACCAGCTCGGAGCGTCGGATGCCGCAGTTCAGAAAGATCATCAGAATGGCGAAATCCCGGGTTTTATTGGGGCCGTCCACAGAGCGCAGAAGCGCCGTGGATTGTTCCAGGGTGAGATATTTGGGCAGGGATTTCCGCAGCTTGGGATATTCCATATCCTGTACGGGATTTTCGTCCAGCTGCTTGGTGCGAACGGTGAGATATTTATAAAAGGATTTGATAGCGGAGAGCTTCCGGGCGCGGCTGACAGAGGAGATGCCCTTGGACTCTGAAAAAGAATTTTCGTTGACGATCCTGTCATTCGCCAGATAAGAGAGATAATCAAAAATATCCGTGACGGAAATAGAGCGAAGAAACCCGGCGTCTATCTCTTTAATTGAAATAGATTCCAAGTCCGTATCATAAGGCATTTCATTTTTGATCAGCTTCATAAAGCGCAGAAACATCCGCAGGTCCAGATAATACTCGGAGATCGTCCGGGCAGACTGACCCTTGATGGTTTCATGATAGGAAAGAAACTCCCGCAAAATCAGCGGGCAGTCGTAATACCGTTCCATAGACCCTCCAAAATCGCTTGTTCGAACCCTGGAGGTATTGTACCACAGACTTCGCCGAATTTCAATCCTTAACGCAACAAAATTTTTATTTTGTTGCGTTCGGTAGGGAGAAGCCAGGGCAGACGACTTTCAGGGCTCCGCTCCCCCGGACTTGTTTCATACGGCGCAAACAATAAAAAACCGCCCCCAGCACCAGCCGAAAGCGGTAAATAACGTAATTGCCTTGCAGCCATTACAAGGTTATTTTACTCTTATCTTCACAAAATGCAACTAATTTTTGAACGTTCTGTTAAAATTTGTGAAATGTAGCTGAAATAGAATGTAATCAATTATTGTAAACTGTGTATTTTGCTTATTCCTTTTGTTTTTTCCTGTTTCCGTGCAATCCGCTGTTTACATTATTCTGCTTTCGGTGTAAAATACAGTCGAGGTGATGAAATATGAATACCGCAGTGAAACGGATCGCTGTTCTGACTTCCGGCGGCGACTCCCCCGGAATGAACGCCGCGGTTCGGGCGGTCTATCGGTCCTGCCTGAACTTTAACGTGGACTGTCTCGGCGTTTATCGCGGTTGGAACGGTTTAGTCAACAGCGAAGTCAAGCGGCTGGAATCCCATGACGTGAGCCATATCATCAATCGAGGCGGCACGATTCTCTATTCTGCCCGCAGCAAGGAATTTTTGACCGAGGAAGGTCGTCAAAAGGCTGTGGCAACCTGCAAGCTCTTCGGCATCGACGGCATTGTGGCCATCGGCGGCGACGGCACCTTCCGGGGCGCTCTTGCCCTGTCCAAATACGGGATTCCGGTGATCGGCATTCCCGGCACCATCGACAACGACATCTCCTCCACCGGCTACACCATCGGCTTTGACACCGCTGCAAATACCGCCATTGAGTGCATCGACAAGCTCCGGGACACCATGCAGTCCCATGAGCGCTGTTCCGTGGTGGAGGTCATGGGCCGCAACGCCGGATATCTGGCCATGTACGTGGGTATCGCCGTGGGCGCTACCGCAGTGCTGGTTCCGGAGGAAACCATCGACTTTGAGCAGGACGTGATCGAGAAAATCCGCAGCGCCAGACTCAACGGCTTTACCCACTACATGATCGTCGTAGCGGAAGGCGCGGCCAGCGGCGCCTACGAGGTGGCAAAGAAAATCCATGAAGCCCTGGACCTGGATCCCCGAGTCACCATCCTGGGCCACATCCAGCGGGGGGGCTCCCCTACCGCCCGGGACCGGGTTACCGCCACCAGAATGGGCTATTACGCCGTCAAGGCCCTGGTGGAAGGAAAACGAAACCGTGTGATCTGCGTCCGCAGCGGCGATATGATGGACGTAGACATTGAGGAGGCCCTTGGAATGACCAAGACCCTCTATCCCCTGGATTCCGAGACCCTTCACGCCATGACCGCAGGCGACGGAAAATAGGCAAACGATTCAAAAAGCCGTCCGATCGGATGATCGGGCGGCTCTTTTGTCTGGTTTAGGCTTCAACCTTAATGATCACAGCCTCCGGCGCATTGCGCTTGATGCTGTCAATGCCGTTCAGGCAGCTGGCCTTCTTCTTGTAGCCCTCACCGGTGGCGATAATCTCGCCGTTTCTGGCCTTCAGGCGGAAGCGGTACTCCCCTGCCTTGTCCAGATAGACCTCATATTTCGGGTGCTTCTGCACCTCGATGGGCTCCACGGTCTGATCTTCGACGGCGGAGAGGGCGTTATTTCTGACGCTCTCAATGCCCTTGCGGCAGGCGGCCTCTGTGGTATAGACTTCGCTGGTGGCAATCACTTCACCGTTTGTGGCCTTCAGATCGAACTTGACGCCGGATTTGACGTTTTTGATTTCAAACTTGCCCATAATCAAACCTCCTGATAATTCATTTATTCCGGACATAGCCGGTTTCGCGTTGGACGCCTAAATGAATAATATCACAGATTGACAGAAATTTCAATCCTTTTACTTTTTTTCTCTCACAAGGTAGTAATATCCGTCCGGCGCACTGTATTCATAGTACATTTCATCAATCCAGTCGGACGCAATGACTGTCAGACCGTTGCCGTAATTGGTAAAATACAGACCGTTGGAGATGTCCTTGGCATAGCCCTCACTCTCGTTTGACGCCCAGGAATAAGAGGTGCCGTAGGAGTAGTCATAGGCAATAAAATTACTCTGCTTCCCGCCGTCGGCCATGACAAAGAGCTGGAAGGAAAAGCCGTCACCGGAGTCGGAGCTTTCGATGTACAGCACAGCCCGGCCGTCGTCCCGGACATATTTGCCGGAGGTGAAATATCTGCGGCCGTAGCCCTCCCCTTCCGCGGTCCAACTCCAGTCCTTAGGGGTAAAGCCTGTGATATCGTTGTCGTCGGCAGTCAGAAGTCCGCTTCCCCGACCGCTGGAGGAGGCAGACTCCGTGGTGGGCGGTACGACAGGAACGGGTTCGGTGGGCGGAGGTGCGATGGTTTCTATGGGGGGCTGCGTGAGTACGGGTTCCGTGACGGAGTCTGTGGGCTCGGTTTCAAACTCAAATCTGTGTTCGAGTCTTTCCCGAAGGAAAGGCTCACAGCGCTGGACAATCCGGTTCAGAATTTGACGCAAGATCTCCGGGGCGGTCTTCCGATAGAGATTGTCCAGCATCTCATACATAAATTCAGGATCCTTCGAAGAAGTCGCTCCGGTCTGCTGCGTGTCGGAGGAATCCGAGGCGCCTTCGTCCGGAGGTGTAATCAAACCGCCAAAGGGGCTGCCGCTGACCCGGCGGAAGCAGGAAGCATCCGCCGCGCCGGCGGAAAAAGGCAAACAGCTCAATACCATTGCAACGCTTAAAAGCAACGCAAAGACACGTGATCTTTTCATATTCTCTCTCCTTGATCTGTTTCGTAAAGAAAAAACCACTGTCCCGGAAAGAAAACAGTGGTTTTTATGGTTGCGGGAGAGGGATTTGAACCCCCGACCTCCGGGTTATGAGCCCGACGAGCTACCGAACTGCTCTATCCCGCGATATACTTCGCTTGACTGCTTGAATATTTTAGCACAGGACAAGCTGTTTGTCAAGAGCAAAATATGGGAAATTATGAAAACAGCGAAATCCTTGCGCTTTCCATACTGCCCTTCTTTCCTGGCAACGCCAAAGCTATATAACAGTAAAAACCCATCACTTGCATGACAGGTTTTTACTCTGTGGAAGCGCAGGAACCTCGGAGCACAGCCGAAGGAGGGCCGGCTCTTACGAAACCGGCGCCCCTGAGCCGTGCAGAGGGTGCTCCGACGTGGTGGTGGAGCTGAGGGGAGTTGAACCCCTGTCCGAAAATAACTTGACGGGAAATTCTCCGGGCGCAGTTTGTTATTTACATTCCCTCGGCGGCACGGGAACAAACACCCTTACCGCCTTAGTAGCTTCATGATGCATGGTGCGGGCAAAGCTTACCGCACGCACGGTCACCACTCAAATCACACCCGAGCCCGGCTCGTGGTCCTTCCGGGGCGGATGGGCCGCTAATTAAGCAGCAGCCAGAACGAGATTATCGTTGTCAGTTAATTTAAAAAAGTTGCCCAGTTTAAGGAGGTCAGACACCTCCGCCCGCTATTCCGGCCTCACTATCCTCGTCGAAACCGGTACAGCCCCATAACGTGCCTTACGGCGCGATGAAAAACGAAATGCTGCGGGGCGCGATGCGCCACGAACGATTAACGGCCGTAGGGGTCACGGAGCTTCTTGGGCTCCGGGTATTCCTGCCCGTTGGTATCGACCCGGATCGAAGCCATCTTCTGCTCCGTCAGGGGGCGGTCGTTCATGTCCACCTTGACGGCGGCAATGGCGTCGATCACCGAAAGGCCCTCTGTCACCTTTCCGAAGGCGGCGTAGTTCTTGTCCAGATGAGGCGCATCCTGGTGCATCAAGAAAAACTGGCTGCCGGCGGAGTTGGGATTGGAGGAACGGGCCATGGACAGAACGCCCCGCTTGTGCTTCAGCTTATTGTCCACGCCGTTCATAAAGAACTCGCCCTTGATGCAGTAGCCGGGGCCGCCCATGCCGGTGCCGGTTGGGTCGCCGCCCTGGATCATAAAGCCGCTGATGACCCGGTGGAAGATAAGGCCGTCATAAAAGCCTTTGTTGGCAAGATCGATGAAATTATAGACGCTCTGGGGCGCGATGTCGGGATAGAGCTCCCCTTTCATCACGTCGCCGTTTTCCATGGTAATGGTAAAAATGGGATTGGACATGGGTTTTCTTCCTTTCCGATCAATGATTTCTCCCTTTCAGCGCCCGGTCGATCTGCCGCTTGGCATCCCGCACGGCGGCGTCGTCCCGCTTGTCATAGAGCTTTTTGCCCCGACAGAGGGCAACTTCCACCTTGACGCGGGAGTTTTTCAGATAGACCGACAAGGGAACAATGGAGAAGCCGTCCTGCTTGACCTTGCCGAACAGACGGTTGATCTCCCGCTTGTGCAGCAACAGCCGCCGGGGACGGAGGGGGTCTTTGTTAAAGATGTTCCCCTTCTCGTAGGGCGCGATGTGGAACTGCTTGATAAAGATCTCACCGTCTTTAATCTGACACCAGGATTCTTTCAAGGAAATCGTCCCGGCACGGACGGATTTCACTTCCGTACCAACCAGCTCTATTCCTGCTTCAAATGTCTCCTCGATGAAGTATTCATGGCGGGCCTTTGGGTTCTTTGCCACGAGCTTTATACCGGAGGCTGCCATGGGATCACCTCGTTTATTCCGGGTTTGGAAGTATATTATAGCATATCGGAATCAGATCACGCAAGTCTTTTTCGGTCATTTCAAAAATATTTTCCAGATTGCGGAAAAAGGCTTTACTTTTAGTCCTATTTTATTATAATATATAGAGCATTTTTTGCGTCTTTGAAAGGAAGAAAGAGAAATGGCTGCAAAAATTAAAAAGCAGATGAGCGTTTACACGAAGGCAATCATCTGTTTGGCGTGCTTCATTGGCTTTTTCTGTGTCTTTGCCATTCCAATGGGGCTCGGCAATGCACTGAATACGATGATGAACACCGCGTACAACCTCCTGACCGATACTGTTTTCTTCATCATGGCAATCGCTGTGATTGCCGGCGCCATTTCTGGTCTTCTGACGGAGTTCGGCGTCGTGGCCCTGCTGAACAAGCTGCTCTCTCCCCTGATGGGTCCCTTGTTCGGAATGCCCGGCGCTTCCGCCCTGGGTATTGTTTCCACTTACCTTTCCGATAATCCGGCGATTTTGACGCTGGCGGACGACAAAAAGTTCCGCCGATTCTTCAAAGCCTATCAAATTCCCGCCCTGACCAACCTGGGCACCGCCTTCGGCATGGGCATGATTGTCACCAGTTTTACACTGGGCATGGGCAGCATGATGGACGGTGCGGTCGGCATCGCCGCTATCAGCGGCAACCTTGGCGCTATCATCGGCGCGATTGTTTCCACGAGACTGATGCTTTACTTTATGAAAAAAGCCTACGGTCTGCAAAAGCCCGCCCTGGAGGAGGAGTTTGAGGAAGTCGACGAGGCCCAGGGAAGTCACCACAAGGGACTCCTCCACGTTTTGGACGCACTGATGGAGGGCGGGAAAAAGGGCGTGGAGATGGGTCTTGCCATTATTCCCGGCGTTTTGATTATCTGCACCGTTGTGATGATGCTGACCAACGGCAGACCCACCTCCCAGTATAAATTCATTCGCATTGAGGCCTTCGGTTCCTCTACCTTTGAGGATGTGGGAACCGATCTCATTGAGATTCCGGACTCTGGAAACTACATTCTTCGGATTCAGCCCGACAGCAGCATTGCCTATTGGGCAAAAGCGTCCTCTCTCGACACGGAACCTTCCTTTTCTCATGCCAAGGGCCGTAGCTTTGCCGAGGGCGAGGAGTTGTCCATCAAGCTGCCGCCCCAGGGCTTCGGCGATGAGAACTCCAGCTACCGGCTTGTGCTGTACAAGTCGGACGAGGAGACCAAAATTGAAATTCCTCTGACGCCAAAGGAAGGCGGTGAACGGGAATTCAGCGGTGTCATTCCGCAAGAGCCATACCGCGGAAACGCCGGAGAGGGCGTAGCTGTGCTCCCCTGGATTGCAAACCTTCTCAGCTTCCTGCTGACTCCCCTGTTCGGCTTCTCCAGCGCGGAAGCAATCGCGGTTCCCGTAACCGCACTGGGCTCCGCCGGCGCTGCTTTGGGTATTATTCCCGGCCTTGCAAAGGCAGGTCAGATCGGCGTAAATGACCTTGCGGTCTTTACTGCGGTCTGTATGTGTTGGAGCGGTTATTTGAGCACCCACGTCTCCATGATGGAGGTCCTGGGCTGCCGGGAACACACGGGAAAGGCGATTATCAGCCATACCATCGGCGGCCTCTGCGCAGGTGTAGCCGCTCACTGGCTGTTTGAGCTCTTCATGCTGTTATAAGTCAATCTTTCATCGAATCAAGATCAGAAAAGGAGGTACTATGGCACAAATACTGGAATACAAATGCCCCTGCTGCAGCGGAATCATAGAATTTGACTCCAGTTCACAGATGATGAAATGTCCCTACTGTGAAACCACCTTTGACCCCGCTGCCTTGCTGGAAATGGATGAGGCGCTGAATCAACTGCAGCCGGACCAAATGGATTGGGATGTTCCCCAGGAACAGTTCAGCGACACGGAAATATCCGGGATGAATGTCTATTCCTGTAAATCCTGCGGAGGTGAGATCATCGCGGACGCCACCACCGGCGCCACCCACTGCCCCTTCTGCGGCAATCCGGTGGTACTGACCAGCGCCTTCTCCGGAGCGCTGAAGCCGGACCTGATTATCCCCTTCAAGCTCAGCAAGGAGGACGCCAAGGCCGCTCTGAAAAAGCATATGAGCGGCAAAAAGCTGCTGCCTAAGCTGTTCTCCAAGGATAGCCACCTGGAAGAAATCAAAGGCGTCTATGTCCCCTTCTGGCTCTACGGCGCAGACGTGTCAGCCAGCTACAATTTCAAAGCGACAAAGGTTCGCTCCTGGCGCAGCGGCAACCGGGAATTTACGGAGACTACCTTCTATCGGCTGGAGCGGGCAGGCGGACTGAGCTTTGACGTCGTTCCTGTGGACGGCTCCACCAAAATGGACGACGCCATGATGGAGTCTATTGAGCCCTTTGATATGAAAGCGGCTGTTCCCTTCCAGACTGCGTTTCTCTCCGGCTACTACGCGGACAAGTATGACGTGGATGCCAAGCAGAGCATTGAACGGGCCAACACTCGGATCAAGAACAGCACCCAGGAGGCCTTTACCGCCACCGTCGCCGGATACGGGGCCATTACCACCGAATCCGCCTCCGTGCAGATCAACAACGGGAAAGCCAAATACGCCATGTACCCCGTCTGGCTACTGACAACAAACTTTCAGGGAAAGACCTATCAGTTCGCCATGAACGGCCAAACCGGTAAGCTGGTGGGCGATATGCCGGTGGACAAGAGGTTGTTTTGGAAGTGGCATTTGATCTACACCGCCATCTGCGGCGGCGTGCTCTGGCCCATCCTCTACTTCTTCCTGCTGCACTGAAAGGAGGCGCGGAAATGAAACGTTTATTGCCTTTGCTCCTGTCTCTGCTCCTTCTTGCCTGTTTCCCGCTGAATGTCTTTGCCGAGGAAGGTTTGAGCATCCAAATCACCGGAGTTGATGATTCGAGTTATGTTGTGGACAACGGCCATCTTCTCTCCGAAGGTGAAAAAAAAGAGCTGACCCAAATTGCGGAAGAAATCAGTCGTCGCCAGCAGTGCGATGTGGTGATTCTGACAGAAAACAGTCTGGACGGCAATTCGCCCGAGGCTTATGCCGATGATTATTTTGACTACAACGGCTACGGCTACGGCCCGGACCGCAGCGGCATTCTCTTCCTGCTGTCTATGGAGGAGCGGGATTGGTATATATCCACCCGCGGCGACGCCATTCAGGCCTTTACAGATGACGGGATCGATTATTTGTGGAGTAAATGCAGCTCCAACATCTCCGGCGGAAGATATGCGGATGGGTTCCTGAGCTATCTGAATACCGCGGATACCATGCTCTCCGCCTACAATGGCACTTTGTCTGAGGAAGCACTTCGCGCATTCCAGGATGATTTCAACGCCTTCACGGGAAATGGGAATGACTCCCCTCCTGTCCGGGAGAAGCCCAGCGTGGTAAAAACAACGATCATCGCCCTCGTCGTAGGCTTTCTCCTCGCCTTTATCGGTTCTGCAAGCCTCAAATCTCAACTCAAATCCGTCCGCATGAAATACAACGCCACAAATTATCGCCGCGGAGACAGTATGTATCTGAATACAAACCGAGATATTTACCTCTATACAAATACGACTTCTCGGGTCATTGAAACCCAGCAGCGGACCGGCGGCGGAGGAAGTTCCACCCACATCAGTTCCTCCGGCGCAAGCCACGGCGGACACGGCGGAAAGTTCTAAAACGTTCAAATGTGAACACAAACGA
>JAGABH010000096.1 GCA_017614755.1 Oscillospiraceae bacterium
CGCCGTGAAGTCCCAGGCTCCTCAGGCGGGTCAAGGGGCAAAGACCTCCCGGCCCGCCCAGGAGACGGAAAGTCCCCGCTGGGCGCCCTCTCCCCGTCAGCGGGAAGCCGCCGAGGAGCCCGTTCCCTCCGCCGACGTGCGGAAGGAGGCTCCCGCCCCCAAGACTCCGGCCCGGAACGCGGCCCAGCCCAAACGGGACATCGATGTGCTGCCTCCCGAGGAGAGCTCCGTGCTGCACCCGGAGGAGGCCTATCGACTTTACGCCAAGCCCCTGGACGAGATCGGCTCCAGGCTGATTCTCAGCGGCCTGTTCACAATCCTGAGCCTGTTCTTCACCCTTTACCTGGGCCGGCACTGGACCTTCCTGCCGGAAATTTTCTCCGGCGGCACCACGGTTTATATCCAGCTGGGCCTGCTGGGACTGATTGTCCTCACCAACCGAAAACTCTTTTTCCGCAAGCTGCACACGGAGCAGGGCTTCCGGCCCGCTCTGCTGCTGGGCATGGCGGCCATCTTTACCGCCGCCGACTGCTTCCCCGCCGCCAAGGAGCTGCGCTCCCCCTTTACCGTGGTGGTAGGCGCGCTGACCATGATTTTCCTTTGGGGCGAATATGACCGGGGCATGGCCCTGACCACCACCGTCAAGGTCCTTCGGGGCAACCTGGCCACAGGAGTCAGCGAGGTCCCGGAGATTGCCAAGGGCAGCAAGGGGCTTGTCCGCACGCCCCCCAACGTGGACCGCTTCATGGAAAAGCTGGAGACCCGGGACCTCACCGACCGGGTTCTGCGGATCTACACCCCCGTGGCCGCCCTGGTCGGCATGGGGCTGACCCTGTTGATCAGCTTCGGTCTGAAACGGGATCTGGCCTGGACCGGCGCTCTGATCTTCCTGGGCAGCGTCCCCGCGGCGGGGCTGCTGGCCTTCCCCCGGCTCTTCCTGCTGCTTTCCCGCAGACTGGCCGAGGCGGATGCCGCCCTGTGCGGCTACCACGGCGCGGAGGTCTTCGGCGGGGAGCATTCGATCCTGATCGGAGATGAAGACATCTTCCCCTCCGGCTCTCTGACCCTCAACGGCTTTAAGGTTTACAGCGGAAACCCCGACCGAATCATCGCCTACGCGGCAGCCGCCGCCCGGAGCTCCGGCAGCGCCCTGGACCCGGTCTTCGACGATCTGCTGGTGACCCACAACGGCCGCCACTACACCGTGGACACCTTCCGCTTCTACGACAGCGGCGGCATCGGCGCCAGCATCCAGGAGGACGTGGTTCTCATGGGTTCCCTGGACTTCATGCGCCGGATGGGCGTCCACATGGACAAGGGCGCCCGGGTGAAACAGGCGGTGTACCTCTCCCTCAACGGAGAGCTGGCCGCGGTCTTCGCCGTCCGCTACACCCCGCCGGACAACCTGCGCAAGGGTCTTGCCTCCATCGCCGGAAACCGCCACTTCAAGGGAATTCTGGTGACCCGGACCTTCCTGGGCACACCCGGCTTCCTCAAAGCGAAATTCGGCATCCCCACCAGCGCCTTCCTCTACCCCTCCACCGCAGAGCGAATTCGCCTGTCCGAGGCGGAGCTGAAACGGGCGGTAGCCCAAGGCGCCATTCTGGCCAAGGACAGCTTCTCCGGCTTTGCCCAGGCCGCCGCGGGAGGACGAATGCTCCGCTCCGCCACCTTGGGTGCGTCGATTCTCACCGTCCTGAACGGGATCAGCGGACTGCTGCTGATGGGCGTTCTGGCCGCCCTGGCCGCCCTGGAAACCGCCACCGCTCTGAACCTGCTGATCTACGGGGCCGCCTGGCTGGTCCCGGCGGTGCTGCTGACCGTGTGGGGAAAACACTTCTGACAATTGAAAAATTGGCAATTGACAATTGTTTTTTGATTGTATATAATAGCATCAATTGTGGCTGAAAAAGGCTTTTCATCCGCGTGAAAGGAGAATATAGTAAATGTACACTGCGAAGGACATCCGCAACATCGCCCTGCTGGGTCACGGCGGCGACGGCAAATCCGCCCTGTGTGAGAGCATGCTCTTCAACACCAAGGTCATCACCCGTCTGGGCAAGCGGGCCGACGGCACCACCGTCTCCGACTTCGACGACGAGGAGAAGAAGAGACAGTACTCCATCAAGACCTCTGTAATCCCTGTAGAATTCAACAAGACCAAGCTGAACATTCTGGACAACCCCGGCTACTTTGACTTCGCCGGCGAAGTGGTCCAGTCCCTGCGCGTGGCCGACTCCGGCGTCATCGTTCTGACCGCCAAGTCCGGCATCGCCGTCGGCACCGAGAAGGGCTGGAAGGCCCTGGCTGACCGGGAACTGCCCGCCATGTTCTATATTTCCAAGCTGGACGAGGAGCACGCCAACTTCTTCGGCACCCTCCAGTCCCTGCGGGACACCTTCGGCGCCTCCGTCGTCCCCTTCACCTTCCCCATTCTGAACGGCGATCAGGCCGTGGGCGTGGTGGACCTCATTGAGAAGAAAGCCTACGACGCCAGCGGCAAGGAAATCGCCCTGCCCGCCGACGCCGAGGAAAAGATCGAAGAGTACATGATGGAGCTCAACGAGCAGGTCGCTGAGACCGACGAAGCTCTCATGGAAAAGTTCTTCATGGAAGAGCCCTTCACTCCCGAAGAGCTTGCCCAGGGTCTGAAGACCGGTATCTCCACCCGCGCCATCACCCCCGTCTTCTGCGGCTGCTCCACCACCGGCCTTGGCGTTGACGCCCTGATGGCCAACCTGGTCAAGTACGCTCCCTCTCCTCTGGAGGGCAAGCCCATGGTCACCGTGGACGAGGACGGCAACGAGGGCGAGTTTAAGCTGGATCCCGCCGGCAGCCCCATGGCTTTCGTGTTCAACACCATGTCCGACCAGTACGGCAAGAACTCCTACTTCAAGGTTATCTCCGGCGACATTGAGGACACCCTCACCGTGGTCAACGGCCGCACCGGCAGCAACGAGAAGCTGGGCAACACCTTCTTCCCCCGGGGCAAGGATAACATGAAGACCGCCAAGGTCTGCTGCGGCGACATCGGCGTGTTCACCAAGCTGGCCTCCGTCCGCACCGGCGATACCCTGGGTCTGGCCGGCAAGGTCGTGAACCTGAAGCCCATGGAGTATGACGAGCCCTGCTACCGCATGGCCATCTACGCCAAGACCAAGGGCCAGGAAGACAAGGTTGCCGCCGGCCTCGTGAAGCTCAACGAGGAAGACGCCTCCTTCACCTACGGCAACGACCCCGAGACCAAGGAAATGATCATCGCGGGCGTCTGCGATATCCACCTGTCCGTCATCATCGCCAAGCTGGCTTCCAAATACAAGGTCGAGGCGGAGCTCCGTCCCGCCAAGATCGCCTACCGCGAGACCATCAAGCGGAAGATCGAGCAGCACGGCCGCCACAAGAAGCAGTCCGGCGGTCACGGCCAGTTCGGCGACGTCTATATTCGCTTCGAGCATCAGGATGAGCAGGACGAGATGATCTTCGCCGATGAAACTGTCGGCGGCTGCGTGCCCAAGAACTTCATCCCCTCCGTGGAAAAGGGCCTGCGCAACTGCGTGGGCAAGGGCGTCCTGGCCGGCTATCCCGTGGTCAATCTGAAGGCCACCCTGTACTTCGGCTCCTCCCACCCGGTGGACTCCTCCGATATGGCCTTCCAGACCGCTGCCGGCATCGCCTATAAGGAAGGTCTGCCCCAGGCCGGTCCCACCATCCTGGAGCCCATTGCCGAGCTCAAGGTTTTCGTGCCCGACACCTACACCGGCGACGTGGTCGGCGACCTGAACAAGCGCCGCGGCCGCGTGATGGGCATGGGCGGCGGCGTCATCGAGGCCGAAGTCCCCATGGGCGAAATGAGCTCCTACGCCATCGACCTGCGGTCCATGACCCAGGGCAGAGGCTCCTACAGCATGAAGTTTGTCCGCTATGAGGAAGTTCCTCAGATGAACCAGGCCAAGATCATCGAAGAAGCCAAGAAGGACGAGGAAGAATAAGTATTTCCAAAACGGCTCCCGGGTCACCGCCCGGGAGCCGCGCTGTTTATAGAAAAATACGAGGTAAGCCCTATGAGAAACAAAGCGCTCTCCTTCATCCTCGCCCTGCTGGCTCTGGTCGCTGTGGGGGCGTTGATGATCTTTGTCATCGTCCCGGCCATCAAGGGCGGCGGCACACAACCGTCCACGGACACATCAAGCACCCAGGCCGTCCCCAGCACCCAACCAGCCACCGTCACTACCCAGCCCGTCACCACGGAGCCGGTTACCACGGAGCCGGTCACCACCGCCCCCGCCACAACCGAACCCGTTACCACGGAGGCGCCCACCACGGAGCCGCCTACGGAGCCCCTGCCGGAGCCCACCCCCACGGACGTGGCGGCGGGTCCGGGAGACGTCCACACCCTGGCCTATCAGTCCGGCACGGTCTTCATCACCGAGGGGGGCGGTTACAGCGCCTACTACTTTGGCGAGAAGAACAGCACCCGATACTGCGAGGCCGTCAGCAGTGTGGCCCGGGCCCTGGAGGGCAAGGCTGCGGTCTACTGCCTGATCGCGCCCCTCTCCACGGGAGTCATGCTGGGAGACGAGGTCCTCTCCGACCTGGGCTTCAGCGATGAAAACCAGGCCACGGCCTGGATGTACGAGCACATGGACCCCCTGGTAAAAACCGTGCCGGTCTATGGGGCGCTGAAACTCCACAACGACGAAAACATCTTCTTCCGCACGGATCACCACTGGACCGCCCTGGGCGCCTGGTACGCCTACCGGGAGTTCTGTGCCCAGAAGGGCATCCGGCCCCACGACCCGGCGGAATTTGAGACCTACACCTACACCGACTACCTGGGCAGCTTCGTCAATTACAGCAACGGCAACGCCGAGCTGAAAAACAATCCCGATACTCTGGTGGCCTACATTCCCAAGGGGACCAATCAGATGACCATGTACATCCCCGAGGGGAGCGGCTACGGCAAGTACGAATGGCCCATCGTCAAGGATATGTCCAGCGGAAACAAGGGCTCCTACTACCTGGGCTTTGTGTCGGGCGACCGGCCCTGGAGCTACGCCCACAACGAGACCATCACCGACGGCTCCGCCGTGCTGGTGGTGAAGGACTCCTTCGGCAACGCCTTTATCCCCTGGCTCATCGACCACTATGAGCACATCTACTGGATTGACTACCGCTCCTACGCCGACTGGTGCCCCTGGGCCGGAGTGGAGGACAACTCGATCTCCGACTTTGTAACGCGAAACAACATTCAGGACGTGATCCTCCTGAACCAAATCGGCTCCACCGGCAGCGGAACAAATTTGAAGGATATCGAAAAGATTTTCAAGTAGGCTTATGGTTCATCGTGCACAGAATGGAAGCCCTGCGGTTGGGAGCCGGCCCTGCGGACTCTGAATTTCGGACCGGGTGCCTCGGGCAGGCGGCCAATACCCATGAAGGGCACAGGTGGTCGCCCCTACGGAACCGGAATCGGCAGCCTGGAAACACGGGCCGATGTGGGCATCGGCCCCTACGGAACCGGCGGCCGGAGGTCAGGCCGCCCTACGGGCTACGAATTTCGGACCCGAAACCACACATTATGCACTGTCCGCAAGCGTGCAAAAGGACCTGCCGAAGTCGGCAGGTCCTTCGTTTATCTTTTCAGCTTGAAGACCCCAGCGGGAAGCGCCGTGGCCAGGTGAACCTGGGGGCAGATTTCCTCCAGCTCCAGGGCGGCGGAAAAGGCCCGGAACTTGCTGCAAAACAGGCCGAATACCACGGAACCGGTGCCGGTCAGCCTTGCGCCCACGGCTCCATGCCCCAGCATGGTGCGCCGCAGCTTATCCACAATGGGATACCTGGCCGCCACCAGAGGCTCAAAGGCGTTTTGCAGGCTGGCGCCAATGGCGTTTCGATCCTTCCGCTCAATGGCGGAGACCATGGCCTCCGTATCCGGCCGGGCAGTAAGCCCCTTCTCATCGATTTCCCGGAACAGCTCCGGGGTGGAGACGGAAAAATCCGGCTTCGCCAGCACAAAATTCAGCTCTCCGGGCAGGTCCGGCAAACGGGTCAGCTGCTCTCCCCGGCCTCGGGCCAGCGCCACGCCGCCAAAGAGACAGTAGGGCACGTCGCTGCCCACCGTCAGGCCCAGAGCCCGGAGCGCTTCGTCGGAAAACCGACCGTAGTGCCGGTTCAGGGCCCGCAGGACGGCGGCGGCGTCGCTGCTGCCGCCTGCCATGCCCCCCTGGGCAGGAATTCGTTTATCCACCCGGATTCGAAGTCCCTCCGGGTCGATCCCCGCGGCGTCGCAGTAGGCCTTGGCGGCCTTCCAGCAGAGGTTGTCCGGCCCGTCCGGGAGATCGGGGCGGTTGCAGACGACAGCCCAAGGCTCCCCCGTGCCGAGTTCCAGGGTCAGACTGTCATAGAGCGAGACGGAAATCATCACCATCTCCAGCTCATGGTAGCCGTCCGGTCGTTTGCCCAGCACATCCAGGGTCAGATTCAGTTTACCCGGGGCAGTCTCTTGCAGAACGGTCACTTGATCTTCCGGGCCTCCAGGTAGTAGCGCTTCTCCCGGGCATGGCCCATAGAGAAGGTCTTTCTGGGCAGAATGCCGTCGGCAATGACGCCCCGGAAGAGCTGGCTCTTCTCCATGGCGGGCAGCAGGAAGCCGATGGCCTTGTCCTGCTTGGCCAGGTCGATCAGCACGTCGTCGTCATGAATATAGTCGATCTCGCCCTCGTGCTCCTTCAGATACTTGTCCAGGAAGGTTTGCAGGGCGCCCACGGCCAGCTGGCTCTTGGCCTTGTCCAGATACACGGTGCCGGACTTTTCTCCGATGAACCACTTGACGGGGAAGCCGCCCTCCGCGCACCAGGTGGACTCCAGCTCCTTCAGCAGGGCCTCGGGGTCAGTCTTGAAGATGACCCGGTGGATGGGCTCGAAGACCTGGGCGGGATCGTGGATGTTCTCCAGCTCCACCAGGGCGAAGCGGGCAGGATGGTTGGACAGGTCCACCCCGGGGTTCTTGGCCTTGAGCTCCTCGTAGCAGCTCTTGGCGGTGGCGAGGCTGTGGTTGCCGTCGCCCACGGCAAAGACCATGGGCACGCCGGGCAGACCCTCGTACTTCTTGCCCACGTTGGCGGTGTATTCCGTCAAGCGGTCTTCAAAGGCCTTGACCTCCTCGCCCTCTACCAGGTAGCCCACGATATGGCCGCCGTCCTCCATCAGGTCGAAGTCATAGAGCTTCTTGAGCTGGGCCTTCTTGGCGGCGATGGGCTCAATCAGAACCTTGTCGTGGTCGTCGGCCAGCATCAAAATGTGCGGCAGCTCCAGGGGGGCGTCCCGGCGGACACGCTGACGGGGCGGAATCCGCTCCACCACGGTCTTCTCCGTGGCGCGGATGGCGGAGGAGGAGCCGGTGGAATAGTCATAGGCGTCCAGGTCTACCATGCCCATCAGGCCCAGGCGGACGGAACCGTTTTCCAGGGTCCGCTCCACCAGCACCAGGCTGTGGGGATAGCAGGCAAAGACATCGTTCTTCAGATATTCGCCCATGGTCTTGTTGATCAGGGCGGTGTGCTCCGCCTCCCGCGGGGTGCCCAGCTCGGCCTCGGGCAGGATCAGATTGATGGTGGAAGCGCTGCCGGCGGCATTGGCGCGGACACGGTCCCAGTACTTCTGATCGGAGGTGAACTGGTCGCAGGCGATGACGGCCCATTTCTCCATGGGGACGTCACGGGGCAGAAGAATGTCAGCAGGTAAAAAAGCGTTCATCAGGATAATCCTCCTTATGGATTTCGGTAAGCGAATTATAACAAAGATATTTTGCTTTTGCAACCGCAACTTGTAAAAAACACCGAAAAACTGTGAAAAAAAGTTATGAATGTATAGAATCCTCCGGGTCGGGCATACTTCCAGCAACCCAAATTGAAAAGGAGGCTGCGTTATGGACACAGCTGCATTGCTTTTGGTCATCATCGGTGCGCTGAACTGGGGCCTGATCTCCCTGTTTCAGTTCGATCTCGTCGCCTGGATCGGCGGCGGTCAGGGCGCTCTGCTCAGCCGGATCATCTATGGCGTCGTGGCTCTGGCGGGAATCTGGTGCATCAGCCTGCTCTTCCGTGACCGCCGTGCGGCGCTGACAGAGTAAGCCCCGCACCTCATTCCGGAATGCGGCGCGACAATATGCTATACAAAAATCAAAAAAAATTGATTTTTGTATAGCATATTTTGTTTTTATCTGTTATAGTATAGGTTACGGGATTATATCCACAGGCGGATCACGCCAGAGGTGACGATATGGAACGAAGTGTCAAGCGTCTTTTGCGGAACGGAACATACATATACAGCGCGGTAATGCTCATCTTCTGCGTAGTGGAGGCTGCCCGGCGGGAATACGCCGTGGCGGCCGCGATGGCTGTCTCCGCCGTGATCCTGATGGCCCTGGACATCGCCGTCACCCGGCAGCGGGTCAAGGGCATCGCCGCCAACGTCCAGACCGCCGTGGACAGTCTGAGCAAAACCGTCTCCTCCACCGCTCCCTGGCCCATGGTGGAGCTTCGGCTGCCTGACGGGGAGATTCTCTGGCACAACCGTCAGTTCCAAAAGGCCCTGAACACCGTGGAATCCCGGGTGGGAGAGCAGATCGGAGACGTATTCCGGGACTTTAACCTGGACTGGCTCCAGTCCGGCAAGCTGGAGGCCCCCAACGAGCAGCAGATTCGGGAGCGCCGCTTCCGCTGCCTGGGCTTCATGCCCAAGCGGGAATCCGGGGCCGAGGCAGTCGCCCAGCTCCTTTGGATCGACAGCACCGAGCTGCTGGCGACCCGGGACGAGTACCTTCGCTCCCGGCCGGTGGTCTCCATTATCCTCATCGACAACTACGACGAGCTGACCAACAACCTCAGCGACTCCGCCGTTTCCAACCTGAACGCCGCCCTCAACGAGCGCATCTCCGCCTGGGCGGAAAAGATCGGCGGCCTGCTGCGGAAGCTGGAACGCAACCGTTTCCTCTTCATCTTTGAGTCCAAAGAGCTATTCCGGATTACCGAGGGAAAATTCTCTCTGCTGGACAGCACCCGGGAGGTCACGAATCCCAACGGCATCGCCGCCACCATCTCCTTCGGCGTAGGCAAGGACGGCGAGAGCTTCAAGGAAAACTTTGATTTTGCGTCCCTGGCCCTGGAAATGGCCCTCTCCCGAGGCGGCGACCAGGCCGTTATCAAGGATAAATACGATTTCAGCTTCTACGGCGGCCGGGCCGTGGAGACCGAGCGCCGCAGCAAGGTCAAGTCCCGGGTGATGGCCTCCTCCCTCACGGCCCTGATCCAGCCCGCCAGCCGGGTCTTCCTGATGGGCCACCGAAACGCCGACGCCGACGCCATCGGCGCAGCCTGCGGCGTGGTCGCCCTCTGCCGGAGTCTGGGGAAAAAGGCCAACATTGTGGTCAACGAAACCGCCTCCTCCGCCCCAAAGCTGCTGGAGGTAATCCGGGCCGACAGCCTCTACAAGGATGTCTTTCTCTCCGGCCAGGACGCCATGCTCCAGGCCGACGCCAAGAGTCTGCTGATCGTGGTGGACACCAACCGGCCGGACCAGGTGGAAAGCCCGGACCTGCTGGAATCCATGAACCAGGTGGCGGTCATCGACCACCACCGCCGGGCCGCCGACTATATCAGCAATGCCGCCCTGAATCTCCATGAGCCCTTCGCCTCCTCTGCCAGCGAGCTGGTTACGGAGCTGCTGACCTACACCGTAGACGCCAAGACCATCCTCCCCTGCGAGTTGCTGGCCTTGATGGCAGGCATTGTGCTGGACACCAAGAACTTTACCGTTCGGGTAAACAGCCGGACCTTTGAGGCTGCCGCCTTCCTTCGCTATCAGGGCGTGGACCCAGTGGAGGTAAAGCGCATTTTCCAGAGCGGATTCGACGAGACCGTGCGCCGCTATCGGATCATAGAGGCCGCCCGGGTCTACCGGGACGAAATGGCCATTGCCTGCGCCGAGGAGGACGTGAGCCGGGCCCTGGCCGGTCAGGCCGCCGACGAGCTGCTGGCCATTGACGGCATCCGGGTTTCCTTTGTGCTCTTCCGTCAGGGCGACGCAGTCTTTATCTCCGCCCGCTCTGTGGGCACGGTGAATGTTCAGGTAATCCTGGAGCCTCTGGGCGGCGGCGGCAACGCCGTCACCGCGGGCGCCCAGCTGAAAAACACCGAAATGACCGAGGCAAGGAACCGGCTGGTTGCCGCCATAGACCACTACTTCGAACCGTAAGGATATACCGCGCACAATGCGTAATTCACCCAACAGATTTTGAGAAGGAGAACATATACCATGAAAGTGATCCTGATGCAAGACGTCAGAGGACAGGGCAAAAAGGGCGAGATGATCAACGTCTCCGACGGTTACGCCCGGAACTTCCTCTTCCCCCGGAAGCTGGCCCAGGAGGCCACCGCCGACAACGTCAACACCATGCGCATGAACGACAAGGCCAAGCAGGAAAAGGAGCAGCGTGCCCGGGAAGAGGCCGCCGCCCTCTCCGCCAAGCTCCGGGAAATGACGCTGAGCGTCTATGCCAAGGGCGGCGGCGCAGGTCGGCTCTTCGGCTCCGTCACCAGCCAGGAAATCTCCGACGCACTGAAAGCCCAGGAGGGTCTGGACCTGGACAAGCGCAAGATCGTCATTGAGGACACCATCAAAACCGTGGGCCTGTACACCGTCAAGGTGAAGCTGGGCTTCGGGATTGACGCGCCGCTCAAGGTGGAAGTCAAGGAGCAATGAAGTATTTGCTGACGCAAATATGAAGTACGGCTGCGCCCTGTGAAGACGCTTCGCCTGTGAAGTATGGCTGCGCCATATTATGCACAACGGGGCAGCTCTCGCTGCAATTCCATTTCTCCCATATCTTTTTATTCGCAGCATCAAAAGATACCGCAACTTGAGCGAAGCTCATACTTCATTTCTCCGGAGGAGAAACTTCATATTCCGCAGGAATACTTCATATCGCCGCAAGGCGATACTTCATCCAACACAGGGAGGCATCAAAATGCCTGATACAACGGATTATTCGGAGCTGACTTCCCGCCAGCTTCCCCAGTCCCTGGAGGCCGAGCAGGCTGTGCTTGGCTCGATTCTGATCGACAGCCGCTGTGTGGGCGAGGTAGTGGGAATCCTCAAGCCCGAGGACTTCTATCTGCGCCAGAACCGGGAAATCTATGAGACCGTCTACCGGATGTTCAGCTATTCTCTGCCCATCGACGTGGTGACTGTGCTGGGCAAGCTCAAGGAAAACGGCTACTATGACGAGGCCACCACCCCGGCCTATATGCGTCAGCTCATGGAGATTACCCCCACGGCGGCCAACGTCAAGCACTACGCCGGCATCGTGCGGGATAAGGCCCTGCTGCGTGCCCTGTCCCAAGCCGCCACGGACATCAACGAAATGGCGATTCGGGAGGAGGGCACCGCCTCCGCCATCCTGGACAGTGCGGAGCGCAAGGTCTTCGGCCTGCGCCGGGGCAACGCGGACGACGAGCTGGAACGCATCGGCACCATCATGGTCAAGCTCTTCGGCCACCTGAATGAGCTTTCACAGTCTGACAGCGATATCCCCGGCGCCCCCACCGGCCTCCGGGATCTGGATCGGCAGATCAGCGGTCTGAACAAATCGGATCTGATCATCATTGCCGCCCGTCCCGGCATGGGCAAAACCACTCTCGCGCTGAACATTCTCGCGCACGTCGCCAAGGTGACCCGCAAGACTGTGGCCTTTTTCTCTCTGGAGATGTCCCGGGAGCAGCTGGCTTCCCGGCTTCTGTCCTGTGAGAGCGCCGTGGACAATAAAAAACTCACAACCGGCCGGCTTGATCAGGAGGATTGGGAGAAGATTGCCATTGCTTCCTCTGCCCTGTCGCAGACGGACATTCGAGTCTCCGACAATCCCACCGTCTCCGTCACGGAAATGAACGCCCTCTGCCGCCGTCTGGACAACCTGGGTCTGATTGTGGTGGACTACCTCCAGTTGATGACCCGCGCCGACAAGGACAGCCGCAGTGCGGAAAACCGCGTCAACGTGGTGGCCGAGATTTCCCGTGCGCTGAAAATCATGGCAAAGGATCTGAACGTCCCCGTGATTTGCCTGAGCCAGCTCTCCCGTGCTTCGGAAGGCCGCACGGACAAGCGCCCCCTGCTCTCCGATTTGCGGGAATCCGGCGCCATCGAGCAGGACGCCGACCAGGTCATCATGCTCTACCGGGACGACTACTACAACCCCAATACCGCGGAGCAGAACATCTGCGAATGTATCGTGGCGAAGAACCGTCACGGCGAGACCGGACCCGTCAAGGTTCAGTGGCAGCCCCAGTTCTTCTCCTTCTCCAATCTGGACACCATACACAGTTGAGAATTGAAAATTGAGAATTCTATGGAAAATAAGGTCTTCCGCTTTCTTCAGGACAATGCGCTGATCTCCCCCGGGGACGACGTGACTGTGGCCCTCTCCGGCGGAGCGGATTCCGTGGCCCTGCTCTGGGTGCTGCGGAAGCTGGCGCCGGAGCTGGGGATCACCCTCCGGGCCGCTCATTTCCACCACGGACTCCGGGGTGCGGAGGCGGATCGGGACGCGGACTTCTGCCGGGACCTCTGCGGAACCTGGGGAATCTCCTTTTCCCTGGGCCGGGGCGACGCCGCCGGTCGGGCCGCCGAAACCGGGGAAAGCATCGAGGAAGCCGCCCGGGTTCTTCGCTATGCCTATCTGCGGGAGGCAGCTCCCGGGAAGCTGGCCACCGCCCATAACGCCGACGACAACGCCGAGACCGTCCTCCTCCATCTGCTCCGGGGCACCGGCCTGCGGGGACTGGGCGGTATCCCGGTGCGGCGGGAGAACATCATCCGTCCCCTCCTGTCCTGCACCCGGGAAGAAATCGAAGCCCTGCTGAACCGGGAGGGCCTCCTCCATGTGGAGGACGGCACCAACGCCGGAGACGACTGCGTCCGGAATCGGCTCCGGCACCGGGTTTTGCCCCTGCTGCGGGCGGAGAATCCCGCCCTGAGCCGCACCCTGGGCCGCACGGCAGCCCTGCTGCGGGAGGAGGACCGATTTTTGTCCCGCCGGGCTGCCCAAGCTGGGGCAGAATGCCGGACAGCGGCGGGCTGGTCCTGCGCCGGACTGC
>JAGABH010000097.1 GCA_017614755.1 Oscillospiraceae bacterium
AGCCTCACGGCTGTCTTTTTTGTTTGGTGGACCTTAGGGGGATCGAACCCCTGACCTCAAGATTGCGAACCTTGCGCTCTCCCAGCTGAGCTAAAGGCCCGGATACAATATTCCGGGAATTGGACGCGTCCGTTTGACTTCTGACACTTCGGACCCGTGCGGATGGTATTATAGCACGGGAGCTTGGAGAATGCAACTGTTTTTTCCCGAGACAATGAAAAAACTTTTACCGGCCCCTTAAAACCCTTTTTCTCCCATCCCGGCGGATTCTCATTATTGACATCGGGCGTCGTTTCGTCTATGATGAAAACATAAAAATTCAGGTGTTCCCACGGAAAGGAGAACCCTATGCTGAGCAGAATTGTGAGCGTTCTCGTTGGGTACTGCTTCGGCTGTTTTCTGACGGCGGAGGCGGTTGCCCGGAAATTTGCCGGAAAACCCGCCTCTGCCCTGGGCGAGACCGGAAATCCCGGAATGGCAAACATTATGGCCTCCCTTGGCTTCTGGCCCGGGATGATTACCCTGCTGGGCGATTTGGTCAAGTGCCTGGCCGCCATGACGCTTTCCTACGTCTTGTTTCACAAGACCGGCTGGATCATCACCATGTATGCCGGCCTGGGCTGCACACTGGGCCACGATTTCCCCTTCTGGCGGGGATTCCGGGGCGGCAAGGGCGTGGCTACCTCCTCCACGGTTATCGTGATTTACAGCTTTCTCTGGGGTCTGCTGGCAAATATCGCCGGAATGCTGGTGACCTTCGCCACCCAGTATCTCTGCATCGCCGGCCCGGTGATTCCCCTCTTCTTCACCCTGTTCATGTTCCTCAAAGGGGACGCGGAGGCCGGAATCCTGTCCATTGTTTTTTCTCTGCTGGCCTTGTACTGCCACAGTCCCTCTATTCTGGGAATTCTGTCCGGAAAAACCGGCAAGACGGACGTGCTGGGAGCCCTGCTGAAAAAAGGAAAGAAACATTGAGGTACCAAAGATGCGTGAATTGTTGAAGCAGACGATCCATCGACTCTCCGCCGGTCAACGGGTAATCTGGTGCGTTGTCCTCTTCGCCCAGGGCTCTACCCCCCGGGGAGCAGGTGCGCGGATGGCGGTCTTTGAGGACGGCGAAGCCCTCGGCACAGTGGGCGGCGGCGCGGTGGAGCTCCAGGCCATCCAATTCGCCCGGAGCCTGCCCGAAGGCGAAAAAGCCCTGGTCCGAGAATACGATCTCATCAGCGGCGGGAGCGATGCCACAGGCATGATTTGCGGCGGTGTCGTCCGCATCGGCTTCTTCCCGCTCTGCCCCGGAAATTTCGGGCTGACTGAAACCCTGGGCCGATTGGCGGAGGCGCTGGACCGGCCCCAGGACCGCTGGCTGGAATCCGTCATCCGGCCCGATGGGTCGTTTACGCTGAATCTCCGGGCCGACACAGACCTGCACAGTGAGGACCCCCGACTGCCCCGGACCGCAGTTCTGCTGGAAGAAGGACGCATCCTGCGGCTTTTGGAGCCGGTCAGCCGAAATTACATGGTCTATCTCTTTGGCGGCGGCCACGTGGGCCGGGCGCTGGCGCCGGTGCTGGCGGGCCTGGGCTTCCCCGTCACGGTCTACGATCCCCGGCCGGAGCTGGCCCGGGATGAACGCTACCCCGGCGCGAAGGTGGTCCTGGGAGACTATGAGAACATCTCCCAGCGGATTACAATCACCCGCCGGGATTACGCCGTGGTTATGACCCCGGAGCACAACATGGACCTGACAGTCCTGCGGCAGGTGCTGCGTTCCCCCGCAACCTACATCGGCTGCATCGGCAGCAAGCGAAAAACAGCTTATGTAAACCAAATGTTACAGGAAGAGGGCTTCTCCCAGGCGGACATAGCCCGAATCCACGCCCCCATCGGCCTGCCCATCAAGGCCAAGACCCCGGAAGAAATCGCAATCTCCATCGCGGCGGAGATGATCCTGCATCGGGCGGGCGGATGACAGACACGGCGTCAGGAGTCGGACGATTCGGTCCGGCTCCTTTTTTCGACGGATTCCCTGTCAAAAAATCGGATTTCCTATTGATAAATCGGATAAAAGTGGCTATAATAGCGACAACAAACGAAACAGAGGTGATTCTTTTGCCTGGAATCAAATATCTCTCCCGTGTTGTCCGGGGAATGAGCTTTGGGAAAATGAACAATCTGCTGAACGTCGTGAAGCAAAAAAGCGGCCACGGCAAGCTCCGTACGGCCTGCGACATGGCGATCTGCGGATTCAAATACGGCGCGGGTTACTATGACTACACTGCTTTCGGCTTTTACAACATGAACAGCAAGCAGCGCGACACCTATGTCACCCGGGTTCGCAACAAGAAAATCTGCGAGATTATGAACAAGCCCGGCTTCGGAGACCTGTTTGACGACAAACTGCAGTTCAACGTCAAGTTTGAAAAATTCCTGCACCGGAGAGTGATGGATGCCTCCAAGGCCACGGTGGCCGATATAGAAGACTTTTTGAGAGATCAGACCTATATTTTCGCCAAGCCCAACCGCGGCATCGGCGGACACGGCATCGAAAAGCTGGCGGTGGCAGACTTTCCTTCCCCGGAGGCTTTTCTGGACTACGTAAAGTCCAAGAACCTGCTGGTGCTGGAGCAGGAATTGATCCAGCACCCGGATATGGCCCGGCCTCATCCCCAGTCGGTAAACACCATGCGAATCGTCACCGATCGGGTAGGCGACACGGTACACCTGGCATATATCACGTTAAAATTTGGGCGCGGCGACAGCTTTTGCGACAATTCCGGTCAAAACGGCGTTATGGTTCGGGTAGACCCCGAAACCGGCAAAATCGTTTCCGACGCCACAGATGACTATTACAACATATTTGAAAAGCACCCGGACACCGGCATTGTTTTTAAAGGCTACCAGCTTCCCATGGTCCATGAGGCAGTGGCCCTGGCGAAGGAAGCTGCAATGGTAGTCCCCGAGATTGGTCATGTGGGCTGGGACGTTGCCGTTACCCCGGACGGGCCCGCGCTGATCGAAGGCAATGATTATCCCGGCTCCGACATGGGGCAGCTGGCCCCTCACTACCCGGAAAAACACGGCCTTTGGCCCTTTTATAAATCTATATTGAACCTGAAATAGGAGAAAAAGAATGCGTGAAGAACTGAAGCCCAACCAGGGCAAGCATGAGATTATAGAAGTCGATGGGGTCCAATACCGCAGACTGCCCATCGTCACTCATCTGATTACCGACAAGGACGATATCTGCGACGTGGCGGAGCAGTACGGCAAGCCGGTTCTCTCCGAGCCCGACGACGTACTGTTTATCTCTGAGAAGTGCGTGGCCTGTACGCAGAAGAGAGCCATCCCCCTTGAGGACATTCACCCCCGGAAGCTGGCCGTCAAGCTCAGCAAGCACGTCACCAAGACGCCCCACGGCATCGGCCTGGGTATGCCGGAGACCATGGAAATGGCCCTGCAGGAATCGGGTACTCCCCGCATTCTCTTTGCCGCGGCGGTTTCCGTCATTGGCAAAAAAATCTTCCACAAAAAGGGCTGGTTCTATTCCGTGGCCGGATACCGTGCCAAATCCATCGACGGTCCCTGCCACAACACCATTCCCCCCTACAACCACTATGTCGTTCTGGGACCCCTGAAGCCTGATAAGGTAGCAAAGGAAATCGCTGATCGGATCGGCTACGACGTCTGCATCGTGGACATCAACGACCTGGAGGGCGAGATTCTCGGCGTCTCCCACAAGCGCCTGGACAAGAAGCTCTACGCCCGGATTCTCAAGGACAATCCTCTGGGTCAGGACGATCAGCAGACCCCCATGGGCGTAATTCGCAAAGTCAAGGCATAAAAAACTGCATCATAGCCTGTTGCAATCCTGCGGGGAACGTGCTATAATACAGCGCGTATTCCCCGCAAAATATATTACAGAAAGCTGGAATGAAAATGGAATCCTTACTCACGCTCCGAGAGCTCTATCGCAACACCGATGCCTATGCGGGTAAAACCGTGAATCTGGGCGGCTGGGTACGAAACCGCAGAGCCTCCAAGGCCTTCGGCTTCCTCATGCTCTCCGACGGGACCTATTTCCAGCCTGTTCAGGTGGTCATCACCGATCAGATGGAGGGTTTCGCCGAGATTTCCAAGGTCAATATCGGCGCCGCGCTGATCGTGGAGGGCACCGTGGAGTTGACCCCAAACGCACAGCAGCCCTTTGAGATTCAGGCAACCAAGGTGACGGTGGAGGGGCCCTCAACCCCCGACTTCCCCATCCAGCCCAAGCGGCATACCCTGGAATACCTGCGCACCGTGACCCACCTGCGTCCCAGAACCAACACCTTCCAGGCAGTCTTCCGCGTGCGGAGCATGATCGCCTACGCCATCCACAAATTCTTCCAGGAGCGGGACTTCGTCTACGTCCATACGCCCCTGATTACCGGCTCTGACTGCGAGGGCGCCGGCGAAATGTTCCAGGTCACCACCCTGGACATCAACAACCCGCCCCGGCTGGAGGACGGCTCCGTGGACTACTCCAAGGACTTCTTCAACAAGCCCACCAACCTGACTGTTTCCGGCCAGCTCAACGGCGAGACCTTTGCCATGGCCTTCCGCAACATCTATACCTTCGGCCCCACCTTCCGGGCTGAGAACTCCAACACCACCCGGCATGCAGCCGAGTTCTGGATGATCGAGCCGGAAATCGCCTTTGCCGATCTGGATGACGATATGAAACTGGCCGAGGAAATGCTGAAATACGTCATTTCCTATGTGCTGGAGAACGCCCCCGAGGAGATGAACTTCTTTAACTCCTTTGTAGACAAGGGCCTGCTGGACCGGCTGCACCATGTGCTGAACTCTGACTTTGGCCGCGTCACCTACACCGAGGCCATCAAGCTGCTGGAGTCCCACAACGACAAGTTCGACTACCCCGTCCACTGGGGCAGCGACCTGCAGACCGAGCACGAGCGCTACCTCACCGAGGTCATTTTCAAGCGCCCCGTCTTTGTCACCGACTACCCCAAGGAGATCAAGAGCTTCTACATGAAGCTGAACCCCGACGGCAAAACTGTGGCGGCCATGGACTGCCTGGTGCCCGGCATCGGCGAAATCATCGGCGGCAGCCAGCGTGAGGACGATTACGAAAAGCTGCTCTCCCGCATTGAGGAGCTGGGCATGAAGAAGGAGCTCTACGAGTTCTACCTGGATCTGCGGAAGTACGGCTCCGCCCGGCACGCGGGCTTCGGCCTTGGCTTCGAGCGCTGCGTTATGTACCTCACCGGCATGGGCAACATCCGGGACGTGCTCCCCTTCCCCCGCACCGTCAACAACTGCGAACTGTAAGCATAAGAAACACCCGCGGCTCCGTCAACGGACCGCGGGTGTTTTGTCGTGTCAAAGAGATTGCGCGGGATCAGGCTTCCTCTTTGTCGAGGAACTTCCAGATGAGCGCAGCCAGCACGCCGCCCACCAGAGGAGCCAGAATGAAAATCCAAATCTGTTCCAGAGCAACGCCGCCGGCAAAGATGGCGGGGCCCAGGGAACGGGCGGGGTTCACGCTGGTGCCCGTGACGGCAATACCCAGCAGATGTACCAGCGTCAGCGCACCGCCGATCACAAGACCGGCAACTTTACTGAAGGCTTCCCGGGAGGTAACGCCCAGGATGGTGAGGACGAAGATGCAGGTCAGGACCACTTCCACCACGAAGCCGCCGGCAATATTGGAAGGATCCACAGCGTTGGCGCCGAAGCCGCAGTCAAAACCGAAGATTACGCCCAGCAGCACAGCGCCGGCGATGGCGCCAAGAACCTGGGCCACAACGTAGCCGACGAAGTCTTTGACGTTCATCTTCTTGCTGACCAGCATGGCAATGGACACCGCAGGGTTGATGTGACAGCCGGAGATGTTGCCGATGGAGTAGGCCATTGCCACAATGACCAGACCGAAGGCGACGGCAACCGCGAGATAGCCGCCCTTCACGTCGCAGCCGATGGCGACAGCAGTGCCGCAGGCAACCAGGACAAGGACGAATGTGCCAAGGAATTCCGCGAGGTACTTTCTCAGACCTTTCATAGTTTTGCCTCCTCTATCAGATCAGAAGCTGCTGCTCCTGTCAAGAGGTATTATACCGCATATTGCGGTCCTATGCAAGTACTAAAGAAAAAAAACACCAGATATACTTGACAAACGCACCCGAACTTTGTATATTATTTGCACACAATCTAATTGAGGAAAGGATAATCAATATGGATTTTTCTTACCGCACCAACGGCGTCTGCTCCGTGCAGATCAACTTCAAGCTGGACGGGGATGTTGTCTCCGACGTGGAATTCATCGGCGGCTGCAACGGCAACCTGAAAGCCATCAGCAAGCTGGTTAACGGCATGACCGTAGATCAGATCGAGGGCTATCTGAAGGGCAACACCTGCGGCTACAAACCCACCTCCTGCGCCGATCAGCTGGCCATTGCTGTCCGCCAGGCCTACGACAAAGCCCATGGCTGAGCTCATGGAATCGAGCCGCTACGCCGCCCTGCGGCTGGAAAACCAGCTTTGCTTCCCCCTCTACGCCGCCTCCCGGGAGATTATCCGGCTTTACCGGCCCCATTTGGAGGCCCTGGACCTGACCTACACCCAGTACATCACCATGATGGTTCTCTGGGAGGAACAGGAAATCAGCGTCAAGCAGCTGGGCAAGCGCCTGTACCTGGACAGCGGCACCCTGACGCCCCTGCTGAAAAGTCTGGAGGCCAAGGGCTATGTGACCCGAACCCGCTGCGAGACTGACGAGCGGGTGGTGCTGGTGCGCCTGACCGAGACAGGCCTTTCCCTTCGGGAGCAGGCACTGAACGTCCCCGCGGGAATGCGGACCTGTGTCCGCCTCTCCGACGACGAAGCCGCCGCTCTCTACAAGCTGCTGGCAGAGGACCCAGGCCTGTGAAACGAAAACGCCGTGCAATAG
>JAGABH010000098.1 GCA_017614755.1 Oscillospiraceae bacterium
CGCCTGGGACAGGGTATTCAAATAATAACCGAAAACAAATCAAAAAGAGGCCGATCCGGCCTCTTCCTTTTTGCCGCGGCGCGGCACAATCCTTCCACGTTCCTCACTGTGCCTGATACGCAGTTCCGCGCTCCAGCTTCTCCCGCAGGAGGGCGGCGATTTTATCCATCCGGCCCGGGGCAAAGGGGTCCTCCAGGCCGCCCTGGGTTTCCACGGTTTCCAGGAAGCCGGCCAAATCCCGGGGGAGCATCTTATTCCAGCAGTCCAGACCGTCTCCCGCTCCGGCGCATTCCCGCTCGTAGATCTGAAAGGCTGCGTCGTTGGAGACGCAGTAGCTCACCACGTAGAAGGGATGCTCAAAGAAGTGGGTGATGTCGATCCAGCTTTTGCTGTAATAGTTCTCTTCCTCGGGTCGGAAATAACCATAGGTCTTGGCCAGCTCCCGGGAGAGCTCGTTCAGTTCCTCCACCGTCCACTCCGCGGCGGGGCGGGCGTAGACCGTATGCTCGAATTCCGCGAAGCTGCCCTGCTCCACAAAGAGGTCCAGGGTGTCCAGCAGTTTGTACTCGGTGAGCTCTTCCCGGTTGTCCTCCGGCACCCGGGAAAGCAGCAGGTATTCCATGCCCAGAGAGAAGACCTCGGAAAGATCGCTGCTGTCGGTGGCGTCGTAGTTGTACCAGGCGTCTGTGAAGTGGCCGAATTCGTGGCCGAAGCTCAGAATGTCGTCGCTGTAGCCCTCGGTTTTGACAAAGGCGAAGGGGCAGTCATAGGAATAGAGGTAGCACTGAAAGGAGATATCCCCCTTCTTCTCGGAAATGTCGATGTCATAGAGCTCATAGCGCTCCATTTCCTCGTACGCATCGGCAATACTTCCGCCCATGGCCCGGGCGGCGCGGGCCAGGGCTGCCAGGTTTTCCGCCTCGTTGAGCTCGGTATAGGAAAGGGCGTCCCAGCGCTTATGGATGTCCAGCTCCCCGTAGAGGGGAGCCAGGGAGACTTGAATCTGATCCAGCAGGGCGTCGGCTTGGGCGGGAGTGTAGTCCCGGCCGTAGAGGAAGCGGTAGGCGTAGTCCTCATAGCTGTCCAGCCCCAGATAGGCCGCCATCTGCTGCCGCACTCCCACCAGACGGAGGTAGAGCTCCCCCAGGAGGGGGGTGTATTTTTCATAGTAGAGGGTGCTGATCTCCTCCCACTGGCTCACGGTGATGGAGTCGTCCCAGCCCAGCTCCAGGTAGGAGCGCTCCTCTCCCTGCCAGACGACGGTGGGGTCGGCGGTGAGCCGGCGGTATTCAGAAAGGAGGCTGTTCTCCTGCTGCACCAGTTGGTAGAATTCCGGGTCTATGTTGGTCGGCCCCGTGGGCTCGTCGGTCTCGCCGTATTCCTCCACCACCCAGCCGCCCCAGAAATCCAGGTCCAGGGCCTTTGCCAGCTTGCAGTTGGCGCAGGCCCGGCAGAGCTCGTCAAAGAGCTGGCTCACGGTGGGATCGTTTTCCAGATACCAATCGGATTCGTCGGCGTAGAAGCTGTCGGTAATGTCGTGGTAGTAGCGCAGCCGGGCGATTTCCCGGCCGGTGTAGTAGTCGTTGAACCGGTCGTAGACCTCTTCCAGCCGGGCGATGGCCTCCTTTTTGGACAGGCGGTTTTCCCGGATTTCCTCCCCCAGATTCCCGGACTCGGCCCGCAGAGCGTCCAGGTCCGGGCGGGTGTAGACGATTTCGGAGAAGCGGGGCATCTCCGGTTCCTTCCCGGCTTCGGTTTCCGGGGGCGGTGCTGCGCTGCGCCCGGTGCTGTCCGGAGAAACGGGAAGCTGACAGCCGCTGCACAGGATCAGCAGCGCCAGCAGCAGGGGAAGGAAGGAAAAGCCGCGGAAAATCGGCCTCCGATTCGACGAAATCATAGGCGCAGCCTCCTTTTTTGCGGTTTTTGTCGTTCTTTCCATTATAACCGACGGGGGTTATTTTTTCAATCCCGATGCCCCTGAAAAATTCTTCACAAAATCTACACATTTCTATAGACAAACAAAATGTTTTTTGATATAATCACGAGCAATGGGCAGGTCGTGAGATACACACTGCTAACTGTACCATCAATGTAAGGAGGAAACAGAAAACATGAGAAATTGCCCAAGAAGATTTCTCGCTTTGCTGATCGCGTTGGTAATGGTCTTCGGACTGTTCCCCACGGCGGCCTTTGCCGAGACATCCTCGGAACAGGAACTGACCGATCAGATCTCCGGTTTCGCCGCCCGCGAAAATGCGGACCCGGAGATGGAATTTGAAGGAACTGAGGCCGTTGAAGGCTCCGAGGCTTCCCCCATGGAAGCGGAACAGAACGGTACCCGGGATGCCCGCACCGCCGCGAAGATTGCCCGGGCGGAGGGCGAGGCCGGTGAGCAGACCGCCGTTTCCGGCAATGCAGGCCGCGGCACGGCCGGCCTGAACGGCGACACCGTCAATGATCAGCCGGGTTCCGGCGCGGACTACACGGTGAGCTTTACCGCCCCCGCCGGCGTCACCGCGCCCGCACCCATGGTCATCAACTCCGCTGTCGGCGCTGAGCTGCCCACCGTGACCGCGCCCGAGGGCTTTACGTTCCGGGGCTGGGTCCTGGAGGAGTATGACAATGTGGACATGAAGCCCGCTCAAATCTGGACCGGCAAGTACATCCCCCAGTCCGACGTCACCCTGAAGGCTCTGTTCTCCTACCGGGAGGGCTTCGAAGAGATCGGCTACGAGCTGGTCACCGAAGATCAGGGCGACTGGACCGGCGACTACATCATCACCTGCAACAAGGTTGCCGGGGAAATGGCCGTCATGCACAGTGTGGACGCGGATATGAGCTGCGAGGCCCAGAACGCCAACGGTATGTTCGAATTCTCCAATACCGGCATGGAACTGGAGAACAACGTGCTCCGCAAGGCCGCGGAGAACTTCGTGTTCCACGTTGAGGCCCGGGATGAAGGCTACTCTATCCAGAACCTGGGCAGCGAGAATTTCTTGGGCCGTTACGTGACTTCCAATCAGGGTTCTGCCCTGCTTTGGAGCTACGGAGAATTTGACCCCACCTTCTGCCGCTGGACCTTCAAGGTCGGCGAGCATGGCAGAACCGATGCCACCGACAACGTGATCATCGAGAGCATCCGGGATTCCAGCCTCGATCAGTACTACCCCTTCCTGGGCTGCGGCTGGTATTACCACTTCACCGGTGATTCCGACAGATACCCGTTCTTCTGGGTGGACGGCACCGGCAGTGGATATGACAGCGACGTGTACTTCATGTATCTCTGGAAGGCAGACGGGACCAGCACCTGTTATTGGACCACGGTGCTTCCCAACCTCAACCCCGGCACGGACTACAGAGTTCAGTTCTCCGTCCCCGCCGGCTGCGAGAAGCCCGAGGATATGATCTCCAACACCAACACCGGCATCACCCTGCCCACCCTGACGGCGCCCGAGGGCTATACCTTCCTGGGCTGGGTGGAGGACAGCTATGAAAACATTGACACCTGCCCCGACACGATCCTGACCGGCAGCTACACTGCGGACCGGGATATCACCCTGTACGCCCTGTTCTCCCATCCCGGCGAGGGCAGCGTGACGATCTACCGGCGCGCCGATACCGTCGTGGACGGCGGCAAGTACGTGCTTGTGAGCGATGAAAGCATCAACGGCAGCACCGGCAAAGCCGTGGGCAATTCCGTTGTTGTCGACCGGCATTACCTGCGTGCGGTTGAGGTAAGCGTTAACGACGACGACACCTGCGCCGTCGCCGAGCCCGCCCAGGTGCTGTGGGAGACTTCCGGCAACGCAATCCAGGGCTTCAGCTTCTATAACGCCGCTTCCGGCCAGTACATTGGCCTGGATTCCCGGGAGCATGTGTATCTCTCCGATACGCCGCTGTCCTGGTTGTATACCGCTGATGGCTATCTGGACAACATGGTGGACACGGAAGGCTATTACTACCTGAGCTACGACCAATCAAAAGACAGATACACCACCTCCAAGAGAGGCGCCGTAATCCGTCTCTATCAGGAGACCGAGCTTATTCCCACGGTTTACACTACCGGCATCGACGTGACGGACATGGTGGACCTGTACATTGTGGATCAGGACGACAATGCTGCCGCCTACATCCACGCGGTGGGTGTCGACACCGAGAACGCACCCTTCCCCGGCGAGTCCGTCACTGCCCTGGGCGTGGACGAGCACGGCCACAAGTTCTACAAGATCACCCTGGATCGGGCCGCTTACACCGAAGTGGTCTTCTCCGACGGCACAGCCGAAACCCAGACCGCCGCGCTGAGCCTGGGCGACGAGGCCTATATTGTGTACTATATCAGCGGCCAAACCGCTTCCCAGGGCACGGACATCTGGCCCGGCCCCGGCGAGGAGGAAGAGGCTTCCTGCACTGAGCCCGGTTCCATTACCTATGTCGGCCTGCTGACGGGGGAGGTCCATGAAACGGAGCTTGCCCCTCTGGGCCATAACTTTGGCGAATGGACTGTTACCGCCGCGCCCAGCTGCACCGAGGCCGGTGAGGAAACCCGTACCTGCTCCCGCTGCGACGCCGTTGAGACCCGTCCCGTGGAGGCTCTGGGCCACGATTACAACGCTGTTGTCACCGAGCCCACCTGCACCGAGGGCGGTTTCACCACCTATACCTGCACCCGCTGCGGCGATACCTACACCGACGACGAGACCCCGGCCCTGGGCCACGACTTTGGCGACTGGACCGTGACCACCGCTCCCACCTGTCTGGAAGACGGTGAGGAGACCCGTACCTGCTCCCGCTGCGACGCCGTTGAGACCCGTCCCGTGGAAGCTCTGGGCCATGACTACCAGGCCGTTGTCACCGAGCCCACCTGCACCGAGGCAGGCTTCACCAC
>JAGABH010000099.1 GCA_017614755.1 Oscillospiraceae bacterium
AGATTGCCCGCGCTACAGTTCTGAAAGCCAGGCCTCCGCTTTGTCGCGGGAGCGGAAGCTCACAACCCGCTTTTCCGGGTACTGCGCCAGCAGGGCCAGCAGCCTGGGCCGGGCGTCGCTTCGAAAAGTTCGTACCAGCTCCACCAGCTCCGGGTCCAGCGTCTGCTCCGTCCAGGGTATGTCCGGTCTGTCCTCGCCCACCCGCTCCGTAATGCCCCGCATGCAGGTTTCCTCGCTGTAATCCAGGAAAATCACCGTGTCGCAGGCTTGAATCCGGGGCTCGTAGGTCCGGCTGTAATTGCCGTCCAGAATCCAGCTCTCCCCGGCAAGAATTTCGGCCAGCCGCCGGTCAAATTCCACCCGGCTGATATGGGTACGGTCCGGCTTCCACCAGATGTTGTCCAGGTGGATCAAGGGCAGGCCGGTTTTCTCCCGCAGACGCCGGGCAAAGACGCTCTTTCCCGCGCCGGAGCAGCCCAGCACCAAAATCCGTTTGCCAATCATCATACCGTCTCCTCAACAAATCAACCCGTTTCAGAAGAATTTTTCCGCCAGCAGGATGGTTCCGTCCTCCCGCTCCGCCTCTCGGACGATTTGAAATCCGTTCTTCTTCCAGAAATGGGTGGATTGGGGGTTTCCCTTGTCAATTCCCAGTTGGACGGCGGTAAATCCGGCATTTTTCAGGACACGGCAGGCCTCCCGAATGATTCCGGACCCGACTTGCTTTCCCTGGCGCTGCCGATCCAGCATAAAAAAGCCGATGAAGCAGGTCTTTCCGTCGGGATAAGCGAGAATCAAATCCATCACCGCGGCCAGGGTTTCTCCCTCATAGAAGCCCAGATAGTATTTGTCGGCTTCCTCAATTCCCGGAGGAGTAATGTGCAGATCATTCAAAATCAGCTCTTTCGAAGGCTGTTTACCGCAGTATTCGTAGTATTGTGTATTTTGCTGGCAGAGAGCGAGGATGGCGTCGGCATCCACATCCCGCATCCGGCGGATGGCATAGTCCCGGCTCAGCTTCGCGAAATCAAAGCAGCCCCTTTCCCTCTGACGCCGCCACTCCTCCGCGGTGAGGCAGTTGACGTGATCCGTCCGGGTCTCTCCCAGCTGGGGGACGGGGAAGTCCGGGATGGACTTCTGATAACGGAAGCCCAGCTTTTCCTGGACCCGCCGGGATTTGTCGTTGCCGTCGAAGTAGCAGCACCAGACCCGGGCCAAGCCCAGGTCTTCAAAGGCGTGACGGAGCAGCGCCCGGGCTGCCTCCGGCATAATGCCCCGGCCCCACCAGGGCACCCCCAGCCAGTAGCCCAGCTCCGCCTCCTCCGGCTCCCGGGCCACGGCGGTTTTGAAATTCAATCCAACCGCACCGATGGGCTGGCCGCTCTGCTTCCAGACGATGGCGTAGGTCTCCGGCACCGCCAGAATCTCCCGGATCACCCGGCGGGATTCCTCCACGTCAGTATGGGCGGGCCAGCCCGCGATCGGCCCCACCCTGGGGTCCTGGGCATAGCGGAAGCATTCTTCTGCGTCCGACTCCACCCAGGGGCGAAGAATGAGCCGATCAGTCTCCAAGACCGCGGCCTCCGCCTCCAATTCTCCGAAGGCTTCCAGCAGATCGTAGATTCCGTCCTCCGAAAGCACGCCCCGGGGCAGGTCCTTGGGCAAAAGCCCCGCCTCGTCGGCCTCAAAGTCCCGCATCCAGTCGCCGCCGGTATAGTAGGCCTCCAGCGCCCGGGTCAGTTCCCGCAGCCGGGCCACGGTCTCCGGGGACCGGGCGCCGCTTCGCAGCAGCGCTTCGGCTTCCCGCAGCATCGCTTCATACCCCTCTATCCGCCGAATCTGTTCATCGTTGCGCATTTCGTTCCGCCTCCTCAAGCTCTGTTTTCCTGTTCATTATACTCGAATTCCCGCCGCTTCTCAACTCTTTTCTGCGGGATTCAGGATTGAAGCGGCGGAGAAGCTGTGGTATAATTCGAACAGAGTTCAGTTTCGGAAGGAGGCTCCTTGCATGTCGATTCTCTCCCAGCTTAACAGTCCCTTTCTCTACATCGTCTGCGGCGGGATCATCCTGTTCATCGCCCTGGTCAGCCTGTTTTTCCTGATTCGGGCCTATCGGGCCGGAAAGGCCATGGGCATCGATACCACCAAGATGAAGCGAGTCATCACCGCCAGTGCGACCTTCACCCTGCTGCCCAGCATCGGGATTCTGCTGGGCGTCATTGCCCTGTCCGGCAGTCTGGGCATCCCCTGGCCCTGGCTGCGGCTGTCCGTCATCGGCGCTCTGCACTATGAGACCCAGGTGGCCACCGCCGCCGCGGAGCAGGCGGGGCTGGGGGGCCTTTCCGCCTCCACCATGACGGCAGGGGGCTTTGTGACCATCTGCCTGCTCATGAGCCTTTGCATCATGTGGGGCATGGTGCTTTCCACCCTGTTCAACAAGCGCTATCTCCGGCGGATCGGCTCCGGCAAGGTGCAGGCCGCCGGCGGCCCCGGCTTCGGAGACCGGGCAATGACCGCCATGTTCATCGGCCTCATCAGCGCCTACCTGGGCAGCTATATCGGGGGCCTGGTCTCCGGCCAGGGGCTCTTGCGCTTCCGGGGGGACTGGCTTCCCCTGGCGGTGGCCCTGGCTGCCAGCCTGGCCATGGCCTTCTTCGTTTGGCTGTCCGAGAAGAGAAAACTGGCCTGGGTGGAGAGCTTCTCCATTGCGGGCAGCATGCTCCTGGCCATGGCCTCCGCCGTGCTGCTGGGCGGCATCCGATGAGAGGAGGGACGCACGATGAGCAATGAGGAAAAACAGGCCCTTTTTGAGAGCTATAACAAGCGCACCCATTTGCTGGGCCGGGTTGCCAGCATCATCACCCTGGTGCTGCTGGTGGGCGTGCCCTTTGTAATCGGCGGCTATCTGGGCACGTCCCCGGATCTGGCCGCCGTGGGCAGCGGCTTTTTGGCCATTGGCCTGATCTGGCTGGTGAGCAGCGTCGCAGAATGGCTGGTCTACACTCCCATGCTGGGAGCGGGCGGCGGCTATCTGGCCTTTATCACCGGAAATCTGATTAACATGAAAATCCCCTGCGCCATCAACGCCCGGGACATTGTGGGCGTCAAGGCCGGAACCCCGGAGAACGAGATCATCTCCACCCTGTCCATCGCCACCTCCTCTCTGGTGACGATCCTGGTGCTGGCTCTGGGTGTTCTGCTGCTGATTCCCTTGCAGCCGGTACTTCAGGCCCCGGCTCTGGCCCCGGCCTTTGACAACGTGGTCCCCGCCCTCTTCGGGGCCATGGCCTACAAATACTTCCGGCGGAATCTGGACATTGCGGCCCTGCCCCTGGCGATGATGAGCCTGCTGTTCATTTTCATCCCCAAGCTGATTTCCTCCACCAGCTTTATGATTCTGCCCAGCGGCGCTCTGGCAATTCTGCTGGCCTGGCTGAAATACAAGAAGGCAGGGGGCGCGGCCAAATGATCCTCTGGGTTTTGCTGGGACTTTTGGTCCTGCTGGCGGTTCTGCTGGGGATTGCCCTGGTTCGGACCCTGGCCACGGGGCACAAGGTTTCCGTTTACCATCCGGCGCCCGACCCGGACCGGGCGGACCGATATGCCCGCCTGCTGGCCCGGATGGTGCAGTATGAAACGGTGTCCGATCCGGCGGAAGACCAGCGGGAGAAGTTTTTGGGCTTCCACCGGCTGCTGGAGGAGCTCTTCCCCCGGGTCCACCGGAGCCTGGAAAAGACGGAGCTGGACGGGAATCTGCTCTACCGCTGGAAGGGCAAGGCAAGCAACAGGCCCATCGTCCTGATGAGCCATCAGGACGTGGTCCCCGCGGAGGGAAACTGGCTGCATCCGCCCTTCTCCGGGGACCTGGCCGACGGCAAGCTCTGGGGCCGGGGGGCCTCGGACACCAAATGCTCCGTCATGGCCTTCTTTCAGGCGGTGGAGGAGCTGCTGGAAACCGGATATGTGCCGCCCCAGGACGTCTACCTCTCCAGCTCCCGCACAGAGGAATTTGCCGGACCGGGCTGCCGGATGCTGGTGGAGGAGCTCAAGCGCAGAGGGGTGAAGCCCTGGCTGGTCTGCGACGAGGGCGGCGGCATCATCACCGACCCCATCGGCGGCGTGCCCGGGAACTTCGCCATGATGGGCGTGTTTGAAAAGGGCAAGGCCGACGTGAAATTCACCGCCCGCTCCGGCGGAGGCCACGCCAGCGCTCCGCCTGCCGGTTCGCCCATCCCCCGGCTGGCCGCCTTTGTCAACCGGGTGGAGAAGCGGTCCCCCTTCCGAAAGAAGTTTGAACCGGAGGTTACCGCCATGTTCGCCCGGCTGGCCCCCTACGCGGGCTTCGGGCTGCGGCTGGCGCTGGGAAACATCTGGCTCTTCGGCCCCCTGCTGAAGCTGGTAATGCCCAAGCTCTCGCCCCAGGCCGGAGCCCTGCTGAAAACCACCGTCGCCTTCACCATGCAGGCCGGCTCCGACGCCTGCAACGTCCTGCCCCAGGAGGCGGCGGTCTGGGCCAATCTGCGCTTCATCCCCCATCAGGGCATGGAGGAAAGCCTGAATATCATCCGGAAGCTGGCCGAAAAATACGGTCTGGAGACCCAGGTGCTGGCAGCCAGCGACTACACCGCCGCCACGGACATCCATGGGGAGGCCTGGCAATACGCGGTTCGTATTTTGGAGCGCAGCTTCCCCGGCCTGCCCGCCTGCCCCTATGTGATGACCGGGGCCACAGACGCCCGGTACTACCAGGAAATCTGTGACAACGTGATCCGTTTCGCCCCGGTGATCTATGGGCCGGAGCAGATGCAGGGTATGCACGGGGTCAATGAAAACATCGCCATCGACTGCCTTCCCGGCGCGGTGGATTTCTACAAGAATCTGATTCAGGGGTAAAAACCTGTGGGGTGCCCGATGGACACCCCACAGGTTTTTTGCGCCGCGCCTTACTCGGAGCGGCCATTTTCGCAGTAAATCCGGATGGCCTCCGCAGCGTATTCGGCGGTGCCGTCGCCTGCGGCTTTGTTGATGTTCTCGGTGAATTCCCCGCCGCAGCCGTAGCCCCGGCCCAAGCCGGCCAGAATGGTATCGGTGCAGCGGTAGTAATGCCGGGTGATGTAGTCCTGGAGCTTCCGGACCAGGGCCTGCGCTTCCCCGCCAGCCGGGGGCAGCTGCTTCACCGCGGCAAACTCCGTGAAAATCTCCATCAGCCCCGCTGCAATGGTCTGATTCCGGGCGTCGCTTCTGCCCTTGCTCTTTTGCGCATACTCCCGCCAGGCCTCGGTGCCGCCCCATTCGGCCTTTGCCCGGGCGGCGTATTCCTCCTGTTTGGTTTTGTCAAATGCGGTAAATTCCATATTATTTCCTCCTGTTGCTTGCAGTTTTTTTGTGAGCGCGATGAGGCTCTCCAGCCGTTCCTTTTTCAGCTCCAGCAGGCTGCGCTGCTGATCCAGGGCCTTTTTCCGGTCAAAGTCCGGCCGGTCCAAAATCTCCCGGATCTGCTTCAGGGGAAATTCCAGCTCCCGGAACAGCAGGATCTGCTGGAGCCGCTCCAGGGCTTCCTCGTCATAGAGCCGGTATTTTGCCTCCGTCACCCGGGCCGGAGGCAGCAGCCCGATCTCATCGTAGTATTGCAGGGTGCGGATGGAAACCCCTGTCAGCCTGCTGACCTGGTGTACCGTCATCATAAATGATGCCCTCCTTTCTCACGGGGACAGTATACACTATCACGCAACGTGAGAGTCAAGTGTTTTTTTGAAAATCTTGCACACAGGATTTTTCTGTGGTAGAATAGGCAGGAAATGAACTGCGAAAAGGAGGAAGAACATGAATTGTCAGAATGAAACGGGCGAGCTTCAACTGCACATTCCAACGCCGGAGGAGGCCTGGTTTTACATCAAACTGCTGTCTGACCCTGCTACCATGTCCTACAACGCCCCCTGGTTCCCGCCGGATGGGTGCATCCCCTTTACGGAGGCGGACTGGGCGGAATGGTATCCGGATTGGATCGGGCGGGAGCCGGAGCGCTTCTATGCCTATTTGCAGCGAAAATCCGACGGAGCCTTCGTAGGCGGAGTGAACTTCCAACACAATCCGGAGCGGGACTGGTGGGACATGGGCATTCTGCTCTATGCCCCGGAGCGAGGCAAGGGCTATGGAACGCAGGGGCTTCGGCTGCTGCTGGATCGGGCCTTCCGGGTGAATGGGATTTCCAGACTGCACAATGATTTCGAGACCACCCGGGACGCCGCTTATCACATCCACAAGGCTGTTGGCTTCCGGGACGCCGGTATGGAAAACGGAATCGTCCACCTGCTGTTAACGAAAGAAGAATATCTGGCCGATCTGCACAATCGGCGCGGAGAGGAAGGATAATCCATGCTGAATCAAAAAGGATTTGACCTCTGGGCGGACGGGTACGACAAGAGCGTAGGTCTGTCCGACGAAGAAAACAGCTACCCCTTCGCGGGCTACAAGCGGCTGCTGGGGCGAATCTACGAGATCGTCCGGCAAAAGGGAACTCCCACCGTCCTGGACCTGGGCTTCGGCACCGGCGTTCTCACCGCCAGGCTCTATGAAGCGGGCTGCCGGGTGTACGGCCAGGACTTCTCCCAACGGATGATCGAGCTGGCCCGGGAGAAGATGCCGGGGGCCACCCTGGTGCGGGGGGACTTCTCCCGGGGACTTGCCCCGGCCTTGGCGGAGCGGCGGTATGACTGCATCATCGCCACCTACGCCCTGCACCACCTGCGGCCGGAGGAAAAGCCCCCCCTCCTCCGCCTGCTGCTGGATCGGCTGAACCCCGGCGGAGAGCTTCTGATCGGCGACGTGGCCTTTATGGACCAGGCGGCCCAGGAGTCCTGCCGCCGGGCCGCGGGGGAGGAATGGGACGAGGAGGAGTTCTATTTCGTTTTCGAGGAAATGAAGGCCGAATTCCCCGCCATGGCGTTTGAGCAGATTTCCGACTGCGCCGGGCTGCTGCGCATGAAAAAGCAATAAAAGGCCGGGGCCGGTACCGTGTGATTCCACACAGTACCGGCCCCGGTTTATGCGCTCAAAACTCTACGGTCCGGGGCGCCTCGGTGAAGGAGGAGAAGGTGGCGACGCCGTGCTTGAAGTACAGCACTTCGGTGTTGCCGTCATTTTCGTCATACATCCTGCGGAGCATAGGGTAGGCGTCCAGCATATGCTTCTTGGCCTCTACCCGCTCGTCAGCTTCCAGCTCGCCTGCCACGCGGATCCATTTGCCGTCCATAAAGGCGCAGATTTCAGCCTTGGGGTTGGCGTGGAGCTGCTTGGAGACGGGCTTCACCTTACCGGTCTGGATGTAGAGCTTTCCCTCAAACAGGTCCACGGTGCCAAAGGGACGGACCCGGGGCTGATCGCCCTCCACCGTTGCCAGATAGTAGGTGCCCGCGTGCTTGAGAAATTCGTAGATTTCGTTCATGTCAGTAATCTCCTTTTCAGCAATTATTCGGTCAAACTGTCACGTCGATTGCGCTTCATTTTTGGGGGCCGTCCGCTGAACGCCGTAGATCCCCACCAGGATCAGCAGAATGCAGACCAGGGACAGCCAGGAGAAGGGCTCGCGGAGGAAAACCACCCCAGCAAAAACCGATACGGCTGTGGTCAGATTGGAGAAAACCGTCTCCCTGGCCACAGGCAGCTTGGTGAGCGCATAGCCGGAGAGGAAGAAGCCCGCCACCGAACACAGCAGGGACAAAAACAGCACCGACAGCAGGTAGGAGCTCTCCCCCAGGGGGCGGATATATTCTGCCAGGCTTCCCTTGCACTGAATCAGGGCTAAAACCGTGAACACCAGCGCCCCCAGGCCCATCATGGCATAAGTCCGGGCAAAGGGCGAGGCTTTGGAGGAGATGCTTCTGGACAAAAGAGAATAGGCTGCCGCACCCGCCACCGCAACCAGCAGGGCCGCCACGCCGATCCCGTCCAGGACCCCGGAGCTGCCGTTCATCAAGCCGATTCCGATAACGCCCCCCACGGAAAGCAGACTGAATACCAACTGACCGGCCGTGGGGCGCTCCTTCAAAATCGGAGCCGCCGCCAGAGTGGAGACCACGGGGATCATGGCAATCATCACGCCGGAAAAACTGGTGGTGGAATGGAGGATGCCGTACTGCTCTCCAAGGAAATAGATCACCGGCTGCGCCAGACCCAGGGCCAGAAGAGGCAGAAGCGCGCCCTTGGCCTCCCGGAGACGGCCTACCTGCCGGGGGAAGCAGTGCATCACCAGAAAGGAAAGCAGAAATCGGTGGCTCAACAGCACGAAGACGTGAGCGGAATCCAGTCCGGTTCGGGAGGCAAGAAAGCTCACGCCCCAGAAGGAATGGCAGCAGACGGCTGCCAGTGTGGCCAGCAATGTGGATCGGTCTTTGATTTTCATGGCGTTTCCTGATTTCGTATTCGATTGAATTTACCGCATTATAGCATATCCGGCGGCTTTGCGCAAGCTCCGACCCGGAAAACCGAAAAAAATGTTGCGAGCAAATGAATTCTGGTGTATAATGCGAGGTAATATAGATTGAAAAAAACCCGGATTGTCTGGGATGCACTCGGAGGTCCCTATGGAAAACGGTGATAAAATTTCAATTCTCTCCGCGGCCCAGCAAAACCTGTATCAGCCGGAGAGCCCGGTTTGGGTTGGCAGATATCAACTCGGTCTGGACAAGCACAGCGGCAAGTTCCTGCTGATGGTTCAACTGGTAAACTGTTCCAGTAAGATTACCCGTCAGGTTTTCCTGCGGGTGGTCTGTTTTGACGCGGAACGCAACCGTCTGACCCAGCTGGAGCAGATTCCCATTTGGGAGGTCCCCGTCCGCCCCGGCGGCAGCTTTGTAGCAGACTTGCAGATTGATATTCCTGCCAAAGAAACCGTCTATGCGGAAGTCTACGCCCAGCGGGTGCTGTTTGAAAACGGAGATGTTTGGGAAGAGACCGATCCGGAGAGTTATATCGCTTTCCGACGGGAGGCGGTTTCGCTGGATGCGCCCGACTGTGCGGCCCTGGCTGTCCGGGCCAGCAACGGCGGCGTGCGGAATGACTACTATTTCCGGGCCCAGAAGGAGCTCTGGCTCTGCACCTGCGGCACGCCGAACCCTGCCCAGCGGCAGCGCTGCATCCGCTGCGGTGCGGACCGTCTGTGGCTGGAACAGAACATGAATTCCGAGCTGCTTCGCCGCTCCGCCTTCGCCGCCCATGTAGACACGCCCTCAGAGGCGTCCGCCTTTGACCATCCCGCCCCGTCCCTGACGGTTCTCCCCGCCGAGTTTTCTGAAACCACCCGTCTGATGGCCGTGTCCCCCCCGCGGAAGCCCGCGCCAAAGCCGGAACCGACGCTGGAAGAGGAGCAGGCCCGGGCGGAGGAGCAGAAGCAAGAAGAAGAGTCGGTCTCCCGCAAGAAAAAGCTGGCAAGAATCATCGGCATTATTACGGCGGCTGTGCTGCTGATCGTAATCTGCATCGACGCCCTTTTGATGCCCCATCTCCGCTATCAGAATGCCCTGCGCAAGCAGACAGAAGGGGATTATGACCAGGCGATTTTTCTCTTTACCGCCTTGGGAGACTACCGGGACAGCCAGGACCGCGTCCGCCAGTCCAGAAACGAGAAGGTCAAGGCAATGATGAACCAGGGGCGGTATCAGGAAGCGTTGAATCTGTTGGAGTCCGAAGACCCGGACAATCCCCTGGTGGCTGACTGCATTTACGCTCTGGGCGTGCTGGCTTACAACGACGGAGACATCAAAGTCTGCCTGCAATACACGGACTGGCTCCGGGAGCATTTCCCGGATTACGACAAGGCAGTGGCGCTGGAAGCGTACTGCTATTACACCGAGGGCAGCGGGTATGAATCCCAGGCCGGCTCAACCTCGAATCCTTCCCGGAAAATCGCCTACTATGAGGAAGCAATCAACTACTACACCATGGCAGGAAATTATGGGGACGCCGAGAACAAGTTGACGGAGTGCCGCTATCGCCTGGCCAGGGCCTTTGAGGCGGATTGGGACCTTCTGGAGGCCTACAACCTCTACACTGAATTGGGAGATTACCAGGATTCTGCTGATCGGCGGCTGTCCCTGATGTATTCCTACGTGGAATTGTTCATCAAGACCCGGGACCCGCTCGTCTACGAATTTTTGGATGAGCTGGTCGCAAACGACGTTGCAGGGGCTCAGGCCCTGCAGGATCAACTCAACGAACTGGACAGCTACTCCTTTGAGTTGATCTACGGCGCTTCCCAGAAACCGCTCCCCGCCCCGATTACAGACCTCTCTGACGTGTTTATTGGCTATAAAATCCCCCTTCTCAACGGGAAAGCGCCCGCCCAGATACAGGTCGTCTGCGTTCTCCCGGACGGTCAGGAACAATCCGCAGTGCTGAACCCGGATGGTAGCGCCTCCGGCGTGGTGGGCTGGAACGGGCTCTCCTTCCCCTCCTCCTGCAAAACAGGCGGTGAGGTGACGTTGGTGTTCTGCACCCCCGACGAAAACGGCTTTTTGGAAGCAACCACAAGCCTGTCCATTCAATACGCCCCTTCCGATTCCGACACTTCGGGCAATACGGACCCAGGAGACCTCACGCCATGACACTGGATTTCGCGCCCCTGGAAGGCATCACAAGCCGGGATTTCCGGGAGGTTCACGCCGCCTGCTTCCCCGGGGTGGATCGATATTGGATTCCCTTTCTTTCTCCCACCTCAGCCCGGCAGCTTACCGCCCGCCAGCTCCGGGAGCTGGACCCCGGCCCCCTGGGCTGTGAGCGGCTGGTTCCCCAGCTTTTGACCAAGGAACCGGCGGACTTCCTCTGGGCCGCCGGAGCCATCGCAGCGCTGGGCTACCGGGAGGTCAACCTGAACCTGGGCTGTCCCTCCGGCACGGTAGTCAGCAAGGGCAAGGGCTCCGGTCTGCTTCGGGACCCGGAGACCCTGGATCGGTTTTTGGAGGCGATCTTCACCGCCGCCCCTCTGCCGATTTCCATAAAAACCCGGATCGGCGTGGAAAACCCGGCGGAATGGGAAGTCCTGCTTCCCATTCTGGCCCGCTATCCCATCCGGGAACTCACCATTCACCCCCGGACCCGCCGGGAGCTCTACAAGGGCGACGTCCACCCGGAAGCCTTCCGTCGGACTGCGGAGGTTCTGCCTTTCCCCCTGCGATACAACGGGAACCTTTTTACCCCCGCGGACGTCCAAAGGGCGGAAGCGGCTTATCCCGATCTGGCCGGGGTGATGATTGGCCGGGGTCTGCTGGCCGATCCTGCCCTGGTCGTCCGCTGCAAGGGCGGGAAACGAGACCGGGCCGCCCTGACAGCCTTTCACGAGGAGCTGGCCGCCCGCTACCTGCGCTATATGCACCCGGACGGAGCCCTGCTGCCAAAGTTCAAGGAGCTGTGGCTCTACCTGTCCCTGCTGCTGCCCGACGACCTGGCCTGGAAAAAGCTGCGCAAATGCAGCCGCTGGGCGGATTTTCATCCCCTGGCTTTGGACCTGCTGGAAAACGGAGTCCTGACAGATGAGGCAGATTTTTCCAGAATTTCACAAAAATCTGTCAACCTTTTGGATGGATAAATCGTCTATATAGTATAGCGTTTCCGATCAAAGAAGATTTTGGAGGTATATCATTATGAACGAAAACCAAGAGCCCCTCTGGGGCCAAACTCCCGCGCCCATGGGAGCGCATGACCGGGAGCCTGTGGAAAAGCCCGCGGATCAGGCCGCGCCTGTCTTCCCGGAGTCCTATTCGGATCCCTACGCAGGAAGCTTCTCCGGTTCCTTTGGGGACACCGATGAGCAGCATGTTTTTGACGCCAAGCGGCCCAAAAAGCGGACGGGACTGTTTATCGGCCTGGGCTGCCTGGTTCTGGCCCTGCTGGCGGCAGGCGGCTGGTGGCTGCTGAAAAATCTCCCCCGCCGGGACCCCCTGAAGGAATTAAAGCTGGCAGCTGAGAAGAGCGTTGATTCCTACATGGACTATATCAAGGATCTCCCCAACCTGCACAAGTGCGTGGAGAATCTCAGGGCTTATGTCGATTCCGACGCCGGCTATTTTGACCTTTCCCTTTCGGCCGACGAATCGGGAGAAACGATTTCCATGCAGATTCGTTCGGACCGGGACGCGAAAAGTGAAAAGGCCCTTATGCGCGGTACCATTGTGGCCGAAAAGATCACCATTCCCTTCGAGCTCTATATGGACAAGGAGCAGCTTCAGATCGGCTCCACCTTTGCGCTGGACGAGGGCGAAGCCATTTCTCTGCCGATGAAGGATTTTGGCAAGAAGTGGAACGCCTCCTATCTGGCGCAAGCTTCCCAGGTCACGCTGCCCGAAAGTCTTTCCCTCTCCTCCCTGCTGGAGGACAGTGGGGAAAAGGGCATGGAAAAGACCTTCGGTCAGGATTGGACCGACTTTATGGACTCTGTTTCCTACCGCAAGGCGACCGATGAGTACGGCGCCGATCTCTTCGTCGGCCAGGGAGAAACCTATGTGCTGACCTGGGATCAGACCCTGCTGGAAAAAATGTATAACCAGGCCAATCAAATGATGAATTCCATGGGGGCAGACCCTCAGATGGATACCGTGATCCCCTGCGTCAAGATTGCCTTTCTGAAAACCCTTGCCGAAGAAACCCAGGCGCCCCTGTTCCGCATCCACGACGGCATGGTTACCGGCGTCCAGCTTTGGATGAAGAGCGGCCTCAAGGAAACGCTGATTATTCAGATAGAATACCTGGGGGAACCCACTCCCTGGTCCCGCTGTGTCAACACCGAATTCCGCTGGAATCCCACTACAAAAACGGCAGACCCCATTGAAACCTCGGACGGCACCTGCATGATTTCGAACGGCCAGATGCGGACCCAATCGACTGTGACGGATCACGCCACCGGAACCACCCAGAAAACAAGCTCTGTCTACAACGATGCCGACGGCAGCTTTACGATTCAGGCAGAGGACCCCAGCTCTAATTTCGGTGCGTTAATAAACAGCGTTTCCATGCGCATCGTGCCCACCGACGGCGGTGTTAAGATGGAAGCGGGCATGGACCTGGGCACTGTCTCAACCGGCAATGCGGCGGGTAGTTTTCAGTTCTCCCTGGAGCTCGGCACCAAAATTGGAGCCATCCAGCCCATCTCCGATAAACCCATTCAGCTTCTGGACCTCTCCGAAATGGGCCTGGGTATGCTGGGGATGCGCATTATGCAAAAGCTCCAGGGCGAGGGCGGCATTCTGGGCGGCATCAACTGACAGAACGGCAGCCTTTTCCCGGGAACGCAGGCTTTTGGAGAAAATCTTGACTTTCCCAACAGGTCATGCTATAATTCCAAGGTAAAACTAAAAACAACGGAGGCTATCCCATGATTCAGATTAAGACCCTTGAGACCCGCAATCTCTGCGAGAGCGCCAAGAACGGCGGCTGCGGCGAGTGCCAGACCTCTTGCCAGTCCGCTTGCAAGACCAGTTGCGGCATCGCCAACCAGAACTGCGAGAACAAGTAAGAACAAGTAAAAAAGCCGCCGTCCGACGGCGGCTTTTTTACACCTAATTTGTAGGGACCGAACGCGAAGCGTCACGTCGTATGCCTTCATCGGCCCGCCCCCCATAACAGGAGAACCCTATGATCCATCAATACAAGCTCAACGGCTACAACATTGTCCTGGACGTCTGCTCGGGTTCCATCCACCTGGTAGACGAAATCGCCTACGACATGATCGCGGGCTATGAAAACACCGCCCGGGAGACTCTGATTGCCGACCTGGCGGCCAAATACGCCCACAAGACCGACCCGGAAGAACTGAAGCAGGCCTACGACCAGCTCACCGCCCTGAAGGAGGCGGGCAAGCTCTTTACCCCGGACAACTATCAGCCCATGGCAGGCCAGCTCAAGGCCAAAACCTCCGGAGTTATCAAAGCTCTCTGCCTCCATGTGGCCCACACCTGCAACCTCAACTGCTCCTACTGCTTTGCCAGCCAGGGCAAGTACCACGGGGACCGGGCCATCATGTCCTTCGAGGTAGGCAAGCGGGCGCTGGACTTCCTGGTGGAGCACTCCGGCTCCAGGAAAAACTTGGAGGTGGACTTCTTCGGCGGCGAGCCGCTGATGAACTTCCAGGTGGTGAAGGACCTGGTGGCCTACGCCCGCTCCATTGAGAAAGAAAAGGGCAAGCACTTCCGCTTCACCCTCACCACCAACGGCGTTCTGGTGGATGAAGACGTGATCGACTTTGCCAACCGGGAATGCCACAACGTGGTGCTCTCCCTGGACGGGCGAAAGGAAATCCATGACCGGTTCCGGGTGGACTTCGCCGGAAACGGCAGCTGGGAGCGGATCGTGCCCAAGTTCCAACGCTTTGTGGAGGCCCGAGACGGCAAGGGCTACTATATGCGAGGCACCTTTACCCACGCCAACCCGGACTTCTTGAAGGACATTCAGACCATGCTGGACCTGGGCTTCACCGAGCTCAGCATGGAGCCCGTGGTCTGCGCCCCGGAGGACCCCTCCGCCCTGACGGAGGCGGACAAGCCCATTGTCATGCAGCAGTATGAGGACCTGGCCAAGCTGATGCTGGAGCGGGACAAGGAGGGGAGACCCTTCACCTTCTACCACTACATGATCGATCTCACCGGCGGCCCCTGCATCTACAAGCGCATCTCCGGCTGCGGTTCCGGCACGGAGTACATGGCCGTGACCCCCTGGGGCGACCTCTACCCCTGCCATCAGTTCGTGGGCGAGGAGAAATTCCGCCTGGGCGACATTTGGACCGGCGTTACCAACCATGCCATCCAGGACCAGTTCGCCGCCTGCAACGTCTATGCCCGTCCCGAGTGCCGGGACTGCTGGGCCCGGCTCTATTGCTCCGGCGGCTGCGCCGCCAACGCCTACCACGCCACCGGCAAGATCACCGGCACCTACCAATACGGCTGCGACCTGTTCCGCAAGCGCATGGAATGCGCGTTGATGCTGGCCGCCGCCAGACAATTGAAAATGAAAAGTTGAAAATGAATGTGTTTTTCAAATTGCAATTTGAAAAACTCCGATAACTTTCAATTATCAACTTTCAACTTTTAACTGACATGAACACACCTATCTATAACTTTGTAGCCCGATACAATGCCCTTCGCCCTGCCCGGTTCCACATGCCGGGTCACAAGGGGCGGGGGTCTTTGGGCTGCGAGGAAGGGGATATTACCGAGATTCCCGGCGCGGATTCGCTCTACGAGGCCGACGGGATCATCGCCGAGAGCGAGGCGAATGCCTCCCGGCTCTTCGGCTGCCCGACCTTCTACTCCACTGAGGGCTCGTCGCACTGCATCCGGGCGATGCTTTTGTTGGCGTGCCAGGCACGCCAAGGGATCAAGGATCAAGGATCAGGGATCAGGGAAAGCGCCCGCCGTTTCCGGATTTTAGCTGCCCGGAACTGCCACAAGGCCTTCCTGTCTGCGGTGGCGCTGCTGGATCTGGACGTGGTCTGGCTTCCGGCCGCGGAGGGCTCCTATCTTTCGGCGCAGCCCACGCCGGAGGCTCTGGACGCGGCGCTGACGGAAAGCGGGGCTGCGGCCGTCTATCTGACCTGCCCGGACTACCTCGGCTTTCTGCCCGATCTGCGGCCTCTGGCCGAGCTCTGCCACGCCCACGGGGCGCTGCTGTTAGTGGACAACGCCCACGGGGCGTATCTGCGCTTCCTCACGCCCTCGCGTCACCCGATGGACCTCGGCGCGGACCTCTGCTGCGATTCCGCCCACAAGACCCTGCCGGTGCTGACAGGGGGCGCCTATCTCCATGCGGCGGCCGGCAGAATGGGGCATTGTGATTCGCAGCGGACGCTTCGGGACGCACTGGCACTGTTCGGCTCCACCTCGCCGTCCTATCTGATTTTGCAGTCTCTCGATTTGGCGAACCCCTATTTGGAGAAGCTGCCGGAAATGCTGGCGGGCTTTTTGCCGCAGGTCGAGGCGCTGAAATCGCGGCTGCGGGCCGCCGGCTGGACCGTCGTGGGCGACGAGCCCATGAAGCTGACGCTGGACCTCCGCCCCGCAGGGACAAGCATTGCTTGTCCGCCCTCCCCGCGCTTTCCCACTGGCCCGGCCCTCGCCGCTGCGCTGGAGCAGGCGGGGATTTACTGTGAGTTTTTCGATGCCGATTACCTTGTCTGCATGCTGACGCCGGAAAACACAGAAGAGGACCTGCATCGCCTGGAGACCGCGCTGTCGGGCGTGATTGCGGCAGCAGACGGCAATCTTCGTACAAGCGATGCTTGTCCCTGCATTCCTTTGGAAAAAGCTGCGGCCGATGAGCCGCCTGCTGCCTGTCCCGCCCCGTCTTTATACGGGCTGCCGGAGCGGGTTTGCTCCATCCGGGAAGCCATGCTGGCCCCGGCGAAAACTGTTCCCGCGGCGGAGAGCCTTGGGCGGGTGCTGGCCCGGCCCGGGGTGAGCTGTCCCCCCGCGGTCCCCATCCTGATGCCGGGAGAGCGGATCGATGAGGCCGCCGTGGCCGCCTTTGAACGGTACGGAATTCAAACTGTTTCTGTGCTTTGAACAGGGATGCGGAAAAGGGTCTGTTCCTTTTTCGCGTCCCTGTGATTTTTGTATGTATATCTTATTCGCCTATTGACATAGTAGGTAAGTATGTGATATGATACGCCGAGACAGAACAAAGGAGGCATTCCATGACAATTTATGCTGACAACGCGGCAACCACCCGGATGAGCCAGACAGCCATCCAGGCCATGCTGCCCTATATGGACAAGATTTACGGCAACCCCTCCAGCCTGCATTCCGTAGGCCAGGCCGCTCTGGAAGCCCTGACCGACGCCCGGACTCGGGTGGCAAAAATCCTCGGTGCGGCCAACGCCCGGGAAATCACCTTCACCTCCGGCGGCTCCGAGGCCGACAACCAGGCCATCCGCTCCGCGGCCATCCTGGGAAAGCGGAAGGGGAAGACCCATATCATCTCCACCGCCTTTGAGCACCACGCCGTGCTCCACACCCTGAAGAAGCTGGAAAAAGAGGGCTTCACCGTCACCTATCTGGATGTCCACGAGAACGGTCTGGTGACCCCGGAGCAGGTAGAGGCGGCCATCACCCCCGAGACCTGCCTGGTGACCATCATGTACGCCAACAACGAAATCGGCACCATCCAGCCCATCCGGGAGATTGGTGCGGTCTGCCGCAAGGCTGGCGTGCTGTTCCACACCGACGCGGTGCAGGCCGTGGGTCACATCCCCGTCAACGTGCAGGAGGACAACATCGACCTGCTGTCCCTGTCCGCTCACAAGTTCCACGGTCCCAAGGGCGTGGGCGTGCTCTATGCCAAGAAGGGCATCATCCTCTCCAATCTGATTGAGGGCGGCGCCCAGGAGCGGGGCAAGCGGGCCGGCACGGAAAACCTCCCCGGCATCATGGGTATGACCGCCGCCCTGGAAGAGGCGGTGGCGGAGCTGCCCCAGGCCATGCCGAAGCTGACGGCCCTTCGGGATCGGCTGATCGCCGGTTTGAAGGAAATCCCCCACGGTGCGGTAAACGGTGATTTGACCCACCGGCTCCCCGGCAACGTGAGCTTCTGCTTTGAGGGCATCGAGGGCGAGAGCCTCCTGCTGCTGCTGGACGACAAGGGGGTCTGCGCCTCCTCCGGCTCCGCCTGCACCTCCGGCTCCCTGGATCCCAGCCACGTGCTGTTGGCCATCGGCCGGCCCCACGAGGTGGCCCACGGCTCCCTGCGGCTGTCTCTGGACGCCAAAGAGACCACCGAGGCGGATGTTGACGCCATCATCGCTGCCGTGAAGGACGTAGTGGCGCAGCTGCGGGCCATGTCCCCGGTGTGGCGGGACTTGGTGGCCGGGAAGAGACAATTCGTGATTGATTGACCGTAGGGCGGCCTGACCGCAGGCCGCCGCACCCCGGGAAGAATGAAAAACACGGCGGCCAGGGTCTGGCCGCCCTACGAAGGAGATAATGTTATGGCACTCTATTCTGAAAAAGTCATGGACCACTTCCGCAATCCCCGAAACGTGGGCGTTATCGAGGACGCCGACGGCGTGGGCGAAGTGGGCAACGCCAAGTGCGGCGACATCATGAAAATCTACCTGAAGATCAAGGACAACACCATCGACGACGTGAAGTTTGAGACCTTTGGCTGCGGCAGCGCCATCGCCTCCAGCTCCATGGCTACGGAGCTCATCAAGGGCAAGCCCGTCTCCGAGGCTCTGAAGCTCACCAACCAGGCTGTCACCGAGGCGCTGGACGGTCTGCCTGCCCACAAGCTCCACTGCTCCGTCCTGGCCGAGGAAGCAATCAAGGCTGCCATGAAGGACTATTATGACCGTCACGGCATCGCCTACGACGAAAGCCAGTTCCCCGCAGGCCACGACTGCGAGCACTGCTGCGAATAAGCTATGGCGGCGATGATCTCAAGCCGGGGGCGCTACGCCCTGCGGGTCATGGCGGATCTGGCGGAGCAGGAGCCGGACCAGGTCGTTCCCCTGAAGGAGATTGCAGCCCGACAGGGTCTGTCTCAAAAGTATCTGGAAGCCATTATGACCACCCTCTCCAAGGGCGGTCTGGTGGACGGGCAGCACGGCAAGGGCGGCGGCTACCGGCTCTGCCGTCGGCCGGAGGACTACTCTCTGGGGGAGATTCTGCGGCTTACCGAGGGCAGTCTGGCCCCTGTGGCCTGCCTGGAAGCGGGCAACAGCCCCTGCGCACATCCCTGCCCCTCTCTCCCCGTGTGGGAGAAGCTGGAAAAGCTGGTGGCGGATTACCTGGACAGCGTAAGTCTTCGGGATTTGCTGTCAAAGGGCTGATTTTGCGGCGCACTGAATGTACGCCGCTGCAAAAGCTGTTCTAAAAATCCCTCCCAGATCATAGAATGGTCTGGGAGGGATTTTCATGGATCCGATACTGCACCGCAAGAAAATTCGGACAGGCCTGGCGGGCCTGATCCTGTTTGTGCTGTTTTTCTGGCTGTTGTGCTCCTCCGCGGCCCGGGCGCGTGTTTGGACCGAGGCGAAAGCGGTTCTGGGCAGCCCCGCTCTGCTCCGGGGCGTGGTGTATTTGGAAACGGGGCTGCGGGCAGAAACCGCCCCAGAGCCCGCAGAGAGCGCCGCCCCATGCGGAACGGCCAACGATTCACCCCGCAGGGACGAGCAGTGCTCGTCCAACCACGGGCAGGAGTGTGTCGAAGACGCGGACAAGCAATGCTTGTCCCTACAGCCGAGTTCGGAGGACCCGGCGGCGGGGGAGGCGGCCTTTGTTCCCTTCACGGCGGAGGAGGCGGAGGCGATTTTGTTCCGGGGCAACTGCAGCTATCAGGTGGACAAGGCTGCTCTGCTGCTCCGCCCCCTGGACTGGCCTGACGAGCCCGGGCCGAAGGTGCTGATCATCCACAGCCATTCCTGTGAGGCCTACACCCAATGCGAGGACCACAGCTACCTTCCCAGCGCCAACTACCGGACTCTGGATATGGAAAACAACGTGGTTGCCGTGGGGGACGCCCTGGCCTGGGAGCTGGCCTGTCTGGGCGTGGAGGTAATCCACGACCGGACCTACAACGACTACCCGGACTACAACAGCTCCTATGCCGTGGCCCGGGGAAAAATTCAGGATTATTTGGAGCAGTACCCCTCCATCGTGATGGTGCTGGACCTCCACCGGGATGCCCTGGAGAAGCCCGTTCGGGAGACGGTGGAGCTGGAGGGACAGACCGTGGCCCCGCTGATGCTGGTGATCGGCACCGACGAGGGCGGGCTGAAGCACCCAAATTGGGCGGACAATCTCTCCTGCGGTCTCAAGCTCCAAGCCCTGGCAAACCGGGAGACTCCGGGGCTGTTCAAGCGTATTTCCTTTCGAAAGGAGCGCTTCAACGGAGATATGACGGGAGGCTCCCTGATTGTGGAGGTGGGGTCCACGGAGAACACCCTGCCGGAGGCCTGTGCGGCCATGCCGTATCTGGCACAATATGTGGAAGAATTGCTGCGCTGTCGATAACTTTCAACTTGTACAGCCGGGGAAGCTGTGGTATAATAGCGAAAAACGGATGGAGCAAAACAGAATGAAAACCGTAACAATCTACACCGACGGTGCGTGCAGCGGGAACCCCGGGCCGGGAGGCTGGGGGGCGATTCTGGAATATCGGGGCCGGGAAAAGGAGCTCTCCGGAGCCGAGGCACAGACCACCAACAATCGCATGGAGCTCACCGCCGTGATCTCCGCCCTGGAGCAGCTCAAGGAGCCCTGCCGGGTAGAGCTGTGGTCCGACTCCAAATACGTCACCGACGCCCTGACCCTGGGTTGGGCCAAGGGCTGGCAGGCCCGGGGCTGGATCAAGCCCGACAAAAAGCCCGCTCTGAACCCCGACCTCTGGGAGCGGCTGCTGGCCCTCACGGCACAGCATGAGGTCAGCTGCCACTGGGTCAAGGGCCACGCCGATAATCCCAAAAACAACCGCTGCGACCAGTTGGCCGTGGCGGCCAGGGAAGCCATCGCTTGCTGCGAGCCATAAGCCATGATCCGAACAAAGGAGGAACCGCCATGAAAAAATCGCAAGTATTCTTTACCCGCGATCTCTCCCCCGAAGGACTGAAAAGGCTCTATGCCCGGATCAGCGCCCCGCTGACCGGGAAAATCGCCGTGAAGCTCCACACCGGCGAGAAGAACGGCCCCAATATCATCCCCAGCGCCTGGGTCAAGGAATTCTTGGGCGAATGTCTCCCCGACGCGACCATTGTGGAGACCAACACCTTCTATGAGGGGGACCGGGACAGCACCGAAAAGCACCGGGAAACCCTGAAGGTCAACGGCTGGACCTTCTGCCCCGTGGACATCATGGACGAGGAAGGTACTGTCGATCTCCCCGTGAAGGGGGGCAAATGGTTCGATCACATGACCATGGGCAGCCATGTGACCCGCTATGACTCCCTGCTGACCCTGACCCATTTCAAGGGCCACGTCATGGGGGGCTTCGGCGGCTCCAACAAGAATCTTGGCATCGGTATGGCCGACGGCAAAATCGGCAAGAAGATGATTCACCAGCGGGAGGGCTCCGACGATATGTGGTCCATCGCCATGGACGAGCTCATGGAGCGGATCGCGGAATCCACCAAGGCCACCGTGGATCATTTTGCGGGCCATATTGCCTATCTGAACGTGCTGCGGAATATGTCCGTCTCCTGTGACTGCGAGGGCACCGGAGCGCAGCCCGTTGTGACCCCCAACATCGGCATGGCAGCCTCCCTGGACATTCTGGCGGTGGATCAGGCCAGCGTGGATCTTGTCTTTGCCCTGAATCCCGCCGACAACAAGGCCCTGACCGAGCGCATTCAGACCCGGCACGGTCTGCGCCAGCTCAGCTATATGAAGGAGCTGGGCATGGGCAGCGACGAATATGAGCTGATTGATATCGACCACGACGACGCCGTAATCTCCCCCAAGGAGGCTGTGGCCGACGTGGTGCCTTTCTCTCCCTTTGCCCTGTAAAAAAATTGCCCTCCCGGGCCGGGAGGGCAATTCCCTTTGGACGCGGTGGCTGCGTCCGAGGTTTTGTCGCGCTCGAATTGGATAAGCTGCGTGGACAGTATAATTGTCCCGTGGAAAATTGTCTGTCGAATGCAGGGCCGGGAAAAATAAAATTTTGGGGAGGAATTGCCATTGGACAAACAGGAGCTGCTGGCGCTGCTGCGCCGGGACAGCTACGTCTCCGGGGCGGAGCTGGGCAAACGCCTGGGGGTGACCCGGGCGGCGGTGTCCAAGGCTGTGGCCGCTCTGAAACGGGAGGGCTACGGAATTGACTCGGTTCCAAACCGGGGTCACCGGCTGGCGGCAGAGCCTGACCTGCTGACCCGGGCGGGAATCCTGGAGGCTCTGGGCCCCCATCCCTGGGCCGGGACAGTGGAGGTTCTGGAAACGGTGGACTCCACCAACAGCTATCTGAAAACCCATGCCGCCGCAGGCGCACCCCACGGAACTGTCGTTGTGGCCAACTGTCAAACGGGCGGCCGGGGGCGGCTGGGGCGGAGCTTCGACTCCTCGGCAGGCGCGGGTGTTTATCTCTCAATTTTGCTGCGCCCGGCCTGTCCGCCCAACGCCCTCATGGCTCTGACGGCCCAGGCCGCCGTGGCTGTCCGCCGGGCCATTCGCGCCGTTACCGGGGCGGAGGCGGGAATCAAGTGGGTCAACGACCTGGTGCTGAACGGTCGGAAACTCTGCGGCATTCTGACAGAGCTTTCCATTGAGGCGGAAAGCGGCCTGATTGCCTACGCCGTGGTGGGGGCAGGGCTGAACTGCAACCGGCAAATTGAGGATTATCACCCCGCTCTCCGGGACACCGTGGGCACCCTTCTTTCCGAGACGGGAAAGCGGGTGGACCGGAACGCCCTGGCCGCGGCCATGATCCGGGAGCTCTCGGCCATGCCGGAGCTGGATTGGCAGGCAGAGTACCGATCCGCCTGCGTGAACCTGGGCAAGGACGTTCAAATTCTTGCCCCCGGCCAGCCTCCCCGCACCGGAAAAGCCTTGGACGTGGGCCCCGACGCAGAGCTGATGGTCCAGACGGAAACCGGCGTGGAAGCCGTCCAGAGCGGCGAGGTCTCCGTCCGTGGATTGTACGGGTATGTTCCAGTTGAGAATTGAGAAGTGAGAATTTTTCTGTATCGCAGGACTTTTGCAGCGGCACACACCGGTGCGCCACGGAACCGCGGACAAGCAATACCCATAAAGGGCACAGGTGCTTGTCCCTGCGAACGCCGAACTCTAAACCCTGAACTCTGAACCACAGACGGCAGGTGCCGTCCTGACATAACACACAGAAACAAGGAGGATTCCCATGAAAGTTACCGAGCGATTCCTGAAGTACGTTTCCTTCGACACCCAATCCGACGAAAACAGCGAAAGCTGTCCCTCCACAGAAACGCAGAAGCTGCTGGGCGCCTGCATCGTAGAGGACATGAAGGCCATCGGCATCGCTGACGCCCGAATGGACGCGGACGGCTACATTTACGGCTCTGTCCCCGGCACCGCCGAGGGCCCTGTGATCGGCCTGATTGCCCACATGGACACCGCCCCCGACTGCTCCGGCAAGGACATCAAGCCCCGGATCGTAGAATACAAGGGCGGAGACCTGGTGCTGAACGAGGCGGAAAAGGTGGTCATGAAGGTCAAGGACTTCCCCAGCCTCACCTGGAACGAGGGCAAGCACCTGATCGTCACCGACGGCACCACCCTGCTGGGCGCCGACGACAAGGCGGGCATCGCGGAAATCCTCACCGCCGTGGAAGAACTGCTGGCCGAGGGCGGCCCTCGGGTTCCCATTCGCATCGGCTTCACCCCCGATGAGGAGATTGGCCGGGGCGCTGACCGCTTCGACGTCAAGGGCTTCGGCGCAGACTTTGCCTACACCGCCGACGGCGGCACCCTGGGCGAGCTGGAATATGAGAACTTCAACGCCGCGGGGGCCACGGTGATATGCAAGGGCGTCTCCATCCACCCGGGCAGCGCCAAGGGCCGGATGATCAACGCCATGCAGGTAGCAGTGGACTTCCACGCCATGCTGCCCACCCAGGAGCGGCCCGAGTACACCGAGGGCTACGAGGGCTTTTCCATGCTGCACGGCATGGAGGGCGACGTGGAATCCGCCACGCTTCGCTACATCATCCGGGACCATGACCGCTTCAAGTTCGAGCAGAAAAAGGCCCGGTTCCAGAGCATTGCAGCCTATCTCAACGAGCGCTACGGAGCGGGCACCGTCACCGTCCAGCTGAAAGACAGCTACTACAACATGAAGGAGAAGATTCTCCCCGTGATGCACGTGGTGGAGCGGGCTAAGGCCGCCATGACCGCCGCCGGGATGAACCCCGTAACAGTTCCTGTTCGCGGCGGCACGGACGGCGCCCGGCTGAGCTTTGAGGGCCTGCCCTGCCCCAACCTCTGCACCGGCGGTGAGAATTATCACGGCCGCTATGAGTACATCCCCGTGGAGGACATGGAGCGCTGCGTGGAGATGCTCAAAAACATCGTAAAGCCGTGAAGCACCTGGCTCCAACCACCTTCCGGAGCTTCGCCTGCGCCGCGGGGCGCTGCCCGGACAGCTGCTGCCGGGCCGGCTGGGAGATCATTCCGGATGAAGAAACCCTGAAGCTCTATCAAACCCTGCCCGGCACAGCCGGAGCCCGGGTCCGCGCCGGGATCGTTCCCGCCTGTGGGGACGGTCATCAGCCGCCCGCGGAACCGGCTGAGTCTCTGCTGCGGCAAGACGACGCCCGGGTCTGCGTTTTGCTGGACCCGGACGGGCTCTGCCACGTCCAGAGGAATTTCGGTCACGAGGCCCTTTGCCGGGTCTGCCGGGAGTACCCCCGCTTCCACCGGGAGTTCGGCAATCTCACCGAGCACGGCGTCAGTCTGAGCTGCCCAACCGCCTACGCCCTGGGGGTGGGCAAGCCTCTGGAATGGGAGACCTGGGAGGACCAGGCCCCGGTAGTTCCCAACGATCTGGACCCGGCGGCCTATCTTCGGCTCCGCCGGGGGCGGGAGCTGGCCCTGAACCTGCTGGCCCGGGAAGAGCTGTCACTGGAGCGGCGAATCGAGCTGGTGCGACGGCTGGCGGCCGCCATGCAGGCTGCGCCGGAGAAGCGGATTCGCCACGACTGGGCCCTGCGGCTGCGAAGATGGGAAGCAGGAATCCGGGAGCCGGGAGCAAGGCTCGGGAAACAAAACAAAGCCTTCTCCCCGGGGGGAAGTCGGCCCGAAGGGCCGGAGGAGGGGAAGTCTCAACAGCGGACTGCTTTCTGTGGCGCTCCCTTGGAGCGAATGCAAAATGCACGATGCAGAATGCAGAATGCATGGGTGCGGGGCAATCGTCAATTGTCCGAGCTGGATCGTTTGGCGGAGCGCTTTTCGAGCTTGGAGCTTCTCTCCCCAGCCTGGGGGGAGGCGTTGGAGCGGTTTCGGATGCTGCTTCGGAACGAAGCGGGCGCACAATATGCGCCCCTACAGACCGACAGGCCGGAGGTCTATGCCCGCTATCTCGCTTACAGCCTCTACAAATACTGGCTGGACGCCCTGGACGACGGAAACCTGGCGGGCCGGGTGGAGCGGAGCGTCTCCATGACTCTGCTGGGCCTGGCTATGGATCGGGCTTTTCCCGAAGATGGACCCTTCCTCCAGCGGATCAGCAGGGAAGTGGAGCACAGCGAAGAAAACCTGGCCGCCCTGCTGGCAGACGGCACGGCGCTGACCGGGAAGCGGCGGGGAGGATGAAATCTGCCTTTTCGGGTCCATCCCCCTTTTCTCCCTTGACAATTCCGGGGAATCAGGTATAATTGCCGTGTGGGATGTTCTCACATAATACAGAAAGGAAGCGAAGAATATGAAGAAATACACCAAACTTTTTGCGCTGATTTTGGCCCTGTGTCTGGTTTTCTCCCTGGCCGCCTGCTCCAAATCCGGTGCCAGCGTGGTGGGTGTCTGGAAATACACCCTGGACTTCTCCAAAGCTATGGAATCAGCAGGCAGCACCGCTGATCTTTCCGCGCTTGGCAGCATGGGCGATTCTCTCGTGGACGCCTTCAAGGACATGAATATTATCCTTGTTTTGGACCTCAGAGAAGACAACACCTGCAAATTCTACGTTGACGAAGCCTCTGCCAGAGCGGCAGTGGACCAGATGATGTCCAAAATGGGCGATATCCTGCCCGGCCTTCTGGCCAGTATGCTTGGCGTCTCCGAGGCCGAGATTATGGAGATGCTGGAAGCGGAAGGCGTCTCTATGGACGACGTGATGGCGGAGATGATGGGGCAGTTCAGCACGGAGGATCTCGTGAGCCAACTGGCTGAAAACTCCAAGGAAGGCACTTATCGCTTTGAAAACGGGAAGCTCTATCTCACCGAAACGGGTAAAGCTGAGAATACCGACAAATTCCTGGCGGTGGAGCTCAACGGCAATGAGATGCGCGTCACCGATGTGGTGGGCGTGGAAGGTTTCGAGTCGTACAAAACGCTTCTGCCCATGGTATTCGTCCGGTAATCCCATCGGCACAGAAGGCAGCGAGAGCATTTGCTCCCGCTGCCTTTTTCCTGTTTTTTCCGCTGCTTGAATAGATTTCCTTTTCCCGGGGCATACTCCGATCGGAGGTGTATTACCATGAAATGGAAACAACTGAAGAAAAAATTTTCCGGCGACAGAGGCTACTACCTGGCTTTGGCCGTGTGTACGGCGGCTGTGGCAGTGTCCGGCTGGCTCTTTGTGGAAAGCCTGCACAACGATGAGCCTGACGCCAAGCTCCCCGACGCAGTACAGGCGGCCGTCCTGCCCACCATGCCAAAAATCGACGGAAACGGGCACACTGCTCCCGAGAATCCTGTCTCGTCCGTGAAGCCTGACCGTCCCGTCACAGAAGTGACTCCGGAAACGGAGGCGCAGACGGAGCGAACGGAGCAGCCCCAGAAGCCTGTCATCCGGCCTGAAACCCTCCGCTTCCGGCCGGTGGAAGGAACCGTGGTCCAGGAATACAGCATGGATAAGCTGTCCTTCAACCCCACCACCCGAGACTGGCGCACCCATGCGGGAATGGACCTTTCCGCCCCCCAGGGCAGCGAGGTCCGCGCCGCGGCGGAAGGCACCGTCCTGTCCATCTATGACGACGATATGCTGGGCAGAACTGTGACCATCCAGCATGAGGGCGGCTGGGTGACCCACTACGCCAACCTGGCGGAGGAGGTCCTGGTAGAAGCCGGCGTACAGGTCAGCGCCGGGCAGGCCATCGGAACTGTGGGCAGAACAGCCCTGGGCGAGGTAGGCAGCGAGTCTCATCTCCACTTCGCGGTATATAGAAACAACGTCCCGCAGGACCCGGAAGCCTTCCTCGGGAACTGAAAAAACCGCGGCAGCTCAAAAGCTGCCGCGGCGATTTTTCGTCAGATGTACTTTTTCAGCGTCTCAGGGGCCGTCTGGGGGTCCAGGCGGGCCGTCATGGTGAAGCTAATGCCGTTCTCCCGGCCGAAGCTCTCGCACCAGGCGCAGAAGTCCGCCAGGACCTCCGGATCGTCGGTGCCCACCAGACGGTGGACGCTCTTGAGGTAGAGGTGGGTAATGTCAAAGTTGCCGGCATGAAGGCCGGAGATAAAGGCCTTGAGGGATTCCAGACCCTCCAACTGGTAGGCCTGGTACTCAATCAGGCGAACCTTGTAGTTCAGATCGTAACGCAGGGAGGTTTTGAGCTCGATGCAGACCAGGCTGCCCTGCTCCTTCTCCACCGTTTCGTTGATTTCTGCGAGCATTTGTTGGGTTTTGCCGGTGCCGCTCAGACCGGCGATTAGCTTGACCATAGGAAATCGTCTCCTTTTGTTATATTTGGCAATCCTGCCCGCAGTCAAACCACGGTGGCAGGATTATGTGTCCTGTTTTATGGATTCTTCTCGTAGCCGGGCTTGCCCAAAAGCTGGAACATATTGCGCTTGTAGAACTCCACGCCGGGCTGGTTGAAGGGGTTGACTCCCAGCATATAGGCGGAGATGCCGCAGCTCAGCTCAAAGAAGAAGAACAGCTCGCCCAGGGTCCGGTCGCAGACCTCGTCGGCCTGAACCAGGACGACAGGCACGCCGCCGTCCACATGAGCCGCCAGGGTGCCCTGGAAGGCCTGCTCCTCCACGAAGTCCAGGCTTCTGCCCTCCAGGTAGTTCAGCCCGTCCAGGTTCTTCCAGTCCATCTCGATCATGGTGCGCTTCCTGGGCGGCGCAAAGCGAATGACCGTCTCAAAAATATTGCGCTCACCCTGCTGGATCATCTGACCCAGGGAGTGGAGATCGGCGGTGAATTCCGCGGTAACGGGGAAGATTCCCTTGCCGTCCTTGCCCTCGGATTCCCCGAAGAGCTGCTGCCACCAGCCGCCGAAGTAGCGGGCGGAGGGCTCCCAGTTGCACAAAAGCTCCAGCTTCTTCCCGCTGCGGTAGAGCAGGTTTCGGGCAGCGGCATAGAGCCACACGGGATTCTCAAAGGAAAAGGCTCCCATGTCCCGCTGGGCCGCAGCCGCGCCGAACATCAGCTCGGTAATGTCCATTCCTGCCACTGCCAAAGGCAGCAGCCCCACTGCGGTCAACACGGAATAGCGGCCGCCCACGTCGGGGGGAATCACAAAGGTTTCGTAGCCCTCCTCTTCGGCCATCTGCCGCAGGGCTCCCTTCTCCGGGTCGGTGGTGACAAAAATCCGCTTCTTAGCCTCATCGGCCCCGTACCTCCGTTCCAACATCCATTTCAGCGCCCGGGTGGCAATGGCGGGCTCGGTGGTAGTGCCGGATTTGGAGATGATGTTGATGGAAAAGTCCTTCCCCTCCAGCAGGGCGCAGAGCTCCTGCCAGGCTCGGGTGGACAGGTTGTTGCCAGCGAAGAACACCTGGGGGTCCTTGCTCCGGAGATTGTGATTCTGTCCCTTCACCAGCTCAATGGCAGCCCGGGGCCCCAGGTAGGACCCGCCGATGCCCACCACCACGAAGACCTCGGAGTGCTCGCGAATGCGCTTGGAGGCAGCCACAATGCGGCGCATCTCGTCGGTAGCCTCAAAGGTGGGCAGATCCAGCCAGCCCAGGAAATCAGCGCCGGGACCCTTCCGCTCCAACAAGGTCTTATGGGCGTTGAACACTTCCTTCTCGAGCCCAAGCAGATCGTTGAGGGAAAGCTCTCCCCAAACATTGGAAATATCAACATTAATCATATGAGTCACCTCACACTTGTTATTTCTCTGCGTTTATATCATAACCGATTTCGCGCCGGAAAACAATGGGGAATTTCAGGAAAACTGTGAATTTTTTGCTCTGACTCCGCTGAAGACAGGCTGAAAACAATTCCGAATATAATTTTGAAAAAACTTGACTTCCAGTGCCGTTTTCTGTATAGTATAGGAGGAAAATGTCACGGACAGAGTCTATCGACTGATCTATTCTTTTTTATAAGTTGGTTACTTCATAACCGAAATGCGTTTTTCACGCAGACTTGTGAAACGGTCAATAAGAGCAGTAAAAGTATTGATTGCTGTATAGGCTCTCATATCCGCCGATCCCATGCTGATCCCCGCTCCGGGGCTGGGCTTTTCCGGTGTTTGACCCTTCGCAGGCTGCGGCCTGTGATTTTTTTATTATCGGGGGTGTCCCACATGAATGATTATCCCGCTTGCCTCGACCAAAAACGTGCGCCCATCTACGAAGCGCTGCAAACCTTCCGCCAGATGCGGGTGGTGCCCTTTGACGTACCGGGCCATAAGCATGGCCGGGGCAATCCGGAAATGACCGCCTTTTTAGGCGAGAAATGCGTTACCATCGACGTCAATTCCATGAAGCCGCTGGACAATCTCTGTCACCCGGTCTCCGTCATCAAGGAAGCCGAGGACCTGGCTGCCGACGCCTTCGGCGCGGCCCACGCTTTCCTGATGGTGGGGGGCACCACCTCCTCGGTACAGACCATGGTGCTGGCCACCTGCAAACGGGGCGACAAGATCATCCTGCCCCGGAACGTCCACCGCTCCGTCATCAACGCCCTGGTCCTCTGCGGCGCAGTGCCGGTCTATGTGAACCCCGAGGTGGACGACCGGCTGGGCATTTCCCTGGGTATGCGACGGGATCAGGTCTTCAAGGCAATTCGGGAGAACCCGGACGCCGTGGCGGTGCTGGTGAACAACCCCACCTACTACGGCATTTGCTCTGACCTGAAGGCCATCGTCCGCATGGCCCACGACGCCGGAATGTACTGTCTGGCCGACGAGGCCCACGGCACCCACTTCTACTTCGGTGCGGGCATGCCCACCTCTGCGATGGAGGCGGGAGCGGACATGGCCGCCGTGTCCATGCACAAATCCGGCGGCAGCCTGACCCAGTCCTCCTTCCTGCTCACCGGCCCCCGGATGAACCCCGGCCACGTCCGGCAGATCATCAACCTGACCCAGACCACCTCCGGCTCCTATCTGCTCATGTCCTCCCTGGACATCAGCCGCCGGATGCTGGCCCTCCGCGGCCGGGAGATTTTTGCCAAGGTGACCACCATGGCCGACTACGCCCGGGAGGAGGTCAATGCCATCGGCGGCTACTACGCCTTCGGCAAAGAACTGGTCAACGGCGATTCCATCTTTGATTTCGACCCCACCAAGCTGTCCATCCACACCAGGGACATCGGCCTGGCCGGCATCGAGGTCTACGACATCCTGCGGGACGAGTACGACATTCAGATCGAGTTCGGCGACATCGGCAATATTCTGGCCTACCTCTCCATCGGCGACCGGACCCAGGAGCTGGAGCGTCTGGTCTCCGCCCTGGCGGAGATTCGCCGCCGCTACCAGCGGGACGGCTCCGGCCTGCTGGACACAGAGTATCTGGACCCCGTGGTGGTGGCAACCCCCCAGGAGGCTTTCTACGCCCCCAAAAAATCCCTGCCCCTGGACGAGACCGAGGGCTGCGTGTGCAGCGAGTTCGTCATGTGCTATCCTCCCGGCATCCCCATTCTGGCCCCCGGCGAGCGCATCACCCGGGATATTTTGGACTATATCAAATTCGCCAAGGAAAAAGGCTGCTCCATGACCGGCCCCGAGGACCCGGATATTTTGAGATTGAACGTGTTGGCATAAAGGAGGGTACTCCATGGAATTATGGTTCAGTGAGTTTCACGCACCGGATGTGAAGCATTCCATTCGCATCAACCGGCATTTGTATTCTCATCAGACAGATTATCAGCGCATCGACATTTTTGAGACCCCCGAATACGGGCGGGTGCTGGCCCTGGACGGCAACGTCCAGCTCACCGAGCGGGACGAATTCATCTACAACGAGATGATTACCCACGTGCCCATGGCCGTCCACCCCGCCATCAAGGACGTGCTGGTCATCGGCGCCGGGGACGGCGGCGTGGTGAAGGAGCTGGCCCGCTATGATCGAATTGAGCGGATCGACCTGGTGGAGATGGACCCCGAGGTCATTAAGGCCTGCCGGGCCTACCTGCCGGAGAACGCCTCCCGTCTGGACGACCGCCGGGTCCACATCTACTACGACAACGCCCTGCGCTTCATCCGCCGCTGCAAGGAGCAGTACGATTTGATTATCGTGGATTCCACGGACCCCTTCGGCCCCTCCGAGGGCTATTTCACCCGGGAATTCTACGGCATCTGCTACAACGCCCTGCGGGAGGACGGGATTATGGTAAACCAGCAGGGGAGTCCCTTCTATCAGCATGACGCCGAGGCCATGCAGCGGTCTCACCAGCGGATTGTCCACACCTTCCCCATCTCCCGGGTCTATCAGGCCCACATTCCCACCTACGCGGCGGGCTACTGGACCTTCGGCTTCGCCTCCAAGAAATATCATCCCGTGGACGATCTGGACGCGGAGGGCTGGAACAAGCTGAACCTGCAGACCAAATACTACACCACCCGCCTCCACGTGGGGGCCTTCTGCCTGCCCGCCTTCCTGGAGCGGCTGCTGAAGGAGGTGGAGGGATGAGGCAAAACGTAGAGACCTTCATCGGCTGCGACGCCCCCTTTGCGGAAGCAAAGATTGTCCTCTTCGGCGCCCCCTTTGACTCCACTACCTCCTTCCGGCCCGGGGCCCGCTTCGGCTCCGCCGCCATGCGGCATGAGAGCTTCGGCATCGAGACCTGGAGCCCCTACCAGCAAAAGGAGCTGCCGGACTACGCCGTCTTTGATTCCGGCGATTTGGAGCTGTGCTTCGGCTCCGCGGAAATGGCTTTGGCAGACATTGAGGCCCGGGCCATGGAGATTTTGGATGCCGGGAAGCTGCCCCTGCTGCTGGGGGGCGAGCACTTAGTCACCCTGGGCAGCGTGCGGGCGGCGGCAAAAAAGTACCCCGACCTGCATATCATCCACTTTGACGCCCACGCCGATCTGCGGGACGACTACCTGGGCGCAAAGCTCAGTCACGCCTGTGTGATCCGCCGCTGCCACGACATTTTGGGCGACGGAAGAATTCACCAGTTCTGCATCCGCAGCGGCGACAAGGCCGAATTTGAATTCGCAAAAGGCCACACGGAAATGCACCCCTTCTCCTTTGACGGGCTGCAAGACTGCTGTGAACAACTGGCCGCCGCCAAGGTCCCGGTCTACTTCACCATAGACCTGGACTGCCTGGACCCGGCCTGCTTCCCCGGCACCGGCACCCCCGAGGCGGGGGGCGTCGGCTTCCCCCAGCTTCTGGAGGCAATTTTGACAGTCGCAAAGACCAATGTTGTGGCCGCCGACGTCAACGAGCTGGCCCCCATGCTGGACCCCAGCGGGGTTTCGACGGCCATGGCCTGCAAGGTCCTGCGGGAACTGCTGCTGGCGCTGCTCTCCCCTTGACAAATACAATCACAAAACAGGGAGGACTATCTTTATGAAAAAGGGCTTTGCTTCTTATGTCCGAATCATCGGTACCATTTATGCTGTTCTGAATTTCATTTCTGCGTTTATCGCGCTGGGGTCAAGTTTTTTTGTATTTCTTGTGAATTTTACCTCTGCTGTCCTCGTTTTAATCTACGCATTCCATTACGCCAATCATATTGAAATCACCCTGGACCACGAAGAAGACATCATGGCTATTTCAGAAAGACTGAAAACTCTTGAAGCTGTGCTTCGGCAGAACCAAGCGGACAGTCAGGCAGAAAGCGCTGCGGACATGGAGGGCACGGACCGGAGTGAGCACGAAGGTCCTGTTTTAGAAGCGGGGCAGGCCGCTGTCAAGCCGATCCCAGACCCCGATGATCCCAATCGAATCACTTGTCCCCATTGCGGCGAAGTCCAGAAAAGTGATCGCGCCCGGTGCTGGGGATGCGGCGTTCCTTTTGTAACAGAACCATAAATATCGTTTTGAAGAATTATTGCTCAAGGCTCTCATCGGCGTGATGGCGGCCCCGGACATCGTCTGTGCAGTTCAAAATGCGTACGATGTTCCGCCTGCTTCCCCGGCACCGGCACTCCCGAGGCCGGCGGCGTTGCCTTCCCCCAGCTTTTGGACACAATTCTGACAGTCGCAAAGGCCAATGTTGTGGCCGCCGACGTCAACGAGCCGGCCCCCATGCTGGACCCCAGCGGGGTTTCGACGGCCATGGCCTGCAAGGTTTTGCGGGACTGCTGCTGGCGCTGCTGGTCGGTTGAATAAAATGAAACTATTGTGGTATGGTTCAAATTGCCATTTGAACCATACAAATGATTGCGGGGGGCAGAATGAAGCGGAAATATTTCAGAGCTTCAGAATGAAGATTACACATGTTATTGATCAAATAAACTAATACTGCAACACAAAACACGAAGATGATAAATAACGAAGATTGAAGATTGTTTTTCTTTTTCAATACGCAGAATTGAAAAACACCTCAATTTTTTCATATTTTCAAAGTTTCATATTTTCATTTGAATAAGGAGACACAAACATTGAAGCGTCTATGCCTTACTATCGTACTTGCTCTTTTGATGGTTCTGTCCGCATGTAGTGAAATTGATACGAGTGATTCTGTTCCGGAAACTGATGCTGAACAACCTGGCAGTTTTGAATTGACGAATACTTTTGAACCAAATCTTACAGTAACAATAACTCCATGGACCGGATGGACGCCGGAACAGCCTGAACCAACAACCAACACCTTTGAAGGTATAACCGAAGGCACCGTGGTCTATTCCCACCAATTCTTTGGGAAGATTACAGTGTCCAACGTGAACCATTCGACGATCGAATTAAAGATTGAAGGCTCTACTTTCGCTGAATCCAATGGTATTGGAACAATAAACTTAACCGGTCAAACATTGGAGAAATTAAGTATTCCGCATGGAGAAGAAGTTGTAATCGCTTCAAAAACTATGGACGCAGGCGTTAAGCTCACGATCAGATACGAATAGTCTGTCATTTCATTGTTTCCATTTTACAATTCGCAGAATTGGAAAATACCTCAATTTTTACATCATTTCATATTTTCATTTTTTCATTATTATCTGAGGAGGTACAAACTATGAGCCGTGTACTCGTCATCGGCTGCGGCGGCGTCGCCAACGTGGCCATTCGCAAGTGCTGCATGCTGCCGGAGGTCTTCACCGAGCTGTGCATCGCCAGCCGCACCAAGGCCAAGTGCGACGCCCTGGCCGCCGAGCTGAAGAACAAAACCACCACCAAGATTACCACCGCCCAGGTCAACGCGGACAGCGTGGAGGAGCTTTGCGCCCTCATCCAGTCCTACAAGCCCGACCTGGTGATGAACATTGCCCTGCCCTATCAGGACCTGACCATCATGGAGGCCTGCCTCCGCTGCAAGGTCAACTATATGGACACGGCCAACTACGAGCCCGAGGACACCGACGATCCCGAATGGCGGAAGGTCTACGACAAGCGCTGCAAGGAGCAGGGCTTCTCCGCCTACTTTGACTACTCCTGGCAGTGGGCCTACCGCAAGCGCTTCGAGGAGGCCGGTCTCACCGCCCTGCTGGGCTGCGGCTTCGACCCCGGCGTGACCCAGGCCTACTGCGCCTACGCCAAGAAGCACGAGTTCGACGAGATCGACACCATCGAC
>JAGABH010000100.1 GCA_017614755.1 Oscillospiraceae bacterium
GGTTGAGAATATCGATCAGACGCTTGTGGGTTCTGCGCTCGAACTGCTCACGGGAGTCCTTGTACTTGTGGACCGCGCGAAGGATGGTGACGACCTCCTTCTTGGTGGGCAGGGGGATGGGGCCGGATACGGAGGCGCCGTTCCGCTTGGCGGTCTCGACGATCTTCTCCGCGCTGGAGTCGATGAGTTGATGATCGTAAGCCTTGAGGCGGATACGGATCATTTCCTGGTTTGCCATGTTGATTTCCTCCTAAAGAATCGTACTCAGTTTTTTCGTTTGTCTCGCTGGGTACGGTCGAAAAGTTTCTGTCCGCTTTGCCGTGCGTATCACTCCCCGCACATGAAAAGTGGCCGACTTTGTGCCGGCCAAGCTGCTTCACGAGGCGATATACGCCGCGTTCAGTCCCTTCTCAGCCGCCCGATGACCGGACATACTCCGCGGAAGTTACCGTGAGGATCACGCAATCTCCCGCTTCATCGCAGTGCCTGCGCGCAGTTATCCCGTTCGCAAGCCCCCGTAGTATACTACACACACGGCTGAATGTCAAGAACTTTTTTGACGTTTTTTATAAAATTTTCAGAGAAAAATTGTACAGAATCCCATGGCAGTCTTGCTGCTGTTTTCCACCACAAGATATAGTGCTTCGCTGCCTCTGAACCGCAAATTACAGTTCAGAGGCAGCGAAGCCTTTTCTGCAAACAAATTTAATCAGAATCCGATGCGCCTTGACTTATAAAATCATTGTAGTCAAAGATCCGAAAAATCTCCTTGTTATTTTCCAGCTTTGTCTGGCTGATCTGCGTTTCATGCAGCAGGACGCGGTCGCCGTCGATCATAACGCTCCATAGTTCAAACCCTTCCTGCCGTTCCACCCGGAAGATACGGGTCTCCCCGGTGTCAAACTGAAACAGCAGGCATTCGTCCGTGGGCTGGGAGTAGAACAGCCGCTCGCTTGTTTGCGCGGACCGATCAAAGCAACTTGCGCATCGCAGAGATTCCCGCTCCACGACAGGCGTCACCCCTTCGTCGGAAATCTTTGCGATTATCCCCTGATCCGACCAATTCGCAAAATACACGTAATCGCCGAGAACCTCCATCTCATCGATCCTGGTCTGCCTGAGGAATGCGCTGACGGCTTCCAGACTCGTCTCTTTCAGCAATTGGTATGTGCCCAGATCATAGGCCTGCAGCCCCCACGTGGAGGGGCCATCCTCCGACCTGTGAGAAACCAATACATATAGGGTGTTTTCATATACCGAGGCATGGGCAAAATAATCATTGCCCTGGCCCTGGATCACCAGCTCGGTTTCGCCGGTATCCGGGTGAAACAGATCAAAATAGGTCCTTCGATTGGCTTCAAGGCTGGGGGTCTTTAACTGCAGAATACCGTCCGGCGTCTCCCACAGATACACCATCGGACTGACGTCAAAGTAGTCGGCAAGGGGCGTAACGGAGCGGTGTTCGCAGTCGATTTCATAGAGCGTTACCGTGTAGTCGGGAGACATCACGCAGCTGTAGTATTTTCCGGACGTCACGGCGTAGCCGTTGGTTCCAGTGTAGCAATCCGGAACAGCGCCCGTGAATTCCGTTTCGGTCTTTGTCTCGGGATCTATCGCAAAATAATGGGAGAAATCTCTTCTGCAGATCAGCTTTCCGTCCAGAAAGGCCTCTACGCTGCAGTCCGCGTAGTCGGAAAAGTCGAAAGAAAGCACCTCCGGAGGTTCGGGATTCCGCCCGCACCCGAAGAGCGAAAGGAAAATTCCCAGTATCAGGCACAGTGTCGGCCATCGGTGGTTTTTCATAAGCGTCGAGCTCCTTTTTCCGTTTGGGCCGGGAGCAGACTGCCCCCGACCCGTGATTGATTTCCCTATATCTTATGCGCCATGGCCGCGGACGCTGGAGTATGCGGCCCATACCTGACTTGCGGTTCTGGAGTACCATCTCCAACTGGGTTCACTCTCATAGCCGCCTGCGGGATCGGCGATCATATAGTACGACTTATCGTCCATCATTCCATAGCAGGCGACGCAGTGGCCGTTTGTTGCGTAGGGCCAATAGCTTGCTCCATTGGGAACAGCAATGCCGATCATGGTAGGCGCACCGCTGCAAACAGCCTCAAGCTGGAGTCTGTGAAAGCCGCTTGACCACAGAGAATACCACTCATTGTAGTGATAGTTGCCCTGCTTTGAATTCAAATAATTGACTGCGGCTTGAATCGTGCAGTTTTGTGTAGGCGTAAGGTTCATCGCTTTGACCACGGAGGCCTCCGTCACACTGATTCCGGAGACTCCCCTAAGACACATTCTTGCGCAGGCGGCAACACATGTGTAATACTCTTGCTGGGGATAGTAATAAAAACCGTGACCGCTGCCATCAATCGTCCAAACCCACGAGGCTTTCTTTGTAGGATTGTTCTTTGATACCGTGAAAGAGTCGTCCGGTTCTGCAAGTTCTTCGGGATGCTCCTCAAAAAAGCGCAGAATCACCGATTCATCCGCTTCCTGCAATCCCGAGGGGACAACGTACCCTGCCTTCCCGGTATCGTTGGGCCGTTCACTTCGATTGTCTTGTTCCGCAGTGATAATTGCTGCTTCTTCAGTGGCTTCAGTGGGTTCTTCCATGGGGGACGTGGATGCATAGCAGGGGACAGCAATAGACGTCAAAATTGCCAACAACAAAAAAATCAGTACAATTCGCTTCATACAATTAAGTCCTTTCATGTAGTCAGTATTTTGCATTGCAATGCATATATATTTATATATCATATATGCAAAAAAGTCAAGGTTCTATTTGCATTTTCAGAATATTTATGCTTTTCTCGCAAAATTGATCTGTTGATTGTCCTGGGAGGGATACTTTCCCTCAACGGTCTGATTTCAAAAACGCCGCAGGCTTGCCGCCTTTCCGGAGGGCTGCCGACTCTCGACCGGTTTCGGAGATGCTGCACGGCTCCGCAGCAAATTTCTATGATTGTCATTTCGATTTTTCTATGGTATCATTACACGGACGCCATAAAAAACCGGCATTCCACAGCCGGACACAGATGTCCGGTCCGTATTCTGCGGCATTTCTCGCTTTGTGTCGTGGAAAAACCGGCCCGCAGGCACTATACTTACGGCGAAAGGAGGAAAACCCATGGACCAAGTCAAAATCGGCTCATTTCTGAAGCAGCTTCGTAAAGAAAAGGAGCTGACCCAGGAATCGCTGGCCGAACAGCTCCGGGTCTCCAGCCGTACCATATCGCGTTGGGAAACCGGAAGCAATCTCCCCGATATCGGTCTTCTTATCGAAATCGCGGAGTTCTATCAAATCAGCATTCCGGAAATTATCAACGGAGAAAGGAAAAGCGAGATTATGAATCCAGAAACCAAAGAAACCGCCGTCAAAATGGCGGAGTACAGCAAGAATGAGACAAAGGGCAAGCGTCGGCAGATCATCGGCTTGCTGCTCTCAGCCTTCGGCATATTCATCATCATTTCCGCCTTGGCTGTTTTCCCCAGCGAGAGCAGTTGGGGCAGCATTTATTCCATATTCGGCAGCATCATCCTGCTGGTGGGAATCTTCCTGGCAAGCAGGCGGCTTTTGCCCAAGCTGCGGCATCGCTTCGCCTGTGTCGCCCTGTGCGCCCTTCTGCTCTTCGGCGTGTTCACCCTGGCCGATTACGTTGCGGTCAAATATTCCCATCAGGTTCCAAGATTCTGTTACATGATCTGCTACAGTTCCCAACAGCCGGATGACCTGCTTTATAAAACCCTGTTTTTCACCGCCGTGCAGCACAATCCCGGCACGGAAAACGAACGGGTGGAGCTCCTTCCTTAACGCATCCCGAC
>JAGABH010000101.1 GCA_017614755.1 Oscillospiraceae bacterium
AGAGGCGGCGGCAGAATCCCCGCTCCCCTTTGGAGCGGCCCCATACCCCGCCGCAGTGACGGCGGCGATGACGGCGGCAGGGTCGGCGTTCCCCTCCACCCCCATGGAGTTGGTTAGCAGGCTCACGGCGCAGGATTCCACCCCGGGCACCGCCTTCACTGCCTTTTCCACCCGGGCCGAGCAGGCGGCGCAGCTCATGCCGGTGACGTTGTATTGTTTCATGCGATTCCCCTTTCATCCGGTAAACGGCAAGCAGTAACGAGCTAAGAATTGAGAAGGAAGAATTAAGCGGTGAAAATCCATCCTGTTCTGAAACATCTTACTTTCAACGTATCTATTCAGTCGCCCATTCTCCGTAGTGTCCGCACACCCGTGCGGCCATGGCGCAAAGCGCTTTTCGGGGCATTTATGTCCGCGCAGGTGCGCGGACACTACGACCCTGCTGAGCAGTTACCTTCCAACTTTTTACTTCTTAACTCTTACTTCATCATCTTCTGCATGGTCGTCAGCAGCTCATCCACCACTTCATCCTTTCCTGCCCGGAGCTCGTCGGCCACGCAGGTGCGGATGTGGTCCGCCAGAAGCTCCCGCTGAAAGGCATTGAGCGCGGCGTTGGCCGCCGCACACTGAATCAGGATGTCATTGCAGTAGACGTCGTTTTCCACCATGCCTCGGATGCCCCGGATCTGGCCCTCCAGCCGGTTCAGCCGGTGGATCAGGCGCTTGCGCTGGTCCTGGGACCGGGGCAGGGCCTTTTTGCGGCAGCAGGAAGATTCGTTCATAGGATGACCCCCTTTTGTTGCGTTTATTCTATCTCCTATTATATACCCCCACGGGGTATTTGTCAAGCTCTCAAATTCCAGTCCGCGTTATCATCTCCCCCCAGGGTGCATAAGCTGTTCTGAACCATGCTTGGGAGGTGCGGATATGACAGATACCATCGACAAGCGGGCCAGGGAGCTGGCGGAATATGTGTTGGAAACCGGGGCCACCGTCCGGACGGCGGCGGAGCGGTTCGGCGTATCGAAATCCACGGTTCACAAGGACCTGACCGGGCGGCTGGAGCAGATCGACCGTCCCCTCTGGCTCCGGGTCCGGACCGTGCTGGAACAAAACAAGGCCGAACGGCACCTGCGGGGGGGCGAGGCAACCAGGCGGAAGTTTTTAAGCCGCCGGGCGCGGCACACAATCGAAGGGCAGCGGGAAGCGGCAGGCAATGGGCAGCCGCAGGCCGGAGACGAGGCGTTTTCCCAGCGCTCCCGGCAGGGATTTTCAGGCGCTTAGAATGAAACGCCCCGCTCTGAATCCTGAATTCTGAACAAAAACCGTACATTTTGAACAAAAAAAACCCGCCGGGACCGAAAAGGATTGACAAACCGAATTTCATCCGTCATAATATATTGACTGGGTGTTTGTCGAAATATCCTTTCCGACTGCGGAGGTTTCTATGGATCAGGTTTTTGTCACCGGCCACCGGAATCCGGACACAGATTCCATCGTCTCGGCCATGTCCTATGCCGCCCTGCAAAACGCCTTGGGGGAACGGGGCTACACCGCCGCCCGGCTGGGCCATCTGAACGATGAATCCAAGCGTATTCTGGAGCGCTTCGGTTTCGAGGCCCCGGTCCTGATCAAAGATATGCGAACCCAGGTTCTGGACCTGGATTTCGATACTCCGCCGGCGCTCAGCGCCGCTCTGACGGTGGCCCGGGGCTGGGATATTCTCCGGAACAACACCGCCATCGCCGCCATCCCCGTCACCAACGAGGACGGGACCCTATACGGGATGCTCTCCTCCGGAGACATCGCCGGCTATGATATTTCCACCATTGAGGACCCCATGGTTCGGGACGTGCCCCTGTTCAACCTCCTCTCCGTGCTGGAGGGCCGGGTGCTCAACGATGCGGGCCAGGATGCGGACACCATCTCCGGCGAGGTGATTTTCGGCCTGCCCCGGGGCGCCGATCTGCGGCTGTTCGACCACGAGGACTATGTGGCCGTCTGCGGCGACCAGCCCGAGGTCATCCGCTGGGCTCTGGAATCCAATATCCACTGCCTGATTCTCTGCGAGGCGGAGCTGAGTCCGGAGCTCCGGGAGCTGGAGACCAAAACCTGCATTATCTCCACCCCCTTCTCCGCCTACCGGGCCGCCCGGCTGATTTTCCAGGCCATCCCCATCGCCCGCATCTGCCAGACAAAAAACCTGGTCACCTTCCGGCTGACAGACTATCTGGACGACGTGCGGGAGGTGGTCTCCAAGAGCCGCTACCGCTGTTACCCCATTCTGGACGACAGCGGCCGGGTGACGGGCACCCTGTCCCGCTATCACCTGATTAAGCCCCGGCGCAAAAAGGTGGTCCTGGTTGACCACAACGAAGCAGCCCAGTCCGTCCCCGGTCTGGACCAGGTAGAGTTGCTGGGCATCATCGACCATCATCGGCTGGCCGACATTCAGTCCGCCAACCCCATCTTCTTCCGAAACGAGATCGTGGGCAGCTCCACCACCATTGTGGCGGAAATGTACCAGGAAAAGGGCCTGATGCCCTCCAAAAAGATGGCGGGACTGATGTGCGCGGCTATCATCTCCGACACGGTTATCTTCAAATCCCCCACCGCCACCCCCCGGGACCGCACCATTGCCGAACGGCTGGCCCGGATCGGCGGCGTGGACCTGGAGGAGCTGGGCCAGTTCATCTTTGCCGCCTCCCTGGGCGAAAACAAGACCGCCCGGGACCTGATGTACGCCGATTACAAGGACTTCCACATTGCGGGCCACTATCTGGGCGTCAGCCAGATCACCTGCGTGGACTCCGTATCCATGCTGAACCGAAAGGACGAGTTCCTGGCGGAAATGGAGCTGGCCAAGCAGGAACGGGGCTACGACATTATGATCCTGATGCTCACCGACGTGCTGCTGGAGGGCACCCAGATCATCTTCCTGGGCAGCGCCGACGACATCGCCCAGGCCTTCGGCGTGGAGCCCAAAGGCAGCACTCTCTTTCTCCCCGGCGTGATGAGCCGGAAGAAGCAGGTCATTCCCATGCTGTCCGCTCTGTGGGGATAATTCACCGCGAATACTAACGAAAGTTGAGATACAGACCATGATTAACATGTACGACGTCGTGATTGTCGGGGCCGGTCCTGCGGGACTCACCGCCGCCATCTATGCCAGACGGGCGGGAAAAACCGTTCTGGTGCTGGAAAAGGAAAACTTTGGGGGGCAGATTACCTTCTCCCCCAAGCTGGAAAACTATCCCGGCTTTGAGAAAATCTCCGGCAATGAGCTGGCCCAGCGGATGCTGGAGCAGGCAATGGCCATGGGAGCCGACGTGGACATGGACACAGTGGTGGGTCTGGAGGACGGCTCCATCAAGACCGTCATCGGCGAGTCCCGCCGCTACAAGGCCCGCACCGTTATCATCGCCGCCGGCGCCAAGCACCGCCGCCTGGGTCTTCCCGGAGAGCAGGAGATGATCGGCAACGGTCTGTCCTTCTGCGCCGTCTGCGACGGGGCTTTCTACCACGGCTCCCACGTGGCTGTCATCGGCGGCGGCAACACCGCCCTGCAGGAGATTCTGCTGCTGTCTGAAATCTGCAAGAAGGTCACGGTGGTCCAGAACCTGGGCTTCCTCACCGGCGAAAAGCGGATGGTCGAGCGGGTCATGGCCCTGCCCAACGTGGATATCCGCTACTCCACCGTCTGCGTGGGGTACAGCGGCGGCGGTCACCTCACCGGCCTGCGGCTGCAAAACACCTCCACCGGAATTGTGGACTTCCTCCCTGTGGACGGGGCCTTCCTGGCCATCGGCACAGAGCCGGAGAACCAACCCTTCGCCGCTGTGGCGCCCCTGAACGAGGCGGGCTATATCCAGGCGGACGAAAGCTGCGCCACTCCCACGGAGGGCGTCTTTGTGGCAGGCGACTGCCGCACCAAGGACTACCGCCAGGTAGCCACCGCCGTATCCGACGGGGCCAACGCGGCGCTCAACGCCATCCGCTGGCTGGATCGGTAGCGCTTACGGTTCAACTAACCGAATAACGCAAGAACCGCACGGCTTTCTGCGCCGTGCGGTTCTTTGTTCAAATCCGTTCCAGCTTCGCCCGGAAGCTGATGGCCCGGGGCGTGGGCAGGTCATCGAAGCGGACCAGGTGGGCGGCCCGCTCGGCATCGATTCCCTCTACGGTGCCGGCGCCGAAAACGGCGTGGCGGACTCTCGTTCCTACCGCCAGGGTGGAGGCGGCCCTGTTTTCCGGCAGATTCCGCTCCTGGGCAGCGATGAAGGCCCGGGCCTCGGCAATCAGTCCCTCGGGCCGGGGCTTGGTCAGCTCCAAATGGGCCTCATCGATATCCAGCAGAAAGCGGGAGGGATAGCGGGGAGAGCCGTCAAAGTTCCGGCCCTCGGCCTCGGACAGACACAGACTCCGCTCCGCCCGGGTCATGGCCACGAAGCAGAGCCTCCGCTCCTCCTCCATGGCCTCTAAGGTCCCGGTCTTCCGGGTGGGGAAGGAGCCCTCGTTGAGCCCCAGCAGGAAGACGTGGGGGAACTCCAGCCCCTTGGCCGCATGGACGGTCATCAGCTTGACCCGGTCGGACTGTTCCTCTAAATCCGTGTTCGTAAACAGCGCCACATGGGCCAGATAATGGGGCAGGTCTGCCTCCTCCCCGCAGGTGGTCTCGTATTCGTAGATAGACTGCTTCAGCTCCGCCAGATTGTCCAGCCGCTCCTGGCTGCCTTCGGTACGGAGCATCTCTTCATAGCGGCTCTCATGGAGCAGAGCCGTCAGCACCTCGGAGACAGGGCGCTCCTCCCAGACGGCGGAAAAATCCTCCACCAGCCGGACAAAGGCCGCCGCCTTGGTGCCCCGGAAGAACTCCGTGTCCAGATTCTTTTGCAGAGCCAGGAAGAGGGAGCAGTGGTTTTCTTCCGCCCACGTCTGGAGATACTCCATCCGCCGCTTGCCCAGATTCCGCTTGGGCAGGTTGGCCACCCGGAGGAAGGAGAGGTCGTCCCGGTAGGCAATCAGCCGCAGATAGGACAGGGCGTCCTTGATCTCCGCCCGGCCATAGAAGGGGGTGCCGCTGTAAATCGTGTAGGGAATCTTCTCCTGATTCAGCACGTCCTCCACCGGCCGGGTCAGGTAGTGGGCCCGGTAGAGCAGGGTCATATCCCGGTAATCCGTCCCGGCGGCGTGGAGCGCTTGAAGCCGGGCGGCAATCCACCGGGCCTCCGCCTCGGGGGTCTCCGCGTGGTGGCAGAGGACCGTGGGGCCCTCCGGCAGGGTGGGAACCAGCTCCTTTTTCAGCCGGTTCCGGTTCTTGTCAATCAGATCGTTGACCACACTCAGTATTTGCGGCGTAGAACGATAGTTCCGGTTCATAAAGACGGTTCGGGTGCCGGGGTGCTTCTGATCGAAGTCCAGCAGATAGCGGATACTGGCCCCCCGCCAGGTGTAGATGGTCTGATCCGGGTCCCCCACCACAAAGAGGTTTTTGTGGTAGTCGCAGAGGACCTCCATCAGCTCGTACTGGGGCTCGTCGATGTCCTGGAACTCGTCGATCATAATGTATTCCAGCCGCTTCTGCCATTTCAACCGGATGTCCGGGCTGCGGCGGAAGATATAGAGGGAGAATTTGATCAGATCGTTGTAGTCTAGACCGAAGCATTTTTTCTCCTGGTAGAGGTAGCCGTAGAAGATGATGTTTTCGGTGCTCTCCGCCTTGTCGTACTTCTCCCGCAGGGCCTCCAGGGGCAGATCGATCAGGTCTTGGTAGTATTCCGGGTGGAAACGGAGCTTCTGCATCTCAATCATGTCCCGGGCGTTGGCAAAGGTCATATCCCGCAGGGTCAGGCCCCGCTCCTCGTAGATGATCCGCAGCATGGCGTCGATGTCGGAATTGTCCAGCACCAGAAAGGCCTTGGGATAGCCCACGGCAAAGCTGTCCTCCTGAAGCACCGAAACGCAGAAGCCGTGAAAGGTGTTGATATAGCCGGTGTCGTTATCGCCGGTCAGGCTGTGAATCCGCTGGCGCATCTCGTTGGCCGCCTTGTTGGTGAAGGTGACGCAGAGGATGTTGCCGGGCAGAATGCCCAGCTCCGTCACCAACCAGGCAAAGCGGTGGGTCAGGGCCCGGGTCTTGCCGGAGCCCGCCCCCGCGATCACCCGCACAAAGCCCTCCGTCGTCGTGACGGCCGCCAGCTGCTCGGCGTTCAGTTTTTCGGTCAAATCCATAAAATCCCTCCCTGCGGAGATCATAACGCAAAAGCGGTCCCATAAGTGGGACCGCTTTTGCAATTTTCCCGTTTACAGTTCCAACTTGTCCTCGATGTCGTTGATGACGTAGTAGACCATGTTGTCCTCGGGCTTGATATAGAGCTTGCAGGAACGAATCATGGCGGAGGGATGCTTGGCCTTGAAATCCTCCTTGCAGCGCTCCGACAGCACAGCGCAGTCAAACTGCCGGTTGGCGTGCTGGACGTAGATTTCGGGCACCAGGGCGGACATCATCTGCTTGCCTGCGTTTACCGCAGCTTCCAGAACGGGCTCTGCCTTTTTCACGGCGGAGCCGGCCGCGCACTTCGCCTTCCGAACCACAGGCTCGGCCTTCTCGAGAACCTCGTCTACGACTTCCTTCATTTTGCTTTCTGCCATGACATTGCGTCCCCTTTCGTGTTATCCTTTGCGGGCGGATTTCGCCCGCAATCATTATATCACATATTTCAGGTTTCGGTAGTCGTTTTTTCAGTTTTTCTCATTTTTTTCATTTTTATTCAAATACCGCCAGGTTTTTTTGCCGCTTTTTCGTCCATATTATTATCGGGCGCTCAAAAAATTATTTGACGGGAGGGATCACGCATGGGAAGAAGCATTCGGGCCGCAGGGGCGGCGGTCTGGCTGGCGCTGCTGCTGACCGTACCGGCCTTTGGGGCGGAGCCGGAGAGCCTGGTCCCCGTTGGGAGAACAGTGGGCCTGGAGCTGGAAACGGATGGGGTTTATATTGTGGGCTTTGAGGATGAGGACTCCCCCGCCCAGGCCGCGGGCCTGCAAACCGGCGACCGCATCAAGGCCGTGAACGGCCATCCCCTGGAGCAGGCGGAGACGCTGCGGGCGCTGACGGCCCAGGCCAAGCTCAACCACGTGCTG
>JAGABH010000102.1 GCA_017614755.1 Oscillospiraceae bacterium
CCATAGTCGGACACGTTGCAGGGCTTGGACAGGAACATGGAGCTCTGGTCGGAGACCAGGATGTGGCCCTTGGTGTTGGGCAGCTTGGGCCAGGTAACGCCGTGGATGGTCTCATTCTCGCAGATGTAGACATAGTCGGTATCTTCAGGAATGTCCAGGTCGGAGCAGTCGGGGATATAGGAATAATTCTTGTCCTTGGAGGAAGCGGCGACAATGACCTCGCCGTACTTCTTGGCCTCAGCGATGGCCTTCTTGGACCAGGCGCCGGTCTCGATGTAGACAGCCTTGCCGTTCTTCATCAGATTCATGGGAATCATGGCGAACTGCAGGGTGGCGCCGCCCTGAATGAACAGGACCTTGTAATTGTCGGGAATGTTCATCAGCTCACGCAGATCAGCTTCCGCTTCATCAACGATCTGCTGGAAGACCTTGGAGCGGTGGGACATCTCCATCACGCACATGCCGCTGCCGCGGTAGTTCATCATCTCATCGCGGATCTCTTCCAAAACAGGCTCCGGCATGGTAGCAGGACCGGCGGAGAAATTGTAGGTGCGGCCGTATTTCATAAGTATTACCTCCTGGTTGCAATCACTTGTCATTTTGTGGATTTTCCATAAGAGGCACACTGCCTCTTGTCCCGTTTGTTAGTATATATGATAAACTCAAAATAATCAACAGCTTTTCCGAAAATATTTCTCAATTCTTCTTTCCGGCGCTATAAGATTGTCTTATGGTTCTTTCTTTTCGATTTATTTACAGTTTCATCCTTGAAAAACAGCTCTGAATGGGATATACTGACAGCAATTAACAAGGAAGTGATTACATGGCAAGTCTCCGCAGCAAAACAAATCGATTCTTCTTCAAGAACCGGGATAAGGGCATCCGCAACCTGATGCTCTACATCGGCATCGGCAACGTCATCGTCTATTTTCTGACGCTGCTTAACCCCGAAAATCCCCTTTTCATAGAGTATCTGCGTTTTGACTTCACCGGGCTTCTTTCCGGTCAGGTCTGGCGGCTGTTCACCTATCCGCTGATCTATTTGTCTATGACCTCCTCGCCCCTGCTGGGGTTCCTCACTCTGTTCTTCTTCTACTGGTGCGGAACCGTTCTGGAACAGTATTGGGGCACCCTGCGGCTGAACCTTTACTACCTCTGCGGAATCGTCTTCACGGATCTGGCGGCCCTTCTGATCGGCATGGTCGCCAAGGCGGAAATGGGCTCCGCGGGCTCCAGCCTGTCCGGGCTGCTCATTGCCAACGCCGCCTACGTGAATATGAGTCTGCTGCTGGCCGCAGCCACAGTGCTGCCGGATGAGCAGGTTCGCCTTTATTTTGTAATCCCGGTCAAGATGAAATGGCTGGCCTGGCTGGATATAGGTTACACCCTCTACAAAATACTGGATATGCTCCTGATATTCATCCGCCTGCGGGTGGGCATTGTCAGCCCCTACCTGCTTTTGCTGGTCCCCCTGGTGGCCATCGCCAACTATCTGCTGTTCTTCGGCAAGCAGGCCGCCGCCATTTTGCCGGATTTCATCCGGTATCGTCCCACGCGGGAGAGCTGGAAGCGGGCCGTGAAGCAAGGGACCGTCTATCACGCCGACCAGGTCAAACGCAGCGGCGGAGCCAGAACCGCCGCCAGAGGCGACAACGCCCGCTTCCGCTGCACGATCTGCGGCCGGACGGAGCTCACCAACCCCAAGCTGGAATTCCGCTACTGCTCCAAGTGCGCCGGATATCGCTGCTACTGCCAGGATCACATTCAGAATCACGCCCATATCACAGAGTAGGCAGCAGGCAAGGGCACGCAGTTCCCGGGGCGGCCGGATTCCGGCCGCCGTGTCTTTCCCGCGGATGACGGGCGGGCTGCGTTCACCCCGCCCTGCGCAGAAAGGAATTCCGTCATGGCACGTTTTTTTGTGGAACATTTGCCTGATTCGGGCGTCGAATATACACTGACCGGAGAAAACGCGGAACACGCCAAGGTGCTGCGGCTCCGGGCCGGGGAGGAAGTAACCCTCTGCGACGGCAGAGGCATGGAGTGCCCCTGCCGGGTGGAAGCCGGCCTGACCCTGCGGGCAGGGGCTCCCCTGCCCAGTCCGGCGGAACCGAAGGTTCGGGCTGCTCTGTATCTGGCTTTCCCCAAGGCGGACAAGGCCGAACACGTAATCCAGAAGGCCACGGAGCTGGGGGCGGCGAAGATTGTTCTCTTCCCCAGCCGATACTGCGTCTCCCGGCCCGACGACACGAGCCTGGCAAAAAAGCTGGACCGCTGGCAGAAAATCGCCCGCTCCGCCGCGGAGCAGAGCCGCCGGGGAGTGATCCCCGCCGTCCGGGCCCTGGATTCCTACGGGCAGGCGATCGCGGAGGCGGCGCAGGCCGAGCTTCCGGTGCTGTTCTATGAGAACGAGGAGCAGCTGACGCTGCGGGAGGCGCTGGCAGAGATCGGTACCCCCCCTCATCCGTCGCCTGCGGCGACACCCTCCCCCCAGGGGGAAGGCTTTGTGGCCGCCCCTACAGTCAGTCTTATGACCGGGGCGGAGGGGGGCTTCTCGGAGGAGGAAATCGCCCAGGCCAGGGCGGCCGGTCTGAAAATCTGCACCCTGGGGCCCCGGATTCTCCGCTGCGAAACAGCTCCTCTGGCGGGACTCACGGCAGTCATGTACGCCCTCGGGGAAATTTAACGCACAACGCAAAATACACAACCCATAATGAATGGAGCAGAGAGATAAATGCAATACAAATTCTATGCGTTCCTTTCCCGGATGCGGTACATCACCCGCTGGGGCCTCATGCGGAACACCTTTCCCGAAAACATCCAGGAGCACAGCCATCAGGTGGCAGTGCTGGCCCACAGTCTGGCCCTGATTCGCCGGGACATTCTGGGTCTGGAGGCCGACCCGGAGCGCTGCGCCACCGCAGCCCTCTACCACGACGCCTCGGAGATTCTCACCGGAGACCTGCCCACCCCCATTAAATACTACAACCCAGAGATCAAGCACGCCTACAAGCAGGTGGAGCGGGTCAGCGGGGAAAAGCTGCTGTCCATGCTGCCGGAGCAGCTTCGGGATTCCATGGCCCCCCTGATCTTTGAGGAGGACCCGGTCAGCCGGGACATCGTCAAGGCCGCCGACAAGCTCTCGGCCCACATCAAGTGCATCGAGGAGCTGAAGGCCGG
>JAGABH010000103.1 GCA_017614755.1 Oscillospiraceae bacterium
GGCATAGGCCAGCTCGATCTGGCATTTTCTGGCCAGACCCGCCGCCACGATATTCTTGGCTATATGCCGGGCCATATACGCCGCGCTCCGGTCCACCTTGGTGGGATCCTTTCCGGAGAAACAGCCGCCGCCGTGGGCGGCGTAGCCGCCGTAGGTGTCCACGATGATCTTCCGCCCGGTCAGGCCGGTGTCCGCCGCGGGACCGCCCAGAACAAAGCGGCCGGTGGGATTAACATAAAACTTGGTGTCCGCATCCAGCAGCCGCTTGGGCAGGTTGGGCCGGATCACCGTGTCGATGACGGTCTGCCGCAGGGTGTCGATGTCGATGGATTCCGCGTGCTGGGTGGAGACCACCACCGCGTCAATGCGCTCCGGGCGGCCCTCGTCGTCGTACTGGACGGACACCTGGCTTTTGCCGTCGGGCCGAAGCCAGGGCAGGGTGCCGTCCTTCCGCAGGGCGGTGAGAGCACGGGTCAGGTTGTGGGCGTAGCCGATGGGGGCGGGCATCAGCTCCATGGTCTCGTCGCAGGCGTAGCCAAACATCATGCCCTGGTCGCCGGCGCCGATGGATTTGTCGTCAAAGGAGGCGTCCACGCCCATGGCGATGTCCTTGGACTGCTCGTCGATGGCGGTGAGCACGGCGCAGGTGTTGCCGTTAAAGCCCATTTCCGGGGAGTTGTAGCCGATGTCCAACAGGGTGCGGCGAGCGATCTGGGCGATGTCCACGAAGCAGTCGCAGGTAATCTGTCCGGCCACCAGCACCATACCGGTGGCGGTAACGGTCTCGCAGGCCACCCGGGCCGTGGGGTCCTGGGCCAGAATGGCGTCCAGCACGCCGTCGGAGATCTGGTCGCAGACCTTATCGGGATGTCCCTCTGTCACAGATTCAGAGGTGAAGATACGTTTCAGCATAGTTTTGTTCCTTTCCGATTACAGCATTCGCGGGGAAGACACGCTGCGGGGTCATCCCCATTCGGGCATAAGAAAAACCGCCTTTTCAAGGCGGCAGCAGGTCGTGATATACGTCCTCATCTGCCGATTACTCGCCGGATTTGGCACCTTGCATAAGCAGGTTGCCGGGCTTCACAGGGCCGGTCCCTCCGCCACTCTTGATAAGGCTGTTCAGTTGTGATATGTATTCTACTCATTTTTGCGGATTTGTCAAGTATTTTTCGGTTTTTAAAAAATTTTTTCTGTTTCATTCAACCTTTTTTCCTTTTTCCGGGTCTTACAGGCAGAACGGCACGAGAGGAGGAAACGCCATGCCGGAGCAAACCAGCTTTGCGGTGCTGTATAAAAAGCTGCTGGACAGCAATTTCGATCCCGGCCCGGAGCGGGCAAAGGCCGCCCTGAACACGGTGCTGCGGCGATTGTCCCAGGGCCCGCCCCAAGGAGCAACGATTCCCAAATCAAGGCCCTGAAAACGGCGCCCACCGGCGCACCGCGGAACCGGCTCCCAAGTCTGTCATTCTGAGCGAAGCGTCAGCAGAGTCGCAGAATCCGGACGCCTCTGCCGATTGTCCACGGGGCACGGATTCCTCGCTGCACGCAGAATGACTGCGGCGCCCACCGGTGCGCCGTGGGTAAATGCCAAATTCCCTGTTGAAATAAACACCAACCAATGATAAAATATGACGAACACGCAAGGAGAAATAACCATGAAAGAGAAGAATGAAAACAAGGCCTCCCGGGCCAAGATCGATCCCGCTCTGGTGGCTCAGGCCCGCACCGGCGACCAGTCCGCCTTTACCGCCCTCTACGAGCAGACCCATACTGCTCTCTACCGCTCCATCCGCTCCATGGTCCACGACGAGGACCTGGCCTGGGACATCCTTCAGGACTGCTACCTCAAGGCATTCCAAGGCCTTGACAAGCTGGAGGCGGACGGGGCCTTTCTGACCTGGCTTCGGCGCATCGCCGTCAACGAGACCGCCAGCCGGATGTCCAAACGTCTGCCTGTGACCTTCACCGAGCTCGGGGACGGGGAGGACGAGACCATGCCGGAGCTGCCGGACCTCAATCCAGACGTGCAGCCGGAGCTGGCCCTGGACCGGCAGGAGACCTCCCGTCTGGTGCGGGAGATTCTGGCGGAGCTGCCGGAACAGCAGCAGTTGATCGTAGGTATGCGCTATTATGAAGACCTGAGCGTTAAGGAAATCTCCGATCTGCTGAATTTGGCTCCAAGTACCGTCCGGGCTCAGCTCTGCTTTGGCCGGAAGAAAGTAGAAACCAAGGTCCGCGCCCTGGAAAAGCAGGGTCTCAAGCTCTACGGTCTGGCTCCCTTCCCCTTCCTGCTGGCTCTGTTGCGGAACCTGGAGCCCGGAGAGACCCTGGGGCAGAAGGCCCTTTCCGCTGTCCTGACCCAGGCTCCGACGGCAGCCGGGACCGCGGCTGCGGGCGGCGCCGCCTCTCTCAGCGGGGCCGTCTGTGAAGCCGAGGCCGTGAAGCTCACCGCTATGACTGCAGGCCAGGCAATCCGTCACGGTCTTGCCGCCAAGCTGGCGGCGGGCGCCCTGGCACTCTGCGTCATCGGCGGGGGCATCTGGGCCGGCGGCAAGGCCCTGAAGCGGAATAACCCCGACATTGGCGACCCCCAGCATTCCGTCACCGAGACGGAGCATGCCCGTCCGACGCAAGAGCCGACGATTCCCACCACGGAGCCCATCCGGACGGAGGAGCCCATGGAGCAGACTGAGCCGATTATCTCTCAGCAGCCCACGAAGCCTGCTCCCGACGCCTGCGGCGACAATCTGACCTGGAGCTATAACGAGGATTTGAACGAGCTGACCATCAAAGGCAGCGGCCCCATGTACGACTATGACGAGGACGAAAACCGGGCGCCCTGGTACGCGTATCACGATGCCATAGAATCTGTGTATATTCCGTTAGACGGCGATATTACAATCGGCAGCTATGCGTTCTGCGATTGCACCGCGTTAAGACGCTTTTACGTGCTACACTCCCTTACAGCCATTGGGCAGGGAGCGTTCAAGGGCTGTAAAAATCTGTCTTCCGTGTCTTGCGGCGAGGCGGAATCCATTGGCGCCGAAGCATTTTCCGGCTGCACTGCCATGGATGAGCTCCGCATTCTCAACTGGGACTGCGTGATCGGAACCGGGATCGTCGATCCGAATGGGACGAAGATCGTCGGCTTCCCCGGCTCCACTGCGGAGCAGAACGCCAAAGAGAACGGATACACCTTTGAACCCACCGTCGAGACGGATCTGGATACCATCGCCGATCTGTTCAGGCAGGACAAAGAAGCCAATCCGTTTGACCGTAAAACGGAGTATAGTATGTATAGACTATCACAGCATCCTCTGGAGCTGGAAGGAATTGACCAGGTTGGGACGCGCTGCCTTGCAAAGGTCGTTCAGGCTTCCTTTGTGACCTTGACAGAGGAAGAAATGGAGCCGATGCTTGCAAATGCCAGACAAACGGGGAAGTTCGTTCTGAACGGCGTGGAATACGCCTATGCGGCTTCCGCGGATGAACTGGAGAAATGGGGCTGGGGGCCTTGGGGCAGCAACGACAACGACGAGGTTTACGGCTGGCTCTGGTCGGAAAGCGATCAAAAGCTCTATGAGATTTTGAAATACGAGACGCTTTATTGCTTTGGGGACTACACGCTCTACGTGGATCAATGCTTTTACTGGATGGATGAGACGACGGAGATCGGCTGGGTCTGGGTGGAAGACGTTCCGCTGTCCCCATACACCATTGTGTATTCTGACATATGCGAGACACTGGGAGAAATACCGTTAAAGTTTAGAAACTATAGATATAACGGATACTTTGAACCGCCCTATTGTCGGACGATATGGTTCTTTGACGAGGGGGAAAACGGCGAGCTTTCCATCACCTATTACGCTGCTGGCCATTGATGCGGCGTGAGCCGTTTATCGGCCAAAGATAGGAACGCATAGCCCTTCGAAATCCATAATACAACGTCTGCGCCGGGTGATTTCAGCCAATTGTGGCTGTTCACCCGGCGCTGATGCAGGCGAGATTTCATCGTAACACCTACACGAATTAGGCAAGTATTATACGCTTCTTTAAGCTGACCCCAGGAAACAGAGCGTATGAAACACCCCCTATGCGTTGCGCATAGGGGGTGTTTTGCTTAGTTTCGCTTAGCCCTGCTTGGCCTCGTTTGCGATCATATCGCCGGTGACCTGGGATTCAGGGCAGGCGGTGAGGTTGTAATCCCGGTAGACTGTCAGGCCGGAGCCTGCGGGAATGAGCTTGCCGATGATGACGTTCTCCTTCAAGCCCACCAGCTTGTCCACCTTGCCCTTGATGGCGGCTTCGGTGAGGACCTTGGTGGTCTCCTGGAAGGAGGCGGCGGAGAGGAAGGACTCGGTGGCCAGAGAGGCCTTGGTGATGCCCATGAGGATCAGGGTGGCGGAGGCAGGACGCTTCAGCTCCAGATCCGTCTCACCGGCGTCGATCCGGGCCTGAATGGCCGCGTTCTCCCGCTCGATCTTCTCATTGGCTTCTTCGAACTCCACCACGTCCACCTGGGTTTCGGAGAGCAGCTCGGTGTCGCCGGGGTCATTGACC
>JAGABH010000104.1 GCA_017614755.1 Oscillospiraceae bacterium
GCAGCCGCCTCTGTGGGGGCCGCGCCCTGCCCCAGCAGGGCCAGGAGGATTCCCGCCAGCACGTCCCCGCTGCCGCCGGTGGCCATACCCGGATTGCCGGTGGTGTTCAGATAGGTCTTCTCCGCACTGACGATCAGCGTCCGGTGGCCCTTGAGCAGCACCGTCACCCCCCAGGTCCGAGCCAGGGCCTTGGCGCTTTCGTAACGGTTCTCGGGCGTCGGGTCACCTCCCAGCCGCCGGAATTCCCCGTCGTGGGGCGTCAGGATCACCGGGCAGACTGCCTGTCCCAGCACATCTATATGCCCTTCCAGGCAGTTTATGCCGTCGGCGTCCAGAATCACAGGGCATTGGGCCTGGGTCAGCACAGCGGAAACCACGTCCAGAATCGCCGGACTCCGGCCCAGACCGGGACCCACCAAGCAGGCGTCACAGCCCTCCAGCCGCCGCGCCAGCTCCGGAATGGCCCGGGTATTCAGCCGCCCCGCCCCATCGCAGGGCAGAGGAAACACCATGGGCTCGTCCAGCTTCTGGGCCACAATGGGATAGACCGCCTCCGGAACACCGGTGAAAATCAATCCGGCTCCGGACCGCAGTGCAGCGTTAGCCGCCAGCACCGGGGCCCCGGTATAGCCCACAGACCCGGCCACGATCAGCACGCGGCCAAAGTCTCCCTTGTGGGCATTAGGGTTTCGCTTGGGCAACAGGCTGTCCAAGAGCTCCTCAGAGGTGATCATGCAGCCGTCCCGGTGCATGGCCTGCATACGCCTTAAGGCGGCGTTCATATTTGTAAACATTGGATTTCCTCCTGCAGCGCGGGCCTCAACTTCGCGTCGCTGCCCGCCGTGGTTCAACGTTTTTGAGTTTTCAATCGATCCGTTTTGCAGATGGCAATCTGCAAATCACCGACATTCTCAGTTCTCAACTGCGCCTGCGACGTCGGGCATCCCCTCATCCGCCCCAGTGTGCGCACTGGGACACCTTTCCCCCAAAGGGGAAGGCTTTGGTGCCACGCAGGCGCACACTGTGCGCCCCTGCGGCGTCAGCGAAAGCGGTTCGCATAGCCGCACCGTTTACATAATTCCTCTACTGCCTCGCCCCGGCGGAAGCCCGCCAAAATAGCCTTGGCCCGGGGCTTCTCCAGAATCTCCTCCAGGTCTTCCACAAGGAGGTTTCCCAGGGCCAGGTCGCCGTTGTGATCCAGGCAGCAGGGGACGACAGTGCCATCCACAAGCACCCCCAGTTGATCCCGCAGGCCGTAACAGGAGTGGGCGGCAGATTCCTGCTCCGCTTCCGGGTCCGGCCAGTCAAAGATTTCCGCCCGGTCCAAAAATACCCGATCCGCCAGCCGCTCCCCCGTTCGACTTGGCGTCCAGGGCCGGGGGAAGCGCCGGGACAGCAGGGCCAGAATCCTTGTGTTTTCGGCATTCCAGCCCGCCCGGGCGGAGCTGTCGCTGTTCCAGAGCCGGAAATTCACCAGCATCCCCCGGGCCGCCGCCCGCAGGCCGAAGTCTGCGCATAAGTTGACATAATCTTCCAGCTCTGTCCCGGCGTTGGCCTCAAAGGAGTGGAGGGACAAGTTGACCTTGTGGAGGGCGGGGGCAGCCAGCAGAATGGGGGCCGCCCGGTCCAGCAGGGTGCCGTTGGTGGTGAGAATGACCCGGAAGCCCCGCTCCCCTGCCAGCGCCAGAAAGCGCTCTAAGTCCGGGTGCAGCAGCGGCTCGCCCATCAGGTGAAAGTAGACATAATCTGTCCAGGGGCAGAGCTTGTCGAGCAGGCGCACGAAGTCCGTCTCCGACAGAAAGCCGGGCGCGCGTTTCGTCCCGGGGCAGAAGGCGCAGCTCCGGTTGCAGACGTTGGTGATTTCGAGGTAGACTTTTTTGAAGCGCATGAGTCGTTCTCCCGGTTCTGCGTCGGGCGGCCTGACCCCATGCCGCCAAGACAGCGTATTTGTTTCGACGGCGGCCAGGGGTCTGACCGCCCTACGGCCTCACTTGATGATGATTGCCAGAAAGGCCAGGGGCTCGTCGCTGTCGTTGGCAATGCCGTGGGTATGGCCGCCGGTGCAGTATTCCGCGTCTCCGGGGCCCAGCAGGTAGTCCTGTCCGTCCTCAGTGACGGTGGCCTGCCCCTGCAAAACAATATACGCCTCGCCCTCGGTGGTATGGGGGTGCACGCCGATGGAGCTGCCGGGAGGCAGGGTGTTCACGGCAAAAAGGGTCGTCTTGTCGCACTCGGCGGCGGTGAAAATATGGGTGGAATCGTAGCCGCCCCGGCCGCCCTTGACCTCAAAGCGGGGCTCCACGGTCATTTCCTGTCTGCGTTTGATCATGGATGATTACCTCACATTTTCGCTATTATCGTAAGCATCAGCTTGCTAAAAGATTCCTTGCAGGCCTCGCCGGTCTCCAAAACCTCCTCCTCGGTGAGAGGCTGATCCAGAATCCCGGCGGCCATATTGGTGGCCAGAGAGAAGCCCAGAATGTCCATGCCGCAGTGCCGGGCGGCGATGACCTCGGGAACGGTACTCATCCCCACCGCGTCCGCGCCCAGGACCCGGGCAGCCCGGATCTCGGCGGGGGTTTCATACTGGGGACCGGGGAAGTACATATAGACGCCCTCGTTCAAATGAACGCCCACCTCCTTGGCTGCCTGCCGGGCCAAGGCCCGCAGGGACGGGGTATAGGCGGTGGACATATCCGGGAAGCGGACGCCGAAGCGGTCATCGTTGGGGCCCATCAGCGGGGTCATTGGGAAGAGCAGAATCTGGTCGGAGATCAGCATGATCTGACCGGGCTTGTAGTCCAGGTTGACCGCGCCGCCGGCATTGGTGACGATCATGGTCTTTACCCCCAGGAGCTTCATCACCCGGACGCCGTAGACCGCCTCCTCGGGGGTATAGCCCTCGTAGAGGTGGATGCGGCCCTGCATCACCGCCACGTTTTTCCCCGCCAGACGGCCAAAGACGAAGCGGCCCTTGTGTCCGGGGGCGGTGGAGTGGCGGAAATGGGGAATCTCTTTGTACGGGACAATGATCGGTTTTTCCACCCGGTCGCCAAACTGCCCCAGGCCAGAGCCGAGAATCAGCAGAATGTCGGGCTGAAAATCGCCGATCTGCTTGCGGAGATAAGCTGCGCTTTGTTCGTAGTGTTCAAAGGGGATCATTGGGATGCCTCCTTTATCATTGCTTGTTGTTGGTTCTTCGTCAATCAGAAATGTGCGCCCCTACGGGGGAACGGCGGACAAGCACTGCTTGTCCCTACACGCAAATTCTTACCGCTTCCCTCTTACTTCTTACTTCTTACCTCTTACCTCTTATTTCTTCCCTTTATTCTGCTCCAGCCACACCAGCAGCACCGCCACGTCGGCGGGGCTGACGCCGGAGATTCTTGAGGCCTGGCCCACGGAAACGGGGCGAATCTTGTTCAGCTTCTCCCGGGCCTCCGCCTTCAGGGCGGGGATGGCGTCGTAGTCGATCTCCGGAGGCAGGCGGCGGGATTCCGCCTTACGGAACTCTTCCACCTGCTGCTCCTGCCGGGCGATATAGCCCGCATATTTGATTTGGATTTCCACCTGCTCCCCCACCGCGGCAGGCAGCTCCGGGCGCTCCGGGTCAAAGGGGGCAATATCTTCATAGCCCAGCTCCGGACGGCGAACCAGATCCGCCAGCCGGGCGGAGCTTTCCACCGGGGAAGAGTCGCGTGCAGTCAAAAAGTCATTCAGGGCCGTCGAGGCCGCAACGCCGCTATGCTCCAGGCGATAAATCTCCCGGCGGACTGCCTCGTATTTCGCATCTACAGCTGCCATGCGCGCATCGGAGATCAGGCCGATCCGGTGGCCGATGGGGGTCAGGCGCTGGTCCGCGTTATCCTGCCGGTGGAGGAGGCGATATTCGCTGCGGGAGGTCATAATCCGGTAGGGCTCCTCCGTCCCCTTGGTCACCAGATCGTCAATCAGGGCGCCGATATAGCCGTCAGAGCGCTTCAAAATCAAGGGCTCCTCCCCTTTCAGCTTCAAAGCGGCGTTCACTCCCGCCACGAAGCCTTGGACGGCGGCCTCCTCATAGCCGGAGGAGCCGTTGAACTGGCCCGCCCCGTAGAGACCGGGGACTTTCTTACATTCCAGCGTGGGCAGCAGCTCTGTGGGGTCCACGCAGTCGTACTCGATGGCATAGGCCGGGCGCATCATTTCCGCCCGCTCCAGACCGGGAACGGAGTGGAGCATCTCCAGCTGCACGTCCTCGGGCAGAGAGGAGGAGAAGCCCTGGAGGTAGAGCTCCTCGGTGTTCAGCCCCGTGGGCTCCACAAAAAGCTGGTGCCGGGGCTTGTCCGCGAAGCGGACGATCTTCGTCTCGATGGAGGGGCAGTAGCGCGGCCCGACGCCCGTGATGGAGCCGTCGTAGATGGGGCTGCGGTCCAGGTTCGCACGGATAATGGCGTGGGTTTTTTCGTTGGTGTAGGTCAGGTAGCAGACAGCCTTGTTCCGTGGCGCACAGTGTGCGCCGCTACCCAAGGTTTCCTCGTTCCCTGATCCTTCATTTTGCATTCTGCATTCTGCATTTTGCATTTCATCACCGGAGGCCGCATCTGGCCGGCAGATTGCCGGCGCTACGGTTGTAAACGAAAAGGGCTCTATCCGCTCGTCCCCCGGCTGGAGCTCCATTTGGGAGAAGTCCACAGACCGGGCGTTGATCCGGGGAGGTGTGCCGGTTTTGAAGCGGCGCAGACTCAGGCCCAGGTTCCGCAGACAGTCGGAGAGGCCGACGGCGGCGTGCATCCCGTCCGGGCCGGAGGAAAGGCAGGTCTCGCCGATAATGACGGAGCTGTCCAGGAAGGTACCGGTGGCCAGGATTACGGCCTTGGCCTCGTAGAAGGCCCCCAGCCGGGTGGTGAGGCCCTTGACCGCCCCGTTCTCCGTCTCGACGGAAATCACCTCGGCCTGTTTCAGGTCCAGGTTTTCCTGGGTCTCCAGGACGTGCTTCATATATTCCTGGTAGCGCCGACGATCCGCCTGGGCCCGAAGAGAGTGAACCGCCGGGCCCTTGCCCAGGTTCAGCATCCGGTACTGAATGCAGCAGTGGTCCGCCGCGATTCCCATCTGGCCTCCCAGGGCGTCCAGCTCCCGAACCAGGTGGCCCTTGCCGGTGCCGCCGATGGCGGGGTTGCAGGGCATATTGCCCACGGCGTCCAGGTTGATGGTAAACACCACCGTCCGAAGTCCCAGCCGCGCCGCGGCCAGGCCCGCCTCGATCCCCGCGTGGCCCGCGCCGATCACGGCCACATCATAGCTTCCGGCAAAATAACCCATGAAATCTTCCCTCAACTGATTCCTTTTACTCATGGCGCACTCATGTACACCGCTGCACTTGTTTATTATACCGAATTTCAGGTCAAATGGCAACAGGGGAACGCATTTTTTCTTTCGCTTTCGTTGACATTGCCGCGGAAACATGATACTATATGGGGCGATGAAACATGAAACAGGAGGCACGCTATGCAGCAATCCATCCTCGAAGAAAGAGTCCGGGGCGAGATTTTCCTCGATGCGGACGAAAAGCTGCTCTGTGTGGCCGGAAGCCACCAACTGGATTCCTTTTTGGAAAAGGGCAAGCAGAAAAAATCCTTCGCGGTTCTCTCGGACCGGGCGGTTTACTGCAAGGGAAAGTGCGTCGTCAGCCGGGATCGCCGTTTTTACCAGACCAAGCAGACGGATTTTCGTCTGGACCTGGAGGAGTTTAAGGATATCAAAATTCTGCCCCAGCGGAACCAGATTCTGCTGACGCTGGCCTTTTTCTTTCTGCTCCTGGGGCCGACTCTGCTGCTGCTGGACAAGCTGACCAACTACGGAGAAAACATTGTCCTCAATCCTACCCTGGACGCGGTGATCTGCCTTTTGGCCGCGGGCGTTTTCTTCCTCCTTTACAGCATTCACCAGAAGACGCTTCTGGAGCTGATTCACACCAACGGCAGCATCGGCTTGGACCAGGGCTGCCTGCCCCAGAAGGAAGAGCGGCTGCTGCTCCGGTATCTGCGGGCCTTCCTCAACAGCCGGAACAACCCTCAGCCCTCGGAAGAAGAGATCGATCTGGATGAGATGAAGGAAGAAATCCAGCCCAAGGAAGAATAGGGATATACAACAAAACCGCCCGTCACGGGCGGTTTTCCTCTTTATCCTTCAAGGCGGGCCGCAGGGCCTTGAACCGGTCCTTCCATTCCCCGGAAATCCGATAGGAATCGCAGATCTTTTGAATGGCTCTGCCGTTGATATCATAGTGCAGGCCGTTGGCGGCCATCCAGGCATAAACCTTCTCAGGTTCATCAATGGTCAGCTCCGCGATAAGCCAGGCCTCTCCCATGCGGACATAATATTCTTCGTCATTTTTCATCAGGGGGAGCAGCGCCGAAGCGTGGCCCCGGCCCAGCCTGCCGATGAACAGCACGTAAGCCCAGCGGCGAATAAATGGATCGGCGCTTTCCAGATAGCCCCTGGCATAGGCCAAGGCCTCTTCAAATGGCACAGCCGCCGCAAAGTGAATGAGCTGATCTGTGTGCCACCAGTCGGAAAACAGCAGGTTTTCATGAATGAAGGCCATGCGGTTTGATGCGTTCCGAATCTGTTTTAGGTTTACATAAAAATATATTCGATGCAGGTCCTGCTCTGTCAGGATGGAATCCCGGAGGGCAGAGACGTCGGCCTTCTGCCGGACCAGCCTGGCAATGATTTGATCCAGATCGGCGGTTTTGTATCCAGCCGGAAGGGCGTCAAGCTCCCGGCGAACATCGGCTTTTGTCAGTTTCAATGTCATTTTTCTTCCTCCTGTTCCACGGGCAGCTCCATATAGCGGCGGTAGGTGGTAAAGCCAAGCGCCTCATAGAACGCCAAGGCGTCCCGATTAAACTCCCACATATTCAGCTCTACACGAGAAAAGCCGCGGACTCCGGCATAATTTCGAATAAAGTCGATGAGGGCCCGCCCCACGCCCTGACGGCGGGCAGATTCCGCCACACAGAGCTCGTCCACATCCAGGTAACGCCGTTCAAACATATAGGGGGTTTCCGGCCTGTGAAGGGCATTGAGAATGGCAAAGCCCAGAATGCTGCCGTCCTGTTCCGCCACGACAAGCTCTTTGTCCGGGTCGTCAAACACCGCGTAGAGATAATCCCGCAGCTCCGCCGGGAAACCGGGCTTGAAGATCTCCGGCTTTCCCGCCACGTGCAGATCGTTCAGCTGCTTCCGCAGGAGATTTACCGCCGGAAGGTCCGACTGGAACGCAAAACGAACCACCATGAAAACACCCCCATCTCATTTCCGGGCCGGGCCGACGCAGGCATCGGCCACCCCGGTTTTTCGGAATATGCAAACCGCTCCGGTCTTTCGATCGGAGCGGTTTGTGTTGGCGTTATCTATTTTCACATGCAGTCGCCCGCATACTATCGTCGACGAACTTGAGCTTAACTTCTGTGTTCGGGATGGGAACAGGTGGACCCTCAAGCCAATCAA
>JAGABH010000105.1 GCA_017614755.1 Oscillospiraceae bacterium
CACGGCGGGTGCGGGCGGGGAACGGCGGGGCGTCGAGGGCGCCGCCCCCTACAATTCCTACCGCGTGTGCTGCTCGAACCAGTCGGTAATCTCCTGCAGGCGGCGCTGGCGGTGCTTGGGCTTGCCGGAACGGGAGAGCTCATGGTTCTCCCCGTGGAAGAGGCAGAGTCGGGCCTCCACGCCGATGTCCACCAGGGCGGCATACATCTGAATGCCCTCCGCCATGGGGCAGCGGTAGTCCTCGTCAGAGTGGATAAAGAGGGTCGGCGTGGTGACGTTCCCCGCGTATTTCAGCGGGGACTGGGCCCAGAGCTTTTCGGGGCTCTCATAGAGGTCCCCGTCGGTCTGGTCGGCGGCGAAATAGAAGCCGATATCCGAAATGCCGTAGAAGCTCAGCCAGTTGGAGATGGAGCGCTGGGAGGCGGCGCAGCAGAACCGATCCGTGTGCCCGATGATCCAGTTGGTCATAAAGCCGCCGTAGCTGCCGCCGGTCTCACAGAGCCGATCCCGGTCGATCTGGGGATAACGCTCCAGTACGGCGTCGGTGAAGTCCATGAGGTTGGCGAAATCCGTGTCGCCGTAGCGGCCCCGGATGTCCATAAAATGATTGTCCCGGCCGTCGCTGCCCTTGGGGTTGCAGAAGAAAACGAAGTAGCCCATGTTGGCCCAAAGCTGCATCTCATGGTAGAAAACGGGGCCGTAGACCGTCTTGGGGCCCCCGTGGACATCCAGAATGCCGGGGTATTTTCTGTTGGGATCGTAGTCCTTGGGCTTCAGAATCCAGCCGCCGATCTCCAGGCCCCGACTCTGAACCGTGATGGGCTCCGGCTGGGCCACATAGCGATCCTTCAGCGCCTCGTCGTTGAAGGAGGAAACCTTGGTCAGCGTCATATTTTCGCCCAGGGCGGCGGTGTAGAGCTCCTGGAGCCGCATATCATAGAGGCCCACGCAGAGCAGCTTGCCGTTTGCCACGTCAAAGCAATCCATAGCGCCCTCGCCGGTATAGACGGGCAGGTCTTCGCCGTCCGGCTTCAGCAGATGCAGAACAGCATTGCCCTCCCGGGTGGTCAGGTGATACAGACCCTCCGGGGTTCCCACTGCCTGGCGGCCGCCCCCCAGGCGGCAATCAGAGCCCACAGAGTTGTACATACTATACTCCTCTTCCCGCAGAACCTGGATGGAACCGTCAGCGGGGTCCAGGGTATAGACCCAGGCGTTTTCGTTGAGGCCGTGGCGGGCGCCCTCGGTCGCCATCAGCAAAACCTTGCCCCCCGCGTACTCCATGGCATGGGGCATCAGGGACCAGTTATCCACCGGCTCCCGGGTCTCGCCGGTGTGGAAGTTCACCGTCCGCAGGCAGAAGCCGGTAATGGGGCGCTTGACCTGCCAGGGAATATAGGCCAGGAGAATCTCATCCCCGGCCACGGTCTGACAGATCAGGTCCTCGGGAGATTTCATCAGCGGGACGATCCGCAGGGGCTCGCGGTCCACCAAGAACGCCAGGGTGCGGCTGCCGTTGGTGACGCCCTCGCCGTTGGCCCAGAAGGGCAGCTCGGTAAAGACCTCGTAGTCCTTTTCCTCTTCCTTCTTCTTCCGGGCCTTGGTCTTCTCCTCCTCGGAGGCAGCGTAGAGCATGGGCTGAGTCTTGTCTACGGTGGCGGTAACCAGGAAGAGGTCCTTCTCCAGCATCCGGATACCGGAGACGGCAAAGGGCAGGGTCATGTAGGGGACGGCTTCGCCGCCATCCACATCCAGCACATAGTAGGCGGTGAACTCCTCCTTGGCCTCGGCGCGTTTTTTCTCCTTGGCGGAGCGGACCGCCGGGAAAATCAGCCGATGGTCGTCAATCCAGAGGAAGCCGCCCTCCTTGCCCAGATCCGTAAGCTGACGGGTTTTGCCCTGCTCATAGAGCCAAAGCCGCTGCTCATAGGTATTTTCCTCTTCGTTGCTGCGGGCAACCACGAAGGCAGCCCGCTCCCCGCCGGGTGCGTAACGCACACCGGACAAAAACTTGTATTGTAAAATATCTTGTTGTTTAATCGGTTCCATATATTTTACCTCTTACTTCTTTTCCTTACCTTTTACTTATCCCTTCAGATAGCCCACCAATACCTTCAGCGTGTTTTCCACTCCGTCCTTATGGCTGCGCTCGTAGCCGTGGGAGGCGTAGACGCCGGGGCCGATGAGGCCGTGGCGAAGATCCCAGCCGGCGGAGAGGCTTGCTTCCACATCGGAGCCGTAGTGAGGATAGATATCCACGGCATAGTCGGCTTCCTCGGCCTTGGCCGCGGCAATCAGCTTTCTGACCACCTCATAGCTGTAAGGGCCGCCGCTGTCCTTGGCGCAGATAGAGACCTGGCGTTCGGTGCACTGCAAGCCGTCGCCCACGCAGCCCATATCCACGGAGATGGCCTCCGTGACCCCCGCGGGGACGGAGCCCGAGCAGCCGTGGCCCACCTCTTCATAGACGGTGAAGTAGAGCCAAATTCTCCGCTCCGGCGTAATGCCGTTGTCCTTGAGGTATTTGGCAAGGCTGATCAGAATGCCGGCGGAGAGCTTATCGTCCAGGAAGCGGCTCTTGATATAGCCCTTCCCCGTGACAGTGGTACGGGGGTTAAAGCAGACAATATCTCCAACGCCGATGCCCAAGGCCTTGACCTCGTCGGCGGAGAAAACGGTCTCGTCCAGAACCACCTCGCAGTTGTCGTAGTTGGGAACGGTGGTACGCAGGTCTCCGTTGACGTGGGTCGAGGCGTTGCAAAGCTGGAAGGTGCCCTCATAGACCCCGTCAAATTTGGTGACCACCTTGCAGTTCTCGGTGTTCACCATGACCGTGGGCAGGCCGCCCAGCGGCAGAACCCGCAGCCGGCCGGAGCCCTTGATCTCCGCCACCATGGCCCCCAGGGTGTCGCAGTGGGCGGCCAGCAGCAGGCCGTTGTCTCCGTCCTTGCCCCCCAGGTTCACCAGGACGCCGCCCTTGACGGTGTGGACGGGCTCATAGCCCATGTCCCGAAAGACCTTCAGCAGCTGTTCCTCCGCCGCGGCGGTGTAACCCGTGGGGCTGTCGATGGCCAGCAGTCCGCAGGCCTGCTCCACGGCGTAATCCGTGTAGAATTTGACGTCTTGCATGGAACAATCTCCTTTGCTTGTTGTTGGCACCACTATACCATAAAACTGACAAAATAACAACCAAAAGACATCTCGGCAGAACTCACAAAAAGGGAAATCCGGATTTGTCAAAAAAATCGAAAGTTAACCGTTGCATTCCCCGGAAAATACGATATAATAGAAATGGAAAACTATACACTTCTATCCGTGGGCAATTTCGCGCACGCAGCGTTAGGAGGGACAAGATATGAACGATCAAATTCGGCAGATGGTGGAGTCCTTCCACCGGGGCGACAACATCCGGGCCTACGATCTGCTGGGCTGTCACCGGGAAACCCGGGACGGCGTGGAGGGCTGGGTCTTCCGGGTCTGGGCCCCCAACGCAAGATATGTCAGCGTCATCGGCGATTTCAATTTCTGGAACAAGGGTGATCTGCCCATGGAGAAAATCTCCCAGGGCGTTTGGGAGGTCTTCTCCACGTGGGCCAGAGAGGGCTGCACCTACAAGTATTTTGTAGTGGGCGCCGACGGACGGGAGGTGGACAAGACCGACCCCTACGGCTTCTACACCACCTACCGCCCCGACAACTGCTCCATCGTCTGTGACCTGACCCGGCACCAGTGGCACGACGGCCGCTATCTCGCCAACCAGAAACGGCGGAACATCCTCAAGCAGCCCCTGAACATCTACGAAATGCACTTCGGCTCCTGGCGCCGCAAGGAAAACAACGTCCCCTACGGCTACGCCGAGGTGGCGGACCAACTGATTCCCTATTTGCAGGAAATGGGATACACCCACGTGGAGCTCATGCCCATCACCGAATATCCTTACGACCCCTCCTGGGGCTACCAGGTCACCGGCTATTTTGCCCCCACCTCCCGGTACGGCGATCCCTCCCTGCTGATGGAGCTCATAGACAGGCTCCACCAGGCGGGCATCGGCGTGATTCTGGACTGGGTGCCCGCCCACTTCCCCAAGGACCAAAGCGGCCTGTTTGAGTTTGACGGCACCTGCTGCTATGAGCTCTCCGACCCCATGATGAACGAGCACCCCGACTGGACCACCCGCATCTACGACTACGGCAAGCCGGAGGTGATCTCCTTCCTGATTTCCAGCGCCATTTTCTGGCTGGAAAAGTACCACATCGACGGCATCCGGGTGGACGCCGTGGCCTCCATGCTGTATCTGGACTACAACCGGCCCAACTACCGGCCCAACAAGTTCGGCGGCAAGGAAAACCTGGAGGCTATCGCCTTCCTGCAAAAGCTCAACGAGGCGGCCTTCTCCGTAAAGCACCAGCCCATCATGGTGGCCGAGGAATCCACCGCCTTCCCCCTGATCACCCGTCCCACCGCCGACGGAGGCCTGGGCTTCCTCTTCAAGTGGAACATGGGCTGGATGAACGACAACCTCCGGTATATGTCCCAGGATCCCATCTATCGCAAGTACTCCCACGAAAACCTGACCTTCTCCATGACCTACGCCTTCTCGGAGAACTATATCCTGCCCCTGAGCCACGACGAAGTGGTCCACGGCAAATGCTCTCTCATCCAGAAGATGCCCGGCTACTATGTGGACAAGTTCGCGAACCTCCGGGCTTTCTTCGGCTGGCAGATGGGTCATCCCGGCAAAAAGCTGAACTTCATGGGCAACGAGTTTGCCCAGTTCATCGAGTGGAATGAGAACCAGGGCCTGGACTGGATGCTGCTGGACTATGAGAGCCACCGGAAGATGAAGGACTACGTCCGGGACCTGAACCATCTCTACCTGGACACCCCCGCCTTCTGGCAGAACGACTCTGACTGGAACGGCTTCCGCTGGATCTCCTGCGACGACCGGGACAACTCCGTCATCGCCTTCCGCCGGATTGACGACAAGGGCCATGAGATCGTAGGCATTCTGAATTTCTGCCCTGTGCAGCGGGAACACTATCGCATCGGCCTGTCCAAGGCGGGAGCCTGGGAGCTGGTGCTGAACTCCGACGAAAAGAAATACGGCGGCTGGGGCACGGAGCTGCCCCAGGTCACAGCCGAAAAGAGCCCCTGGGGCGAGCTGCAATACTCCGCCGAGTTTACCCTGCCCCCGCTGAGCGTGCTCTTCTATAAGCCGAAGCCGAGAGCAAACAAGAAGGCTTGAGGGTGCACACTGTGCACCCCTATGGGCTCTGACCCCTGAACCCTGAACCAACGGCGGCCGGGGGTCTGGCCGCCCTGCGGATTCTGAACTCTGAACCAAAATACAACAAAGGAGACCTGAACAACATGAACTTCCAGAAAAAGCGCTGCGTTGCCATGCTGCTGGCCGGTGGCCAGGGCAGCCGTCTGCTGGTCCTGACGGAGAACACCGCCAAGCCTGCTGTTCCCTTCGGCGGAAAGTACCGTATCATCGACTTTCCCCTGTCCAACTGCGTGAATTCCGGCATCGACACCGTCGGCATTCTCACCCAGTATCAGCCCCTGGAGCTCAACGAGTACATCGGCAACGGTCAGCCCTGGGGTCTGAACCGCTCCCACGGCGGCGTTCAGGTTCTGCCTCCCTACGCCCGCTCCAAGAAGTCCGAGTGGTACAAGGGCACCGCCAATGCCATTTACCAGAACATTGCCTTCATTGAGCGCTACCATCCCGATAACGTGCTGGTTCTCTCCGGCGACCACATCTACCGCATGGACTACGCCAAGATGATTCGCTTCCACGAGGAGCACGACTCCGACGTGACCATCGCCGTCCGCCAGGTTCCCATTGAGGAAGCCTCCCGCTTCGGCATTATGAACACCAACCCCGACGGCTCCATCTATGAGTTCGAGGAGAAGCCCAAGCAGCCCAAGTCCAACAATGCCTCCATGGGCATCTATGTATTCAAGTGGAGCATCCTCAAAAAGTTCCTGATGGAGGACGAGGAGGATCCCAACTCCGACAACGATTTCGGCAAGAACGTCATCCCCGCCATTCTCCACTCCGGCCATAAGATGTTTGCCTATGACTTTGAGGGCTACTGGAAGGACGTGGGCACCATCTCCTCCCTCTGGGAGGCCAACATGGACCTGCTGGGCACCGACCCCGAGTTCAATCTCTACGGCGACGGCACCGCTCCCATCTTCGCCCGAAACTACGCCCTGCCCGCCTCCTACATCGACACCGGCTCCAAGAACATCAACTGCCTGATCGCCGAGGGCTGTGAAATCTACGGTCTGGTCCGGCACAGCGTGGTCTCCACCGGCTGCCGCATGGGCAAGGACTCGGTGGTGGAGGATTCTGTCATCATGCCCAACACCGTCATCGAGGAAGGCGTCATCATCCGCAACGCCATTGTGGGCGAGGGCTGCACCATCCGCCGGGGCGCCGTTATCGGCGGAGCCTTCCACGACGGCGAGAAGCGTCAGATCGCCGTGATCGGAAAGGATCACGTCATTGAGGTCAATCAGGTCGTCAAGCCCGGCGATGTCATCTGAGGCAGGAGGTAACGAACAATGAAAAACGTAATGGGTCTTGTGTTTGCCAACATTTACGACAGCTCCCTGGGCTCGCTCACCAATAAGCGCACCCTGGCCTCCCTTCCCTACGGCGGGCGCTACCGCCAGATCGACTTCACCCTCTCCAATCTGTCCAACGCCGGCATCCGCCACATTTCCATCGTCACCCAGTACAATTTCCAGAGCCTGATGAACCATGTGGGCTCCGGCGAAGAGTGGGACCTGGAGCTGGAGGACGGCGGTTTGGAATTCATAACCCCCTATTCCGTGGGCCAGAGCAACACCTTCCGGGGCAAGCTGGAGGCCATTGCCGCCATCAGCGACGCCTATCTCTCCCGGGGCAAGGAGGAATACATCATCCTGGCTGACGCCGCCGTTATCTGCGCCATCAACCTGGACGAGGTCATGGACGCCCATATCGCCTCCGGTAAGGATATGACCGTGGTGGTCAAAGGCGGCATTGCCAACGGCAAAAAACAGTTGGATCTGGCAGTCCGTCTGGACGAGGATGGGGAGATTGCCGACATGGGCGTGGACTACGCCGCCCCCGCCGATTATCTGGCCTCCATGGGTATGTTCATCATGCGGAAAGACCTGCTGGTCAACTCCGCCGCCGAGTGCGTGGCCCACAACCGCTACCGCTTTGAGCGGGAGTTCATTCTCCAGGATTGGGCCGACGGCCTTCTCTCCGTCAACGCTTATGAGTTCCACAACGTGGCCCTTTTCAATGAATCCACCGAGGAATACTTCCGCAACAACCTGGCCATTATCAGCCGGAGCGTCCGCCACAGCCTCTACCGGGACGGCCTGACCATCTACACCAAGGTTCGGGACCAGGTGCCCTGCTACTACGGCGAAAACTCCGAGATCGACGACTGCATCGTGGCCGACGGCTGCGTGCTGCTGGGCTCCGCCTTCAACTCCGTCCTCTTCCGGGGCGTGAAGCTCTCCACCGGGGCTTCCGTCCGGAACTGCGTGGTGATGGCCAACTCCGAGATCGGCATTGGCGCCCACCTGGAATACTGCATTCTGGACAAGGATGTGAAAATCAACGCCGGCGTCAAGCTCATCGGCACCATGGAGCATCCCGTAATCCTCAACCGGGGTGATGTGGTATGAAAATCGCTATGATCGCCTCCGAGGCCGCCCCCTTCATCAAGACGGGGGGCCTGGGGGATGTGATGCAGGCCCTGCCGGAGGCTCTCGCCCGGATTCCGGGCAACCAGGTATCCCTTTTTCTGCCCTACTATAAGAAAGTCAAATACGACCCCGCCCTGGAGGCGGAGCCGGTGACCTCCTTCAATGTCAACCTGACCTGGCGGCAGCAGTACGTGGGGCTCTTCCGCTGGAAGGGCAGCACCGACAGCCTGCAAGTCTACTTCCTGGACAATGAATACTACTTCTGCCGGGAGGGGCTCTACGGCTTCTACGACGATGGCGAGCGCTTTGCCTACTTCGCCAAGGCCGTGCTGGCCTCCATGGAGGCTCTGGAGCTCCGGCCGGAGATTCTGCACTGCCACGACTGGCAGAGCGCCCTGGTGCCCATCTTCCTGGAAGCCGAATTCCGGCCCAGCTTCCCCGAGACCCGAACCGTCTTCACCATCCACAACGTGGAATACCAGGGGAAGGCGGACGCCGGATTCTTCGGAGAGGTTCTGGGCCTGGAGGACTGCTGGCGGGGGGTCTGTACCTTTGACGGCTGCATCAACTTTATGAAGGCCGCTGTTGTCCAGGCAGACCTGATCACCACCGTATCCGAGACCTACGCCGGGGAGCTGCGCTATCCCTACTTTGCTCACGGGCTTTCCGGCATTCTTTCCTCCCGGGGAGATCGGCTCCGGGGCATCACCAACGGCATCGACACCGATCTCTACGATCCGGCCACCGACAAAGCGCTGGCCGCCAACTACTCCGCCGCGAACCCGGCGGGAAAAGCGCTTTGCAAGAAAGCGCTGCAAGCGGAGCTGGGTCTGGAAGAGAGAAACGTCCCCATGCTGGCCATGGTCACCCGTCTGGCCTCCCACAAGGGCATTGATCTGCTCTGCTACATCCTTCGCAGGCTGCTGGAGCGGGATATCCAGCTGGTCGTCGTGGGCACCGGCGAGACCCGGTATGAGCACGCCCTTCAATCCGTGGCGGCGGAATTCCCCGGAAAATTCTCCATGAATCTTCGCTTTGATCCCGCCCTGGCTTCCCGGGTCTACGGAGGCGCCGATCTCTATCTCATGCCCTCCAAGTCCGAGCCCTGCGGCCTGAGCCAGCTGATTGCCATGCACTACGGCGCCGTCCCGGTGGTCAACGCCGTGGGCGGGTTGAAGGACACGGTCCCCCCCTATAACCCCGAGACCGGGGAAGGCCGGGGCTACACCTTCCAGAGCTACAACGGCGACGATTTCCTGGGGGCCATTGACCGGGCCCTGGCCGACTACCACGCCGACCCCGCCGCCTGGGCTGCCCTGGTCAAAGCCGATATGGAGGCGGACTTCTCCTGGACAATTCCGGCGCAAAGGTATATGGAGTTGTATTGCGGGATTGCCTGAATATTGAAAAAACCTGGGTGCGGCTCGTTCCGCACC
>JAGABH010000106.1 GCA_017614755.1 Oscillospiraceae bacterium
TGCTGTCAGTCCCGCCCCGGAGAGGGACGCGGTGTTGGCCACGGTGCTGCCTGCCGTCAGCGGAGCCGCGGCGGTGACCTCCGTCTCGTAGACCAGCATGGCGTCGCCGCCGGCGGGGACGGAGATCCCGGCGATCGTCAGAGGAGCCCCGGGGGTCACAGTCGGCGCGGGCTGGAGCACGCCGTTGATGAAATAGCGCACCGAACCCTCCACGTAGGCCAGAGGGTAAGCCATGCCGGTCCCCACGTCGTAGTCGCCCAGATCGTCGGTGAGGGTCAGGCCCTCGTAGGTGGCGCTGCCGTCGTTGACCAGGGAGACCACGTAGGAGATGGTGTCCCCGGGGGCGTAGACGTCCTCCACGGCGGTTTTCGTCACGGTGAGGGGCGAGATCATCTGCCCCGTGACGGTATTGGAGGCGACGCTGAGCCCGTTGTAGCTCAAAGTGGCCTGATTGGTAAAGCTTGCCATAGAATAACCTCCTTCGCACGGGTGTTCCGCGCCTTCCATTCTATGCCAGTCTGTCGAATCCTGTCATTCTCAGCCTTGCCTTGAGCGAAGTCGAAGGGGAAGCGAAGAATCCGTATCCTCCGTCCCCCGTCTCCAGCCCCGTCTGTCATTCTGAGCAGAGCGAAGAATCCGTATCCCCGTCCTTTTTTCCGCCAAAAAAATATTTTGAAAAAAATGTAATTTCCTCTTGCTTTTTCGGCACGAATCTGCTATCATATAGCCCGATGCGCAAAACGTATGCGATAATACGGAATCTCAACGATGGATTGGAGGTGCAGCTGATGGCTAAGTGCGATTTTTGCGGCAAGGGTGTTGCCTTCGGTATCAAGGTCTCTCACTCCCACAGACGTTCCAACAGAATGTGGAAGCCCAATGTCAAGCGCGTCAAGGCGATCGTGGACGGTACTCCCCGTCATGTATACGTTTGTACGAGATGTCTCCGCTCCAACAAGGTTGAGCGGGCGATCTGATAACGATACGTCTGATCACATGATAGAATCAAGCAGTGTGCGAGCCCGCACACTGCTTTTTTCTTTGTCTTTATGGCTTCGATCATTTTCTGGCTTTTCTGTACTTCTCGATCAGCCGGAGGACCTTCGGAGTTTTCGCTGCGGCGGCCTCGTGGCGGGCAAGGAGCGCATAAATGTCGATGTGGTTAAGCTTGTCCCGATTGCATTCCCCATGAGCCGGGAAGAAATTTTCGATATAATCCGGCGCGGCGGTGTTGAAGCCGCGGGTCTTTAGATATTGGAGATAATCGGACAGCTCCGGCAGGTTTTTCAACTCTTTCTGATTCCGAGGGAGAATGTGGTCGATCTCCATTTCCCGGATGTTGTGGATCGGCTGCTTGCAATAGGGACAGACCCGGTTGTATGCCTCATATAAAGCGGTTCGGAAAATCGGATCTTCCTTGCTGCATTCATGATAATCTCTTGGTAAAATTGGAATGGTGATAACGCCGTTTTTCTCTACCCGCATCAGCTTAACGGTCCAGTTCTCGTAGAATTGCCCCAGGAGCTCCGCGGCCACACGCTCCTCTCCGGTGGCCGGGCCATAGACCACGCCCACGCCCTTTGCCGCCTTGTACAGCATGATCAGGGAATAGCGGTCCGGGCCATCCACGATAAATTCATTCGCTTTGAGATTCAGCCGTTCGTTCACCGCCAGGAGCTCCCGGCGAATCAGCTCGAAGAACTCATAAGCCGGGTGATCTGCTTTTGACCAGATTTCGATCCGCAGGTTCTTGTCGTCTTCCATGCGGATGATGGCTTTGTGGGCGTCCATGCAGCCCAGGACCATGCCCTTGAGCCAGCAGTGGTTGACGGTGACGTCGGCCTTGCGGCAGCGGACCATGAGCTGGTGCACCACGCTGTCCGGCAGATACTTGTATTGCATCAGGTATTCAATGTGTTGGGCATAGTCCGCAGAGTTGGAGAGCTCCTTCACAGGGGTGTTGTTGGAGCACAGGGCGGGGAAGAACAGCGATCTCTCGTTTACGCGGTAGCAGAGATTGTGAGCTGCCGCCACGTCTACCACGTACTGACATTCCTTCGTTCCATAGGCGCGTTTTGGACGCGTGGGCTGGCCGTTCGGCGCCTGCTCCGCCTCCTGGCGGTTCAGCAGATCCCGGATAGAGGCAATCGTGATCTCTCCCTCCTGAGCGTGGACCTCGCCCCGGACGATGATGGTATAGATGGCGTTGGTGAGCCAGACGGGGTTCAGGAGCTTGTAGTCCTCTAACTCGTTCCGATCCTCGTCCCAGTGGTAACTGAAGCAGACGCCCAAAATGTTGAAAAGCTCCAGCAGGGCGGCGTCCTGGTCCTCCGGGATCCCATGCTTTCGGCAGAGTGCAGTGTAATCTGCCTTGGTGAGCCAGTGGCTGGTCTCGCTCTCGGCCAGGATGTCCTTCTGTACGGCCAGCCAGCGGTAGTTGACTGTCTGGCGGCAGCCGTAGGAGGCGGCGGCCATGTCCGCGATCTCGTCCACCAAGTCCTTTCGGAAGGTCTCGTCCTCCGCCTCCTTGGCGGAGACGTAGACCACCTTCCGAATGTTGGGGAATTCCTCCCGCAGCATAGCCTCGTCGATGGTTTTTTTGCCCTCATAATTCTCCCAGCAGTTGACGTAGAGCAGAATTGGAGAAGTGGGAGCAAAGGCCGTCACGTTCTGGAGCCAGTACCGGGCCCTGGGCGTAACGTCGGCCTCCCGGGTCCGCACCGTTACCACGTAGCAGGTCTTGTCTGTCAGGAAGCAGCGGTGCATGGAGTGCTGGAGCTCCTGGCCACCGAAGTCCCAGAAGTGGATGTCAAAGCTGTCCTCTCCCCGGTCCACATGGTAGTTTGCGATCTCCACGCCGGGGGTCTGCACGGTCAGATACGGCTCCTCCGTACTCTCCTTTTTACAGTTGTTTCGGATGCGGCGGATGGTATAAGTCTTTCCGGAGCCGCCGTCGCCCAGGAAGAGGACCCGACACTCCCGGAGGGGGATCTGGTCCTCATAGAGGCTGGGAATCAGCTCCGGGGTCTCTAAGAAGACGCTGATGTCTTGCTCTGTTAGGGTGACGTTGTGGAGGTTGATACCGGTTTTACCATAAGAAAAATCGTTGTCATCTACAAAGGGCAATCCGCGCTGGCCCAAGGATTGTGGGATTTCCGGGAGGGTCAGTCCAGCCAAATCCAGATACCGCAGGTCGGACAGCTTTCCGATCCACTCCGGTAGGACTGTGATTTTGCTGTCCCATAGGTCCAGCTCTTGCAGGCTTGTGAGCCGACCGATGGACTCCGGCAGGGCGGTGATTTGGGTGCCGCCCAGGTACAGCGCTTGCAGGCTCGTGAGCTGCCCGATGGAGTCCGGCAGGGCGGTGATTTGGGTGTCCCACAGTTTCAGCGTTTGCAGGCTCGTGAGCCGGCCGATGGACTCCGGCAGGGCGGTGATTGAGGTGCCGCTCAGATCCAGCCCTTGCAGGTTCGTAAGCTGGCCGATGGAATCAGGCAGGATGGTGATCAGGTTGCCGCGCAGGACCAGTTTTTGCAGGTTCGTGAGCTGGCCGATGGAATCAGGCAGAGCGGTGATTGGGATGCCGCTCAGGTCCAGCGTTTGCAGGCTCGTGAGCTGTCCAATGGACTCCGGTAAGGCAGTGATTGGGGCCATCCACACAGACAACGTTTGCAGGCTCGTGAGCCGACCGATGGACTCCGGCAGGGCGGTGATTGGGGTGCCGCGCAGGTCCAGCACCTTCTTTATTGCCAACATGGCGGCTTCATCGGCATCGGGCGCATAGCCTTGATCAATTTTGCAGAGAAGGTCGTATACTTCCGTGTTTGTCCATTCTGTTTTCTTCATGCACAATCCCTCCCGTGTCGAAGTGGGGCGATTTCTGAGTTTACTATACCACAGCCCGGCGGGGATGTAAAGCGGGAATCCGGTCATGCGGCAAATACGCCGTAGGGGCGCTCAGCGAGCGCCCGGTCCGCCGCAGGCGGACAATTTGCCGGAGGCAAATCCAGGTTGGTTCGATAGATGGCTGCGCAGGTGCACGGCCATCACAAAAGGAAGCGTAGGGACGGCACTCTGCCGTCCGGCGTTCGGCACGAACGCAATTTGCCGCAGGCAAATCCA
>JAGABH010000107.1 GCA_017614755.1 Oscillospiraceae bacterium
AAACCGCCATTGTGGAGGGACTGGCCCAGCGGATCGTTCGGGGAGACGTGCCCAAGAGTCTTCAGGACAAGACCATCTTTTCCCTGGACATGGGCGCGCTGATTGCGGGCGCGAAGTACCGGGGCGAATTTGAGGAACGGCTGAAATCCGTCCTGAACGAGATCAAAAAGAGCGAGGGCAGGATTCTGCTCTTTATCGACGAGCTGCACACCATCGTTGGCGCGGGCAAGACCGAGGGCTCCATGGACGCGGGCAATCTGCTCAAGCCCATGCTGGCCCGGGGCGAGCTCCACTGCCTTGGCGCCACCACTCTGGACGAGTACCGCCCGTACATCGAAAAGGACCCGGCTCTGGAACGCCGGTTCCAGCCGGTGCTGGTGAACGAGCCCACAGTGGAGGACACCATCGCCATTCTCCGGGGACTGGAGGAGCGCTACGAAGTCTTCCACGGCGTAAAGATTACCGACCCTGCCATCATCGCCGCCGTCAAGCTCTCGGACCGTTATATCACCGACCGCTGCCTGCCGGACAAGGCCATTGACCTGATTGACGAGGCCTGCGCATGATCCGTACCGAGATGGATTCCATGCCCACGGAGCTGGACAAGGTCCGCCGGAAGATCATCCAGATGGAAATTGAAGAGGCAGCATTGAAAAACGAAGAGGACGAGCTTTCCAAGGGCCGTCTGGCGGAGCTCCAGAAGGAACTGGCGGAGCAGCGGGATCGCTTCAAGGCCATGAAGGCCCAGTGGGAGAACGAAAAGGACGCCATCGCCAAGGTACAGTCCCTGCGGGAGCAGATCGAGAAGATCAACGCAGAGATTGAGAAGGCGGAACAGGCCTATGACCTGGAGGCCGCCGCAAAGCTGAAATACGGCGACCTGCCGGAGGCCAAAAAGGCCCTGGAGGAGGAAGAACGGCTGGCCCAGAATGCCAGAGAGCAGAGTCTGCTCCGGAACCGGGTCACAGAGGAGGAAATTGCCAAGATCATCGAGCGCTGGACCGGCATCCCCGTAGCAAAGCTGGTTCAGGGGGAGCGGGAGAAGCTCCTGCACCTGGATGAGCGGCTCCACCGCCGGGTGGTGGGACAGGACGAGGCCGTCCGGGTGGTCACCGAGGCCATTCAGCGGTCCCGGGCGGGCATCCAGGACCCCAACCGTCCCGTGGGCTCCTTCCTCTTCCTGGGCCCAACCGGCGTGGGCAAAACCGAGCTGGCCAAAGCCCTGGCCGCGGACCTCTTTGACGACGAGCGAAACATCGTCCGCATTGATATGACCGAGTATATGGAGAAGTTTTCCGTCTCCCGTCTGATCGGAGCGCCTCCCGGCTACGTGGGTTATGAGGAGGGCGGTCAGCTTACCGAGGCCGTCCGCCGCAAGCCCTATTCCGTCATTCTCTTTGACGAGGTGGAGAAGGCCCATCCAGACGTGTTCAACATTCTTTTGCAGGTGTTGGACGACGGCCGGGTCACCGATTCCCAGGGCCGCACCGTGGACTTCAAAAACACCATCATCATCCTGACCTCCAACCTGGGCTCTCCCTATATCCTGGATGGCATCGATGAAAACGGGGAGATCAGCGCCCAGGCCCGGTCTCAGGTGGACGCCCTGCTGAAAAAAACCTTCCGGCCCGAATTTTTGAATCGTCTGGACGAGGTCGTCTTCTATAAGCCCCTGACCAAGGAGAATATCTTTAAAATCATCGACCTGCAAATCAACCAGCTCAACAAGCGTCTGCTGGACAAGCAGCTTCACTGCACCCTCACCGAGGCCGCCAAGACCTATATCGTGGACGAGGCCTTCGACCCCGCCTTCGGCGCCCGGCCCCTGCGCCGCTACGTCCAGCACACGGTGGAGACTATGATCGCCAAGCGGATTCTTCTGGGGGATGTGGCCCCCGGCAGCGAGCTGACGGTAGATGTGGTCAACGACGAGCTGATTGTCCGGTGAATCGGTCAAAAAGTTACAAAACAGGGTAAAATTGTAAACAATTTGAAATAAGTATTGCATAATCAGGTTTTCTATGCTATAATTACCTCCGGCACCAATCCAATGGAGGTATTTCATGCGAAAATCCCTTACCCTGTTTTTGACCCTGACGCTGACCCTGCTGCTGATGAGCAGCCTCCTGCTGAACGCCTTTGCCGCGGATGACCAGGTTCAGGCTTATCTGGAGGAAAAGAAAGAAGAGGAAAGCCTGGACCCCAAGGTGAGAGCCATGATTGCCTGGGCGCTGGAGATTGCGGAGGATGATTCCCATGGCTACAGCCAGTCCCATCGCTTTGGCCCCAACTATGACTGCTCCTCCTTTGTCAGCACTGCGCTGATGGAGGGCGGCTTCGGGCTGAAGGATTATGTCTTCCCCAGTGATATGGTAGAGATTCTGCCGGACTATGGCTTTGTCGTCTACAAGAGAGGCGAAACGGAGCCCCGGCGAGGCGACATTCTGGTTCGCCCCCACGTCCATGTGGAAATCTGCATGGGCAACGGCGAATGTGTGTCCGCCCACCAGGACTCTGACTGGCGCTCCGGCGACGGAAACGGCCACGAGATCGAGTATCGCCGTGCCGATTCCGATTACGTCTGTCCCTTCTGTCAGAATGAGGAATACACCTACATTCTGCGGTATGAGGGCACAGAGATTACCTTCCAGATCCCGGAGGGAGAGGTACAAACTCAGGAAATCAGCTGATGCCGACTGACCCGGACGCTTTTGCGCCCGGGTCTTTTTCCGCTTTGTCACCGAATGATTCTTCCTCATATACTGGCGTGAGGAGATGAAGCGATGGAAATCACATATCTGCTGGTGGGCGGAGACCGGCGGCAATTCTGGCTGTCTCGGCTCCTGGTGCCACGGGGCAGCGTTTTTACACTGGGCGTCCCCGGGTTGGAGGACTGCCTGCCGGATTGTCCCGCCGACGTGCTGATCCTGCCCACGCCCTGCCTGACGGCCCGGGGGCGGCTCCGGGGCATGGGGGAGGGATTGGACCCGGCTGTCCTGTCGGGCCTCTTTGACGGACATACCAGAATCTACGGCGGCGCCGTGCCGGAGGGCCTGCGGAACAAGCTGCCGGGCTGCGGTTCTGTGACGGATCTGCTCCTGGACCCGGCGGTGAAGGCGGCCAACGGGCGGCTGACGGCGGAAGCGGCGGTGGAGCTGACGGCGGATCGGCTGGAGAGCTCCCTGTTTGGGCTGTCCTGTCTGGTTCTGGGCTACGGCTGTGTGGCAAAGCCCCTGGCGGCTCTGCTGCTGAGCCGCCACGCCCGGGTAACTGTGGCGGCAAGGCGGGTCTCCGCCCGGGCGGAGGCGATCCAGAGCGGCTGCGATGCCTGCGATTTTATCCATGTACCTCCCTCCCCGGGGGTAGTCTTTAACACGGTTCCTGCCGCGGCGCTGCCCAGGGAAGGGCTGAATGAGCTGGGACCGGACTGCCTCTGGGTGGAGCTGGCCTCCGCGCCCGGGGGGCTGCCCCTTGGATATGAGCCCCGTTTCGACCTGCTGCGGGCCAATTCTCTGCCGGGGAGAAGACTGCCCCGTTCCGCCGCGGCAGTGCTCCTGGAGGGCATCCTGCGCTGTGAGGTGAGCGTATGAGACCACAGACCATCGGATTTGCCCTTTGCGGCTCGTTTTGTACCTTTGAGCCGGTTCTGGCGGCCATGGCCCGTTTGAGCCAAATCTATGAGCACGTCCAGCCCATTTTGTCTGGGGCGGCGGCCGGCATTGACAGCCGGTTTGGCTCCGCCGCGGATTTCCGAGCACGGATCGAGGCGATCTGCCGCAGACCGGTCTGGGACTCCATCCCCCGGGTGGAGCCCATCGGGCCCAAACGGCTGCTGGATCTTCTGGTGGTGGCTCCCTGTACGGGCAATACCCTGGCAAAGCTGGCCGCCGGGATTGCCGATACCCCTGTGACGTTGGCCTGCAAGGCCCATTTACGGAATGGGAGGCCCCTGGTTTTGGCGGTTTCCACCAACGACGGTCTGGGGGCCAACGCGAAAAGTATTGGGGTGCTCCTGGATCGGAAGCATCTGTTTTTTGTCCCCTTCGGCCAGGATGATGCGGAGAAAAAGCCCGCCTCTCTGGTGGCGGATATGGCCCAGATTCCGGAGACCGTGGAGGCTGCCCTGGAGGGAAGGCAGATTCAGCCGATTTTGCTGTAGCGCAGGGCCTAAAGGGCACAGCGCAAAGATGTAATGCCATGAGCTCAATACATAATTCCTTCTTTTTCGGAAATGCTAAGCGAAAAAGGAGGCGCTTTCCATGAATCTATCCAATGCGGAATACAAGCAGCTTGCCGGTCGTCTGGCGCCAAAGTCCAACACGCCCCTGAACTGCCTGAAGGCATTTGCCATCGGCGGCGCAATTTGCCTGCTGGGGCAGGCGCTGAAGAATCTTTACCTTTCCCTGGGTACGGGGGAAGACCCCGCGGCGCTGCTGAGCTCTGTGAGCCTGATTTTTCTCTCCGCTCTGCTGACGGGGTTGGGCCTCTACGACGATATCGCCAAGCACGGCGGAGCCGGGACCCTGGTGCCCATCACCGGCTTTGCCAATTCCGTGGCCGCCCCCGCTGTGGAGTTTCGCACCGAGGGATGGGTCACGGGTCTGGCGGTCAAGATGTTCACCATCGCCGGCCCTGTGATTGTCTACGGTACCCTGGCAAGCGTGATCTACGGGCTGGTATATTGGATCTTCACCTGATTTGAACGCCCCCGGCATAGCCGGGGGTATTTTTATTCTCCTTGACCGGCCCTGCCGAATGTGATAAAATCCAGACAGACAAAGAAAACCGCACCGGGGAGAGGAGGGAATGTGATGCGATTTGAAGCCTCGGAGCAATACGCGAAAGCGCTGAAAAACGGACTGAAACATCTGAAAGCCGCCCAGACCCAGGGGCTGGATCCTTATCCTGCCGTGCTGGACGAGCTGGAGTCCGACTATGAGATCAGCGGCCGGGTGGACCTGGGACTGCTGCACATTCCCGCCGAGCTCATTGTGGGCACCAGGTCCGCCGGGCGTACCGCTGCCCTGGCAGGGAATTTCATGCCGCTGCTGGAACCCGATTCCGAGTTTGCCGCCAAGTGGATTCACCTCTGTGAAGCCCACCTGGAGGAGGGAATTCGGGACCCGATTCAGGTCTTCGAGTTCTTGGGAAGATTTTATGTCGTGGAGGGCAACAAGCGGGTCAGTGTGCTGAAAAGCTATGACGCCCCTACCGTGGCGGCCAACGTGACCCGGCTGCTTCCGGCCAGGTCCGAGAAGCCGGAGATTCAGCGGTATTATGAGTTTTTGCAGTTCTACAACCTCTCCGGTCTCTACGGCCTGAGCTTCGAGAAGACAGGGGGCTTTGCCAGACTCCAGGCTGCCCTGGGCATGACGGAGGACCATGTCTGGACTGAGGAGGAGCGGCGCAGCTTCCGCTCCGGCTTTTCCCGGTTTCGGGAGGTCTACGGCAAGATGAAGCAGCAGCCCGCTACCCCCGCGGAGGCTCTGCTGGTGTGGCTCCAGGTTTTCCATTTCTCCGACATCAAGGAGTCCTCCTTGCAGGAGCTGACGGATCGGATGGAGAAGCTCTGGCCGGATATGAAGCTCCAAAGTCAGCCGGAGGCGCTGCCCATCGAGGTGGAGCCCGCTGTGCCGGAAAAGGACAAGAGTTTGGTTTCCAAGCTGATTACCGCCGTGAGCCAGCCGGATCGGCTGCGGGTGGCCTTCATCTACGGATTTGAGCCAAGAACCAGCGCCTGGACCCGGGCCCATGACCTGGGCCGCCAGGCTATGGAGGAGGCCCTGGGAGACCGGGTGGAGGCGGCCTGCTATGTGGCGAAGGATCGGGATTATTTTGCCGCTATGACGGAGGCTGCGGCGGAGGGAGCAAAACTGATTTTTGCCACCACGCCGCCCATGATCGACGCCTGCCGGAAGCTGGCGGCCCTGAATTCCGGAGTCAAGGTCTTCAACTGCTCCCTCTCTCAGCCCTATACCGGCGTCACCATGTACTACTGCCGGGTCTATGAGAGCAAATTCATCACCGGCGCCATCGCCGGAGCCATGACGGAAAACGACCGGGTGGGCTACGTGTCCAGCTACCCCATCTTCGGGGAACCGGCCGCCATCAATGCCTTCGCCCTGGGGGCCCGGATGGCCAATCCCCGGGTTCGGGTGGAGCTGCTTTGGTCCTGTACCCGCCGGGACTGTGCGGACGAGCTCCGCCGCCGGGGGGTTACGGTGATCTCCAATCGGGATGCCGCCGGCCCGGACGCGGACCCCTGGGACTTTGAGCTGGGAACCTTTATGGAAAATGCCGCCGGGGAGCTGGTGCCCCTGGCCCTACCCCGGTGGAACTGGGGGGCTCTGTATGAGAAGTTGGTGCGCTCTGCCCTGAAGGGAAGCCTGGAAACCGGACCGGCGGATAAGGCTGTGAACCTCTGGCTGGGGATGGACAGCGGCGTCATCGACGTGGAGCTCTCCGACAGCCTGCCGGACGGCGTCCGGAGTCTGGCCCGCCTGTTGCAGGCGGGACTGGAAAAGGGAGAGATCGACCCCTTCCGCAGCCGAATCCTGGACCAGAGCGGCACCCTGCGCTGGGAAGGGGAGACCGGCCTGACTGCTGAGGCGCTGGCCCGGATGGACTGGCTCTGCGACAATGTGGACGGGAAAATCCCCGGCTTTGACGAGCTCCTGCCCGGCGCTCGGGAGATGGTTCGCGTGCTGGGCCTTTACCGGGACGACCTGACCACGGTGAAGGAGGAAAAAGAGCTTTGAAGCTGCTGCTGATCTCCGACCAGGAGGACCCCTATCTCTGGGACTACTACCGGCCGGGCCGCCTGTCCGGCTATGATCTGATTCTCTCCGCCGGGGACCTGAAGCCCAGCTATCTGCGCTTTCTGGTGACCATGGCCAACCGGCCCCTGCTCTATGTCCACGGCAATCACGACGGCTGCTACGCCTCTGACGCACCTGAGGGCTGCGACTGCGTGGACGGGCTGCTGACGGTCTGTAAAGGCCTGCGGATTCTGGGTCTTGGAGGCTGCTGCCTCTACAGCGGGGGTCCCCACCAGTACACGGAGAAGCAGATGGAGCGCAGAATCCGAAAGCTCCGCCGGGCGGTGAAGAAGGCCGGGGGAGTGGACGTCATCCTGACCCATGCTCCGCCCCGGGGCTGCGGGGACGGGGAGGACCCTGCCCACAGGGGCTTTGAGTGCTTCAACCGGCTGATCGAGGAATATCGGCCCCGGTACTTCATCCACGGCCACCAGCACCTGAACTATAAGACCTTCTCCCAGCGGGTGATCCGGCTGGGAGAAACCACGGTAATCAACGCCTGCGGACGATACGAGCTGGAGCTGTCACCGGAACAAAATAAGTAAAGCTAATGAATTATTTGTATAGTTCGTGATTGACAAAAACCGCCATTCTGTCTATAATAGATGCGTAAAATCATAACACAGCTGTGCAAAGGAGCGACCCTATGGCTATCTATGTGAAGAGCGAGATCGCGCCCCTCAAGCGCGTCATGCTGCACCGCCCCGGCAAGGAACTGGAGCACCTGACCCCCGGCACGCTGGACAGACTCCTGTTTGACGACATCCCCTTCCTCTCCGGCGCCCAGGAGGAGCATGACTGCTTCGCCCGGGTCCTGCGGGAGAACGGCGCGGAGGTGGTCTATCTGGAGGACCTGGCTGCCGAGACGCTGAAGACCAACCCCGGTCTGCGGGAGGAATTTCTCAAGGAATTTGTCACCTTCTCTCCCAACGTGGACTACCGCCAGGAGCTGTATGAGTACCTGCTCTCCATTCCCGACGACAAGGACCTGATTCTCAAGACCATGGCCGGCGTCTCCTTCAAGGAGCTGGGAGCCTCTCCCAAGTTCACGCTGCCCGCCATGCTGAACTGGCAAAACAACTTCGTTCTGGAGCCCATGCCCAACCTCTACTTCACCCGGGACCCCTTTGAGTCTATCGGCGAGGGTGTGGCCATCAACCGGATGTACTCTGTCACCCGCTGCCAGGAGACCATCTTTGCCCGCTATATCTTCAAGTACCACCCCGAATTTGCCGGGAAGATTCACCTCTTCGCCAACGGCACCGAGCACTACTCTCTGGAGGGCGGCGACGTGCTGAACCTTTCTCCCGAGGTCATCGCCATCGGCATCTCCCAGCGCACCACCCCCGAGGCCATCGAAAATATTGCCAAGCGGCTCTTTGCCGACGAGCAGGCCACCATCCGCACGGTCCTTGCCCTGGAAATTCCCTGTATGCGTGCCACGATGCACTTGGATACCGTTCTGACCCAGGTGGATCACGACAAGTTCGTGGTCTTCCCCGATATGCTGGACTCTCTGCGCATCTTTGAAATCACCCCCGGCGCCCAGGGAAAGCTCCACATCCGGGATATGGGCGGCAACCTCCGGGAGGCCCTGGAGTACCACCTGCACCGGGATCACATCCAGCTGATTTACTGCGGCGGCGGCGACAACGTGGCGGCCCAGCGGGAGCAGTGGAACGACGGCTCCAACACGCTCTGCGTGGCCCCCGGCAAGGTCATCGCCTACAACCGGAACGTGGTCACCAATCGAATTTTCGAGGAGAACGGCATCACCGTCCTGAAGATTCCCTCCGGTGAGCTCAGCCGGGGCCGGGGCGGTCCCCGCTGTATGTCCATGCCCTTCAACCGTGAAAAGCTGTAAGCAACGGCCAATCCAGACCGTTCATATAACCAACTGACTATAAAGGAGACACTGCCATGCCTGTCAATCTCAGAGGACGTAATTTCCTGAAGCTGCTCGACTATACCCCCGCGGAGATCCGCTACCTGCTGGACCTGAGCGCTGAATTCAAGCGCAAGAAGCTCTCCGGCGAACCACACCGTTACCTGGCCGGCAAGAACATCGTTCTGCTGTTCGAGAAGACCTCCACCCGTACCCGCTGCTCCTTTGAGGTGGCCGGCATGGATCTGGGCTGCGGTGTGACTTACCTGGATCCCGGCAGCTCTCAGATGGGCAAGAAGGAATCCATTGCCGACACCGCCCGTGTCCTGGGCCGGATGTACGACGGCATCGAGTACCGCGGCTTTGATCAGAGCATCGTGGAAGAGCTGGCCAACTACGCCGGCGTGCCCGTTTGGAACGGCCTGACCAATCAGTTCCATCCCACCCAGATGCTGGCTGACGTCCTCACCATCGAGGAGAAGCTGGGCAACGTCAAGGGCAAGAACTTCACCTTCATGGGCGACGCCCGGAACAACGTGGCCAATTCCCTCATGGTTGTCTCCGCCAAGCTGGGCATGAACTTCACCGCCTGCGGCCCCAAGGACCTGTGGCCCGAGGCCGGCCTGGTGGAAGAGTGCCGCAAGATTGCCCAGGAGAACGGCTGCACCATCCGCATGACTGAGGACCCCAAGGAAGGCACCACCAATGCCGACGTCATCTACACCGACATTTGGGTTTCCATGGGCGAGCCCGACGAGATCTGGGCCAAGCGCATTGAGCTGCTGAAGGATTACCAGGTCAACGCCAAGCTGATGGCCAACGCAAAGCCCACCGCCATCTTCATGCACTGCCTGCCCTCCTTCCACGACACCAAGACCACCATCGGCGCCGATATCGCCAAGAAGTTCGGCATCACCGAGATGGAAGTCACCGACGAGGTCTTCGAGTCCAAGCAGTCTGTGGTCTTCGACGAAGCTGAGAACCGTATGCACACCATCAAGGCTGTCATCTACGCCACCCTTTGCTGATTAGCTTTCCCAGCGGCCCGACCGGTCCACCGGCCGGGCCGCTTTGCATTTTCGCCTTCCCCCAGGGACGGACCGTTTGTGTCCGCCGGAGGGAGGGACGGAATGCACGACGCAAAATGCAGGATGAATATTGACCGGACAGAACGGGAGTGAAGCTGCATGAAACAATATCAGGCGTACTTCTTTGATCTCTATGGGACCCTTGTGGACATTCACACCGACGAGAGCAAACCGAAGTTTTGGAAAGCAGCAGCGTCCTGTTACGCCTTCCACGGCGCGGCATACGACCCCGCAGAGCTGCGTTCCGAATACAGTCGCCTCTGCGCCGCGGAGACGGAGCGCTTGCAAAAGGCGTTTCCCGGCGCCGCGGTGGAAATTGACTTGCTTCCGGTGTTTCGGGCGCTGTATCAGGCAAAGGGCATAAGCCCGGATGAGGCTCTTACGGCGGATACTGCCTGGGCCTTTCGCCGGGCTTCCACGACCCGGCTACGTGCCTATGCGGGGGCAGGGGCGCTGCTGGCCGCTTTGCGGTTCACGGGCAGGACGGTGATCCTTCTGTCCAACGCCCAGAGCTGTTTTACCCGGCCGGAGTTGAATGAGCTGGGGCTGATGGATCGGTTCAACCGCATTTACATCTCCTCTGAAATCGGCTTCCAAAAGCCGGACCCTCGCTTCTTCTCCGCGGCCCTGCGGGAGCTGGACCTGGATCCGGCGGACTGCCTGATGGTGGGAAACGACCCGGTCTGCGACGTGGACGGAGCTGTTTCGGCGGGAATGGATGCGGTCTATCTCCGCACGGCGCTGTCCCCGGCTGACGCCCCGGATGTTCATCCAAAGGCGGTATTTTCTTACCGGGGCTCTGACCTGCGGCGACTGCGAAGCCTCCTGCTTCGCTGGGACTGAATCGCAGAAAAATGCAGTTTATGTGTGTTTTCCTGACAGATGCTTGTGTTTTCGAGGGTTTCAGAGTATAGTATAATTATCCGGAAACAGAAAGGAAGGGTTCTTATGAATCGAACCAAGCACATTTTCAAGCTGTTGATTTTTGGCGTGTTGGCCGGTATTTTGCTCCTGGTGGGCGCAGGGAAGGACCTCTCCCTGGGGAAAGGCTTGTCGCTGACCTGGGCGGGTGTGGGACGGATTTTCCTGGTAATTTTCGCGGTTTTGGCCGTGGAGCATCTGATTCTTCTGCTCCTGAGTCTGGTCAAGTCCGAGAACCATCGGGTTCGCACTGTACTGACCCTGGGGGCCAATCTGATCCGCTATGTGGCGGTTATCGTCATCATTATCTGCGTGCTCTCCCTGCTGAATGTGGATATGTCCACCATCCTGGCAGGACTGGGAGTGATTGCCCTGATTATCGGCTTCGGCGCCGAGAGTCTGATTACCGACGTGGTCACCGGCTTTTTCATCCTGATGGACAACCAGTATAACGTGGGTGATATCATCGAGGTGGCGGGCTTCCGGGGCACAGTCTCCGAGATTGGCATTCGTACCACCAGCCTCACCGACACCGGCGGCAACGTGAAGATCATCAACAACTCCGATATGAAAAATATCCTCAACCGCTCCGACAACAGCTCCAAGGCGGTGGCGGATTTCTCCGTTCCCTACGAGACGGACATCCTGAAGCTGGAGCAGAAGATTCCCACCCTCATGGAGCAGATTTATCAGGCCCATCCGGAGGTTTTCAAGTCCGAGCCCAAGTACCTGGGTGTTCAGGCCTTGAGCAGCAGCTCCGTGGACCTGCGCTTTGTGGCGGAGGTAGGGGAGTCCGATATCTATTCCGGCGCAAGAATCCTCAACCACGACCTCTTTGTGGGCTTCCGGGGCCTGGGCGTGGAGTGCCCCTTCCCCCAGGTGGACGTCCACAGCAAGTAAGGCCCGGCCCTGGGAGGTTCCGCTATGGAGTATTACAACCATCCCCCGGAGTTTTCTCTGCTCCCGCCGGAGCAGGAGCTTCGGCCTGAATTGGAGCTGACAGCCCCTCCGCCGGAGTTCGGTCAGGGGCCGACGCCTCCGGCGGAGGAGGAAAAGCCCACGCGCCGCCTGCGGCATTTTTTGGCGGTTCCCGCGGTTGTCTTGGTGAGCTTTCTCTGTCTGCACGGGGTAAAGGCCCCCATCTCCCCCAGTCCCGGCCCCACGGAGGCTGCGCCGGAGCCCTCCGCTCCCGTGGAGACTGCCACGGAGCCCCCGGCCCTGCCCCAGGGAAGTGTGATTCTGGACGTGGAGTACGCCGTCCGGAGCGGGGGAGAAGTTCTCTACAGCTATTACGTCTATTCTCCCATCCCCAGCCTGGACGCCACCCAGGCCCAGATCGACGCCTACCAGGGGACCCCATGGCCTGTCTCGGTCTATGCCCAGGTCTCCGACGGAGCGGGGCGGGCCTGCAAGCCGGAGCAGGACCCGGACGTATGGGAGGACTCCCGATACCGGATTGAGTACGGAATACCCTGTGCCGACCTGGAGGGAGATTTGACCCTGACGCTGACTGCGATCTACACTGAGGGAGGAGAGGAGCGCTGCTCCACCTGGTCCGGCCCGGTGTCCGACCTGCCTGCTATGCCCCTTACGAACGCGACGCTGGAGGCCTTCCCCGGGGGCGACGTGGCCTTTACCGCTACGCTCCTGCCCGACGCGGAAGACGATCATGTCTACGATCTCTACATCGACGGCATCGGCCAGGTGGTCTACGAGGGAGACGACAGCATGGGTCTGTCCCTGACTAATGAGCTTATGGGCGACCCCGTGGAAGGCGACCGGGAGCAGGGCTATACCGTCCACTACGAGGGCGGCTCGGCCCTGACCATGATCCCCGAGGAAGCGGAGCTGGCGATTCGTCTGATTCTGAAGGACAGAACCACCGGCTACCTCTACACCATCGAGTCCAATCGGGTCTCCCCGGCGGAGGCGGCTGAGGTAACGCCCACCTACCCCCTGGAGGACGGAACGATCGTCCTCACAGTCTACAATGACACCTTTGACTTCGACGTGCCCACTTTGGTTCCCAATGACGAATACAAGACCATCCTGGCACAGACTGTCATCGCCGAGGCGGACTTCACCGACTATGCCCTGCCAGACGCCATTGCGCCGCCGGCATTCTTCTCCTTCAACGGCTGGGTGGTGGACTATGGCAACGCCTTTGACAACGGCTATGAGCGGGAGGGCCTCTATGATGAGGGCGAGCCTTCGGTGGATCGGCTGATTACCGAGGAGAACTTCTGCTTCCCCCTGGAGGGGGCGACCCTGACACGGGAGGCCGTGGAGCGGATCCCGGTGTCCGACGACGGCAAGCGCTACGTCAACGTCCACGCCACCTGGAAGGTGGACGATCCCGGCGTCAGCAGTATTCGGCTGAACCTGGACGACGGATATGGGGAGGTCATCCATGTGAGCATCGAGCACCCCATGATGTCCGAGGGCACGCTGTATCTGTGTCAGTACCCGGTCCCGGAGCGGGAGGGCATGGTCTTCGAGGGCTGGTATGACGAGAACGGGAAACGGGTCCAGATGCTGAACGCCTGGTACTCCTTCACGGCCACCAAAGTCAACCCGGACGGCAGCTTCGGCGGCTACACCGGCGAGCCCATCGCCCGGACCCTCACCGCCCATTGGAAAATGATTTTGCAAATTAGCGAATAGAACCGCGCAGCGAAAAACACAGCCCATCCGGACTCCCGGATGGGCTGTGCTGCGTAATAGATTGTTATCGCGCTTATGCGTACAGGTCGATGAGCTTCTTCAGGTGCTCGTAACGCTCCATGGCGCTGGCTTCGTTCTTGGCGAAGAGCTCGGTGGCGCGCTCCGGGAACTCGCGGGTCAGACGGCTGTAACGAGCCTCGTTCATCAGGAATTCCTGATAGCCGCCCTTGGGATCCTTGGAGTCCAGGGTGAACTTCTGCTCAGCGGCGGGGTTGAAGCGGAACATGTTCCAGTAGCCGCAATCGACAGCCTTCTTC
>JAGABH010000108.1 GCA_017614755.1 Oscillospiraceae bacterium
AAGACCCTGACCAAGGCCGGAGCCGCCGCCGGAGCCAAGACCGTGGCCTCCGCCGCCGCGCCTGTGGTGCTCCACGCCACAAAGCCCTTCTTCTCCACGGTGATCGGCAAGGTAGTTTTGGGCGTGGTGGCCGCCGGTGTGGTGGCCGGCGGCGCGGCCGGCTACCGCTGGGCAAAAAACAATCTGTTCACAAAAACCGGCAATATCCTGATGGCGGACAGCAGCGAGGATCTGCGGAGCGACCCCACCGCTCCCACCCTGCCGGTGGAGATCCACGTCACCAACACGGAAGCCCCCGACGTTCCCGTCCCCACGGAGCTCAGCGAAACGGAGCCCGCTGAGACCGAAGCCCCGCAGCCGGTCAACGCCGACATCGAATGCGGCGAGAACCTGACCTGGGACTTCGATCCCGAAGAGAGCAAGCTGACCATCACGGGCAGCGGCGCCATGTACGACTATGCCGCCGAGGAGGACGCGCCCTGGCACCGGTTCCGCAGCGAGATCCACTCCGTCGAGCTGCCGGAGGGTCTGACCGTCATCGGCAAGAATACCTTTGCCCACTGCAGCATGGGAGAAATATTAATTCCAGACGGCGTGACCGTCATCGGTGAAAGCGCCTTTTCCGGCTGTGAGAACCTGAATATCGTAAATATCCCCGAGGGCGTGACCCGCATCGGCGACGCGGCTTTTTTGGATTGTCAGTCGTTGAATACATCCTGCAGCTACGCCGGAGGAATTAAATCCAAGGTGGATCCGGCTTGTACGCTCATCTTCATCCCGGACAGTGTTGAGGAAATCGGTGCGCGAGCTTTTGGCTATTTTGACAACCCATATAAAAGCTTTTCCATCTTTGGCTCTGAGAACAGCGCGGCGGAGCGCTACGCCGAAGAGAACGGCCTCACCTTTGAACCCATCGTCGTGGTTGACGAGGCGTCGATCGTGGCGCAGCTTCAGAAGGATCAGGGCGTGCTGGGCACGGAGGCCAGGCTGTCCTACTACAAGACGGTGGGAGATCGCTGCCTGGCCAAAGTGGTGCATCTTGATCCGATCACCCTGACGGAGGAGGAGATCCAGGCCGCCAAGCATAACGGCGTTCTGACTGTGGATGGAAAGGACTATCCCTTCACGGATTCCTGGGAGGATGCCGGCGAGATGGGCTTCATTCAGGAATTGTCGGAGCAGGATCCCGAGCCCGCAGGCTGGATCTCGGTGGACACCGGCGCAAAGCAGCCCTTTATGACGCCGATCCTGCGCCGGGACGACGGCCGCTACGTCATCCGGGATTACGACCACGCGGATATGTATTGGAATGATCATTCCTTTACCTCCATGGGCTGGATCTGGCTGGGTATCGAGAACGTGCAAAGCTTCCAATTGGAGTATGCGCAAAAATACGGCTTGGCTCGTTTCCTGGACACAGTCGATTTTCAGGGCGTCTACCATATTCTGGAGCTTGACGGCGACGGGAATATCGTCATCTCCTCCCGGAACGGCATGTGACCCCCGCGCCGTAGGGGCGGCCATTGGCCGCCCGCCCGCGGCAACCAATGCGCCCCGTACCGTAGAGGCGGCCACCCCCATGCCAAGGGGAAGGGAACGGATTCTTCGCGTTGCTCAGAATGACAGACGATCAAAATATTTCGGTTGCAGACGGCGCGGTTTTGTGATACAATACCCTTTGCAAAACAGAACACACCAAGGAGATGTGACGAAATATGAAATTAGGGATCGTGGGTCTGCCCGGCGTGGGCAAGACGACGCTGTATAACGCCCTGACCGGCTCCAAGGCGGAGACCGGCGGCTACGGAGCCTCCAACAAGGCCAACATCGGCCAGGCCAAGGTGCCCGACGAGCGGCTGGACTGGCTGGCAGAATACTACAAGCCCAAGAAGTACTCCCCCGCCAGCATCGACTTTGTGGACGTGGCCGGCGTCAGCAAGGGCCAGGGCCGGGGCAACTCCGTGCTGCAAAACATCCGGCAGACCGACGCTCTGGTTCACGTGGTCCGCTGCTTTGACAACGACAATCTCTTCCCCGAGCCCGCCGACGCCCGCTCCGACGCCGAAACCCTGGAGCTGGAGCTGATTCTGGCGGACATTGAGGTGGTGGAGCGCCGCCTGGACAAGGCCAAAAAGAACCTGAAGGGCGGCGACAAAAAATACAAGCACGAGGCCGACACCTGCGAGGCCCTGCTGGCCCATCTTTCCGAGGGTCAACCCGCCCGCACCTTCGCCTTCACAGACGAGGACGCGGAAATGCTCCAGGACGGCGGTTTGCTCTCCACCAAACCCGTGATCTACGCCGCTAACCTGGACGAGGACGGCATGGCCGACTACCGGAACAACGCCCAGTTCCAGGCCCTCTCCGCCTTGGCCGCCGAGCAGGGGGCCGCGGTGCTGCCCGTGGCCGCCAAGTTCGAAGAGGATATCATGGATATGGAGCCCGAGGACGCCCAAATGTTCATGGAGGAGCTGGGGCTGACCGAACGGGGCCTGGACCGGCTCATCAAAACCTCCTATGAGCTTTTGGGCTATATCTCCTTCCTCACTGCGGGACCCGACGACGTCCACGCCTGGACCATCACCCGGGGCACGAAAGCCCCCCGAGCCGCCGGCAAGATTCACTCCGACATCGAGCGCGGCTTCATCCGGGCCGAAGTTGTGGCCTTTGAGGACCTGAAAGCCTGCGGCACCATGGCCAATGCCAAGGCCAAGGGGCTGTTCCGTCTGGAGGGCAAGGAATACGTTATGCAGGACGGAGATATTGTGAATTTCCTGTTCAACGTGTGACAGAACAGAAAGGTAAGAAGTAAGAAGCAAGAGATTTTTCTCCTCCCCGCTTCTTACTTCTTACTTTTTACTTTTTATGTAACTGTTCAGTAGGGTCGGA
>JAGABH010000109.1 GCA_017614755.1 Oscillospiraceae bacterium
AACACATCGGGAAAAGGAGGAACCATGGATAAGATTGCCGTTTTGGTTCCGTGCTATAACGAGGCAAAAACCGTGACCAAGGTGGTCCGGGACTTTCTGCGGGAGCTGCCCGGGTGCACGGTCTACGTCTACGACAACAACTCTACCGACGGTACGGCGGAGCTGGCGGAGGCGGCAGGCGCCGTCGTGCGCCGGGAGTTCCGCCAGGGCAAGGGCAACGTGATCCGCCGGATGTTCCGGGAGATCGACGCCGAATGCTACGTCATGGTGGACGGCGACGACACCTATCCCGCCGAATGTGCGCCGGCCCTCATCGCCCCGGTGCTGGAAAAGCAGGCGGATATGGTGGTGGGCGACCGGCTTTCCTCCACCTATTTCACCGAAAACAAGCGCCCCTTTCACAATTTCGGCAACACACTGGTGCGCGGCGCCATCAACACGATCTTTCACAGCGACATCAAGGACGTAATGACCGGCTACCGGGCCTTCAACTATCAGTTCGTGAAGAGCTTTCCCGTGCTGTCCAAGGGCTTCGAAATTGAAACGGAAATGACCATTCACGCCATCGACAAAAATATGTATGTGGAAAACGTGGTCATCGACTACCGGGATCGGATGGAGGGCAGCGTCTCCAAGCTGAACACCTACTCCGACGGCCTCCGGGTGCTGCGCACCGTGGGCCGGCTCTTCCGCAGCTACAAGCCCTTCGGCTATTTCGGCCTGATTGCCGCGATTTTGTTTTTGACTGCGCTGGGCTTTTTTATCCCCGTTCTTGCGGAGTTCTTCAAAACCGGTCTGGTTCGGCGCTTCCCGACCCTGATCTCCTGCGGCTTCGCGGCGGTGGCCGCCCTGCAATCGCTGTTTGCGGGGCTGATTCTGCACACCATGCGTCAGAAGGAACGGCAGGACTTTGAGGCCAGGCTCATTGCGATCTCCGAGGATTACAAGCGCAAGCAGGAGGCGTCCCATGAATAGGCGAAAGCTCCTGCTCTTTGCCTTGGTCGCCCTGGCGCTTTCGCTGGCCTGCGAGCTGCTGATCTTCAATCTCAAGCCCCTTGCCAGCCAGGGCGACGCCTGGACGCCGCTGCCCGCCCCGAAAATTTCGGGGGACCTGGCCGCGGACAGGCAGCTCACGCTGCAATTCAACGGGCTGAACCGGGAGCTTCGCTGGTGCCACATTGCCATTGATGTGCGGGACAAGGACGGAACCCCCGTCGCCACCAGCCTTGTCATCTACTATTCGGACGACGGAAACAGGACGGCCTATCGGGCCGGAACGGTGAGCTATGTCGCCGCCCACGACCACGGCTCCTATTTTCGGGTGAACAGCTACGGGAATGTCCACGATCTGACCGTGCAGCTGGAGGCTCCAGAGCCCGGCTGCAGCTATCGGCTGGACGCCGCCGAAATCAACGGAAGCGTTCCGTTTCATATCTCCGTTCCGCGAATCTTCGGAATTTTCGCGCTCCTGATGCTGTTCCGATTTCTGCGTCCTGCCTCAGCACTCCACGACAATCGGTTTTGGAACCGCCGCCGCTGGACCAAGGGCCTCTGCGTGGCCCTCATTCTGCTCTTGAACGGCTCTGTGCTCTACGGGCTGACAAAATGCAACGACCCCATGGTCCAAATCCCCGAACTCGCAAGTTGGGAACACCACCACCAGTACGCCAAGCTGGCCCAGGCCCTCAGCGAGGGCCGGACCTGGATCGACACCCCCGAGCAGTCGGAGGAAATGCAGTGGCTCTCGGAGATGGACGATCCCTATGATTATCCGGCCCGCAAGGCTCTGTTCTCCGCCCATGGCGAAACGCCTCCCTGGGATACCGCCTTCTACGACGGTCATTTGTACGTCTATTTCGGCGTCGTCCCGGTGCTCATCGCCTATCTGCCCTACTATCTGGTGACGGGAAACGAGCTGCCCACCCACTATGCCGTGTGGGCGGCCTGTCTTCTGGCTTTGATCGCGGCCTTCGCCTGTATGCGGGCGCTGCTTCGCCGTTATTTCCCCCGGACGCCCTTCACCGTCTATGTGCTTCTCTCCCTGCTGCTGGGCAACTGCACAGGGGTGCTGGGCAGCTCCATAGACTCTTCCTTCTACAATCTGCCGGTTGTCCTGTCTCTGGCTTTCTCCCTCTTCGCCCTGGCCCTCTGGCTCTCGGCGGCAGAGCGCTGGGAACGGGCCCTGGGCGGCGCCGCCCCTCCCGCAGACCCGGACACGCTGTGCTTTGCCCCGGTCTGTGCTGCGCCCCGTTCGACGGGGATCGGCCTGCGCATTGTGCTGGGTTCTCTGTTCGCCGCCCTGGTGGCGGGATGCAGGCCCCAATTTCTTGTCTTCACGGCGCTGGCGCTGCCCATCCTGGGCCCCTTTATCCGAATGGAGCGCCGCCGCGCCGTCACCCTGGTTCGGATTGTCCTCTTTGCGCTGCCCTTCCTGGCCGCGGCAATCCCCCTGATGTACTACAACCAAATTCGCTTCGGCTCGCCCTTCGACTTCGGTGCCAACTACAACCTGACCACCAACGACATGACCCTCCGAGGCTTCCGGCTGACCCGCCTGCCGGACGGACTGTTCTCCTACTTGTTCGCCCTGCCCAAGGTCCAGCTGCAATTTCCTTATCTGTACCCGGTGAATACCGCGCCCATCTACATGGGACGGACCATTTCCGAGCCCATGTTCGGCGGCGTGCTGATTCTCTTCCCCTTCCTCTGGCTTCTGTTTGCCGTTTTTCGGGCCCGGGACCTGCTGCGGGAGAAAAAACTACGGCTGTTTTTCCTGCTGCCGGTAATCCTTGCCGGGATCGTAGTCATCGCGGACACCGAAATGGCGGGAATCCTCTGGCGCTATACCGGCGATTTTCTGGCACTGCTGTATCTCCCGGCCACCCTCGTCTTCTGCGCTCTGCTGGAAAAGGCGGAGCCTCGCCGCCGGGGCAGACTGACGGTCTTTCTCACAGCCGCAGTCCTGTTCTCGCTGCTGGTCTGCGTCCTTGTTTCGGTCTCCTACAGCGGCCTGGCCAGCCGTGCGCCGGTGTCCTATTTCCGGCTGAAGGATTTTTTGAGCTGGGGTTGAGCTCTTCTTCCCCGGTCTTCCCGTTGAAATTTGGCCTGTTTCCTGAGGAAACAGGCCAAATTTTTTAAAAAAGCACTTGACAAATCCTTCGCTGCCCGTTATAATAGCGGAGCGAAAACAAAGAAGGTCGGTTGCACCGCCTCACCTCCCGCTTAAGGCTAAGAGGTCAACACGGATTTTCCCGGGGTCACTCCGGGTGTTTGTGCGGGTGCAGGCGGCATCCGCTTTTTGTTGTATTATTTTGGAGGTGTTTTCCATCGCTAAATTGACGCATCAGCTCAACGAAGAAATTCAGGACAAGGAACTCCGAGTGATCGGGCCCGACGGTGCGCAGCTGGGGATCATGTCCAGCGAGGCGGCCCTGGATCTGGCCGCAGAGCAGGATCTGGATCTGGTTAAGATCTCTCCCACAGCGAATCCCCCCGTCTGCAAGATCATGGACTACGGCAAATTCCGCTTCGATCAGATGAAGAAGGACAAGGAAAACCGTAAAAACCAGCGGGTTGTGGAGATCAAAGAGATTCGTATGTCTCCCGGCATCGACACCAACGACCTCAACACCAAAATGAAGAGCGCCTGCAAGTTCCTGAAGGAGGGCAACCGGGTCAAGGTCTCCGTCCGCTTCCGCGGCCGTGAGATGGCTCACACCAACATCGGTGAACAGCTGCTGCTCCAATTCGCGGAGGGATGCACCGAGGTCGCCAACATGGAAAAGAACCCCAAGTTAGAGGGGCGGTTCATGTTCATGTTCCTCTCCCCCAAGGTTGAGAACAAAAAGTAAGCGCATCAACAATACGTAAAGGAGAATCAACTATGCCGAAACTGAAGACCCACAGCGGTGCCAAAAAGAGATTCAACCTCACCAAGACCGGTAAGATCAAGCGGGCACACGCCTTCAAGAGCCATATCCTCACCAAGAAGGACACCAAGCGTACCCGTCGTCTGCGCACGACTACCTACGCCGATGTCACCAACCAGGAAGCCATCAAAAAGATGATTCCTTACAAGTAAGAGATAGGAGGATATACAAATGGCACGTGTTAAAGGCGCAATGATGACGCGCAAGAGAAGAAATAAGGTC
>JAGABH010000110.1 GCA_017614755.1 Oscillospiraceae bacterium
GGAATCGGGTCGCCGTCCAGGGCGGCGCGGATTTGCCGGAACAGCCAGGGGTCGCCGAAGGCGGCCCGGCCCACCATGAGCCCGTCCGCGCCCGTCCACCGCAGACAGCGCAGGGCTGCTTCGGGGGAGATTACGTCGCCGTTGGCAATCACGGGGATGCTGACAGCCTGCTTTACCTGCGCGATCACATCCCAGTCCGCGGTGCCGGAATAGAGCATGGTTTTGGTCCGTCCGTGGACGGTGATGGCCGCAGCGCCGTTTTCCTGAACCGCCTGGGCCAGTTCCACCGCGTTAACGTGGCTCTTGTCCCAGCCCTTGCGGGTCTTGACGGTGACGGGTACGTTCACTGCGTCGCATACCGCCCTGACGATTCGTCCGGCCAGGGCCGGGTCCTTCATCAGCGCGGAGCCCTCGCCGTTATTGACGATCTTGGGCATGGGACAGCCCATGTTGATGTCTACGTAGTCGCAGCCGCTGAGCTCCAGGGCCAGCTGTGCCCCCCGGGCCATAAACTCCGGCTCACTGCCGAAAATCTGGACCCCGCAGCGCACACCCTTGTTGCGCCGGAGCAGGGAAGCGGTCTTCTTGTCCCCATAGCACAGAGCCTTGGCGGAGACCATCTCCGTTACGGTGCCGTCGGCGCCCAGCTCCGCGCAGATTTCCCGGAAGGCAAAGTCCGTCACGCCCGCCATCGGCGCCAGGATTACGCCCCGGGGCGGAAAGAGATTCATGGTGGGTTCACCTCCCGAGTCTAACGCGCTACATTATACTACAAAAATTGGAAAAATGCAAAGGAATTGAGAAAAATCATGGAAGAATTGTGAAAAAAATAAAAAGGAACAGTTTTTTCTTGACAAACTGCCATCCGGCGCATATAATAACGGAGCAAATTGCAAATCCGCCCTTAGCTCAGTTGGTAGAGCAACTGACTCTTAATCAGTGGGTCCCGGGTTCGAGTCCCTGAGGGCGGACCACGTCGGAGATCCCTCCGTACGGCTCAGAAACGCCGCGTGCTGATGCACCCGCCGTTCCTTCGGCTGTACCCCACGCGACCCGCTTTGCTGGGCTCGCGTGGGGGCCCAAATGAAGCGCTTATCCGGCCCGTTGGTCAAGTGGTTAAGACAGAGGCCTCTCACGCCTTTAACATCGGTTCGAATCCGGTACGGGTCACCAAAAATCCTTCGCGTGCGAGCGCGGAGGATTTTTACATATTCCCTTTTCACGATTCCATAAAAAACACGCTTGGATTTTTGGAAGGGAAGAATGAAGAAGGAAAAAGTTCAAAACCGGGAGAGAAAATCCGGGATGAAGAGAAAAGTTCTTTCTGCTGTAATTGCGCTTGTGCTTGCCTTTCTTCTGCTGTTTCCATTCCGTATGATCAGCTATGACGACGGCGGCAGCAAGGAATGGAGTGCGGCGCTATGGCAGGTCAAATCGAAGCACAAGATTGTCAGCGCGGATGGCGGCTTTGAAGTAGGGAAGTGCGTAACGCTGCTGTTCGGCCTGATCACGGTCTATGACGACTATGACGAAGGACGGATTTCGGTGGATTGAGGCTGTCTTGCTTCGGACCGAAGCCCGAGGCATCATACTGAATCGAATTGTGAGGAAATCATTGTGAAATACGCGATTTACGGCGCCGGGTCCCTGGGGACCGTGCTGGGCGCTTATCTGACGAAAAACGGGGTGGACGTGGAACTGGTCAACCGCAACCGGGCCCATGTGGAGGCTCTGCGGGCCAAGGGCGCTCATATCACCGGCACCGTGGATTTTACCGTCCCGGTACGGGCCATTCTGCCGGAGCAGATGGAGGGCCCCTATGACGTGATCTTCCTGCTGACCAAGCAGCTCCACAATGACGAAGTGGTATCCATGCTGGCCCCCCTGCTGGGGCAGGAGGGGGTTCTGGTGACACTGCAAAACGGCATCCCGGAACCGGGAATCGCTGCCATCATCGGCCAAAAACGGACGGTTGGCTGCGTGGTGGAGTGGGGCGCTGCCCTCTCCGCCCCCGGCGAGGCCACATTGACCTCCGAGCCGGACAGCCTCTCCTTCCACATGGGCGGCATGGAGGGGGTGCCCCAGGCCGCTCTGGAACGGGTCAAGGGGCTGCTGGAGAAGATGTGCCCCGTGGCGCTGGAAGAAAACCTGCTCGGCGCGCGCTGGTCAAAGCTGCTGATCAACGCCACCTATTCCGGTATCGGCACCGCTCTGGGCGGCACCTTCGGAGACGTAACCAACCCGCCCCTGCCCCGGAAGCTGGCCGTCCGCTGCATGAAGGAGTGTATCGACGTGGGCCGGGCCTCCGGCGCGGTCTTCGCCCCGGTGCAGGGCAAGGATATCACGAAGCTGTTCTATTACAAGGGCAGCCTGAAACGGAAGTTTGCCGAGTTGCTGGTTCCCGTCGCAATGAAAAAGCACGCGGGGATCGTTCCCTCCATGCTCCAGGACCTCCGAAACGGCAAGCCCTGCGAGATCGACGCGATCAACGGCGTGGTCTGCGACTTTGGCCGGAAGCACGGCGTCCCCACCCCCATCAACGACCGCATCGTCTCCGTCGTGAAGTCCATCCAAAACGGCGAACGGGAAGCGAAGGCAGAGAATATCGAGCTGTTTCGGGATTTGATTTAGAGATCAGGGTTCGTAGGGAACGGGTTACCCGTCCCTTACGGCGCTAAGAATGACAGGAGAAAACAAATGACTTTCTTGGATACGTCCGATCTCAAAACAGAGGAGATCACTCTGCGCCTGGACCATACCTTTCCCGGCGATCCGGTGCGAAACTGGGTCCCGGCCTACTATTTTGACATTCTGGATCACATTGGGAAAAAAGTTGGTATATGTGATCTGCGGATTGGACACAATGAGGGCTTGTACTACGGCGGCAATATAGGGTATGCGGTGGACGAGCCCTACCGGGGCCGCCACTACGCGGCCAAGGCCTGCAAGCTGTTGTTCGGGTTGGCCCGGCGGCATGAACTGGGCTATCTAATCATCACCACCCAGCCCACCAACCTGCCCTCCCGCCGGACCTGCGAGCTTCTGGGCGGCAAACTCCTGGAAATTGCCGAGCTTCCGGCGGACAACGATATGCGCATGAATGACGGTCACACGCACGAGTGCATTTATCGATTTGAATTGTAAACGTGCAAACGGGGAAAACAAGCAGATGCATTACGAAATCCGATCCGCAAAGGAAACCGATGCTGCGGCAATCGCAGTGCTGAGTACAACTGAATTGGGCTACCAAACGACTGCGGAGCAGGTGCGGGAAAAGCTGGCCGTGCTGTTGAAAAGCAGAGACAACAGAATCCTGGTGGCAGTCGCGGATGGTCAGGTGGTCGGCTATATCCATGCAAACACCTACGAAACCCTGTATTTTCCGCCGCTGAAAAACCTGATGGGCCTGGCGGTTTCCGCCGCCTGCCGACGCAAGGGCATTGGAACGGCGCTGCTGGATGCCATTGAGACCTGGGCCAGGGAAACCGGGGCAAGCGGCGTCCGGCTGAACTCCGGCGCAACACGGACAGAAGCGCACGCATTCTACCGCAGCCGGGGATACGGAGCCGAAAAACAGCAGCTTCGGCTGATCAAGTCTTTTGGAGGGAAAGCATGAGCGTTGAAATAAAACCCTATCAATCCTATTCCGCCGGAGATATTATACCGCTTTATGCTGCCGTGGGATGGACCAACTATACTGCTTCTCCGGAAATGCTGGCGGAGGCATATCGAAACTCCCTTTGTGTGTTGGGCGCTTATGATGGGGACAAGCTGGTTGGAATCATTCGGGCGGTTGGAGACGGCGCTTCCATCGTGTTTGTGCAGGACCTGCTTGTGCTGCCGGACTATCAGCGCCGGGGCATTGGAGCCCGTCTGCTGAAAACGCTCATGGAGCAATACGCGGACGTCTATCAATTCGAATTGTTGACGGACGATACGCCGAAAACAACGTCGTTCTATGAAGCACTGGGCTTTACCCCTGCGGACAGGCTGGGTTGCCGTGCATATATCAAAATGAAAACGCCTGCGGAATGATACCGTCCGCGGCGATAGAAAAAACCTGGGTGCGGAACGAGCCGCACCC
>JAGABH010000111.1 GCA_017614755.1 Oscillospiraceae bacterium
AAGGTCGAGGCCCATGCCGCCTCCTACACCCGTCCCGAGGAGGTCGAGGAATTCGTCGCCCGCACCGGCTGCGACTCCCTGGCCATCGCCATTGGCACCAGCCACGGCGCCTGCAAGTTCACCGCCGCCCAGTGCACCCGCAACGAGAAGGGCATCCTGGTGCCGCCTCCCCTGCGCTTCGACGTGCTGGAAGAGATCACCAAGCGTCTGCCCGGCTTCCCCATCGTGCTCCACGGTTCCTCCTCCGTCCCCCAGAACTACGTGGCCATGATCAACGCCAACGGCGGCAAGATGCCCGACGCCGTAGGCATCCCCGAGGAGCAGCTGCGTCAGGCCGCCCGGTCCGCCGTCTGCAAGATCAACATTGACTCCGACCTGCGGCTTGCCATGACCGGCACCATCCGGCAGTTCATGGCGGAGCATCCCGACAAGTTCGACCCCAGAGAATATCTGAAGCCCGCCCGCGCAAACATCAAGGAGCTGGTCCGCCACAAGCTGATCGATGTCCTGGGCTGCGCCGGAAAAGCGTAATATTGTTCGTTCATAATCCCACGCTTCCAAAAAAAGCGTGGGATTATTTTATTTTTCTCTTGACAACGTAACACTGTTATGCTATTATCGTAACAGTGTTACGTAACAATGTGACGAAAGGAGATACTATGGATCAAAATTTGATTTCCAAGAAGGAGCTGCTGGAGATGTACGAGATTTCCTACGGAGCGCTCTACCGCTGGAAACGGATGGGGCTGATTCCCGAGGACTGGTTCATCCGACGATCCACCTCCACCGGGCAGGAGACCTACTTCCGGCGGGAATTGATTATTCCTCGGGTAGACCTGATCCAGGAACGAAAAGCCTCGCTGGAGGAGCTGGCCAAGGAGCTCAACCACAAGGACGAACCCGTCTCCCCTGCCCCGAAGCCCGTCCTGCTGATTCAGGACGCCTATGGTCTGCACCGCTATCCGCTGGAGGAGCTGGACTCCGTCAGGCTGGTGCAGGGAGAACAACAAACCGAATTATTACAGAACTTGAAGGGAGTATTTGACCATGACTAATTGGAACGACATTCATATCAGCGGCGGCGGCAAGATCAGCGGCGGTCGCTGCGGCAACGTCAACATCAGCGGCTCCGGAAAAATCCAGGGCGATCTGGAATGCGAGAGCTTCCACGTCTCCGGCGCCGGAAAGGTCGAAGACGGCAATCTGACTGTCCACGGTCCGCTTGCCTGCTCCGGCGCAGCCAAGGTAGAGGGCTCGGTCAGCGCCGTGTCCGCCCGTGTTTCCGGTTCTCTCCACACGGCGGGCAGCGCCTCGTTTGACGAATCCCTGGCCATCTCCGGGAGCTTCCATGCGGAAGGCGACGTGAAAGCCGGCAAACTGTCCGCCTCCGGCGTCTGCAAGACAACGGGCAGCATTTCCGGCAACGAAATCACAGTCAGCGGCGTGTTAAAGACGGAAAAGGACGTGCAGGCGGAGCGCTTTTACTCCTCCGGCGCCTTGAGCATCGACGGCCTGCTAAACGCCGAAAACGTGGAGATCTGGCTTAGCGGCGACAGCATGGTGCATACCATCGGCGGTGGAAAAGTATCGGTCAAGAAAAAAAGCGGCAGCTTTGTCATCATCGGCTTCAAGCGACGGAATCACCTGACGAGCGCGCTGATCGAGGCGGATGAAATTGACCTGGAATACACCGACTGCGAGACCGTCCGGGGGGTGGACGTCCATATTGGCCCCGAGTGCGTCATCGACCGGGTGGAATACTCCGGCACCCTGACCACCGATCCCAACTGCACCGTCCGGGAGAAGGTCAAAATCTGATACGCCCCTCATCCGGCGCTGTGCGCCACCCTCTCCCGAGGGGGAAGGCATTAAAGATTTGAACTCTTTGTAAAATTCAAAATAAGGGCTTGCTTTTTCGAAAAAGCTTGCTATAATGGGATTAGCACTCAGGATAGTCGAGTGCTAATCCCATCAATAATTCTATGGAAAAAGAGTGATAAAGATGTCGAAAAAGCAATTTAAGGCAGAATCCAAGCGGCTGCTGGATATGATGATCAACTCCATCTACACCCACCAGGAAATCTTCCTCCGGGAGCTGATTTCCAACGCCAGCGACGCCATTGACAAGCTGGCCTATCTGGCCCTCACCGACCAGAACGTGGGCCTGAACCGGGAAGACTTTGCCATTGACCTGCGGGTGGACAAAAAGCTGGGCCTGTTGACGGTCTCTGACAACGGCATCGGCATGAGCAAGGAGGAGATGGAGCAGAATCTGGGCACCATCGCCAAGAGCGGCTCTTTGCAGTTCAAGCAGGAGCTGGACAAGGATCAGTCCGACGTGGACATCATCGGTCAGTTCGGCGTGGGCTTCTACTCCGCTTTCATGGTGGCGGACACTGTCACCGTTCTTTCCAAAAAATACGGCCAGGAGGAGGCCTGGATGTGGCAGTCCTCCGGGGCCGAGGGCTACACCGTCACTCCCTGCGAGAAGACCACCGTGGGCACCGAGGTGATTCTGAAACTGAAAGCCGACACCGAGGGGGAAAAATACTCCCGCTTCCTGGAACAGCATCAGCTCCAGAGTCTGGTGAAGAAATACTCTGACTACATCCGTTACCCGATCCGCATGGAGCTGGAGAAGAGCCGCAGGAAGGAAGTCCCCGAGAGCGAGCAGAGCGAGGACAAGGCGCCGGAATGGGAAACTTACACCGAGCTCTCCACCCTGAACTCCATGGTTCCCGTGTGGCTGAAAGCCAAAAAGGACGTGACAGAAGAGGAATATGACGGCTTTTACAAGGACAAGTTCTTTGACTATGAAAAGCCCCTGGCTCACATTCCCATCAGCGTGGAGGGCGCAGTCACCTACAAGGCTCTGCTCTATATCCCCGCCAAGGCTCCCTACGACTTCTACACCAAGGACTTTAAGAAGGGCTTGCAGCTCTACTCCTCCGGCGTGATGATTATGGAGCACTGCGAGGACCTGATCCCCGACTACTTCCGCTTCGTCCGGGGCGTGGTAGACACCGCCGATCTGAGTCTGAATATCAGCCGGGAAATGCTCCAGCACAACCGGCAGCTCTCTATCATCTCCGGCAACCTGGAGAAGAAAATCAAGCAGGAGCTGCTGAATATGCAGAAGGAGCACCGGGAGGACTATGAAAAGTTCTTCACCGCTTTCGGCCGTCAGCTGAAATATGGCGTGGTCTCCGACTACGGGATGCACAAGGAAGCCCTCCAGGACCTGCTGCTGTTCTGGTCCGCCAAGAACCAGAAGCTGGTCACGCTGAAGGAATATGTGGAAGCCATGCCCGAAGAGAAAAAGCATATTTATTTTGCCTCCGGCGAGAGCAACGCGAGGCTGGCCCAGCTGCCGCAGTATCAGCGGCTCCAGGAAAAGGGCTTCGACGTGCTCTTTATGACCGAGGACGTGGACGAGTTTGTGCCCCGAACCCTGGTAAACTACTTGGAAAAGGACTTCCGCAACCTGACCACCGATGATCTGGACCTCTCCACCGAGGACGAGAAAAAGGCCGCCGAGGCAGCGGCCGCGGATTGGAAGGACGATTTGGAATTCCTGAAGACAGCCCTGGAGGGGAAAATCGTCCGGGCTGAGGTCTCCGCCGATCTGGGCTCCCATCCCGTCTGCCTGGTTCCCGAGGGGGGCATGAGCTTTGAGATGGAAAAGTATTTCAAGCGTATGAACCCGGACATGGCGCTTCCCCTGGAAAAGGTGCTGCGGATCAATCCGGAGCATCCGGTGGTGCAGAAGCTCAAAGGCATGATCACCTCCGATCCCGAAAAGGCAAAGCAATACGCCCAGGTCCTTTATGCCCAGGGTCTGATCCTGGCGGACCTGCCCATTGAGGACGCACAGGCCTACACAGACCTGATCTGCGGCTTGCTGTAACACTACATTCGCGGTACAGACAGTACCCCCTGGGATTCAGCAGAATCCCAGGGGGTACTTGTTTATTAATCTTCCTTTCCATCCCAGCAGGCGGTAATTGAACCGTCTGCATAAACCGTATAGGCAATCTGTTCGTCACTGGTAATGCCGTAGACGGTGACCTCGTGGAGCTTCACCTTGGCAACTTCCCAGGCGGCGGTTTTCAAGCTGGTGACGGTGGACAGGTTTCCTGTGGGGAGCTCTCGCAGTTCCTCCATGGAAGCGCCGTATTTCTCCATCTGGGCAAAGGTAAAGCGAAGGGGATATTCCAGCTCCAGAGCGCCGGTTTCCTCGTCCCAGCTGCGGAGTCGAAAGATTTTCCAGTTTTCGGCCAGATAGTCTTCCAGGCTCGGGATTTCTCCTCGGTCGGGGTTCAGCTTGAGAAACAGGCCGGTCAGCAGACCCACCACCAAAAGGATCAGCACCAAAGCTATCGACACCAGAATAATCATGGTTTTCTTCATGGGTTCACTTTCCTCCAAAGAGTATCACAAGTCCCGCCAATTCCAGCAGGAACATCCCCGGAATCCCCCACACAAAGGCAGGGTGCGCCCTGGCATCCGTCTTGTGATGAAACACGGTCATGCCCAGCATAGCCCCCACACTGCCCCCCAGAAAGGCCAAGGTAAGCAGGGTCGCCTCGGGGATTCGGCGCTTCCGGCCCACGGCCAGGGCCTTATCCAAGCCGAAAACCAGCAGGCTCAGCAGGTTTACACCCAGGACACAGAGGATGATCTTCATCTCACCAGACATTTTTTGTTCTCCTCTCCCCTTCCGGGTCAATCCCCCAGGGTCAGAGTCAGCACCACGGGATTATGATCCGAACAGGAGAAGCCCGCGTCAACGGTCTCCACGTCTTCCATCCGCAGATTGGGTGAGATCAGGAACCCATCAATCACATAATACTGGGTGCCCTCTGTGTCCGAGGGCTTGTAGGGTTGGTTCAGCAGGCGGCAGGTGGGAACGGTGTCATCCCAAACATAGCTCCACCCTTGGTCCAGCTCATCGGCGTCCAGATAACCGGGCGACCAGAGCTCCCCGTGAGTATTGGGCCAGTTTTTTTCAGCGCCGGGGAAAACCTGGTTCCAGTCTCCACCTGCTACAACATAATTTCCCTTTTCATATTCCTCGGAGAGGAAGGCTCGGAGCTGTTTGGACTGCTCTATCTTGCCGTCGTCTACATCGTAGCCCTCCAGGTGAAGATTCACCAGCACCAGTTCCTTCTCGGAGTCCGCGATGGGCACCCGGGTCACCAAAAGGCAGCGCTTGAAGTTCGCAATGGAAACAGGCCAGGAAAATGGACAGGGCAGGCTGATCCGAGACGCCTCCGAAACAGCGTACCGGGAAGTAGTCAGCAAACCGCTGTTCACCTTTCCGATGGGAGGCCAGGGATAGGGCACAAACTTGCAGGAGATATTCAGCGCAAAGGTGCTGGCAAGGCTTTCTTTTTCCCGGAGCGTTTCCGCTTCATTCAGATGGAAACTCCGCTGGGAGTCGGTGTCTACCTCCTGAAACAGAACAAAATCCGTCTCCCGGGCAGCCAGGCAAGCCTGAATTCCCGCCAGGTTCTTGTCAACCCAGTCCTCCGTTTCCGGCTGAACCTGCCGGCCACCGTCCATAAAGAAATCACTCTCCTCCCCCAGGGCGCAGTAGCCGATGTTCCAGGAAAGGATTGTAAAGGTAGACCGATCCAGCGTCGGCGCAGCGCCGACTACCTCCACCTGCTCCACCGGTTCCGGACGGAACTCGGTGATCACAAGCATCAGGAACAGGCCGGACGCGGCCAGCAAAACAACCCCCAGGAGTATCCCCAGGATCAGGAAACAGCGCTTGATAATTTTCATAACTTCCGCCTCCTCTTTTTGTTTACATCAGCGGGGAAAGCAGCCTCAGAACGGAACGATAAAGCTGCCGGAACACACCCACGTTGGAAGCATCCTCTAATGTGATCTCCCGACACTGCGGGAAGCTCAGGTCGAAGTCCCGCCGAATGCTGGAAATGCAGTCTGCCCGATAGAGCCAGACGCCGTCCTCAAAGTGGAGGTACAGGCTGCGGAAATCCAAATTCACAGTTCCCACGGCGGCGGTTTTGTCGTCCGAGAGGAATACCTTGGAATGGACGAATCCGGGACTGTACTCATAGATTCGAACACCACCCTGCAGCAGCGGCAGGTAGTTTGCCCTGGTCATTTCATAGACATAAGGTTTATCCGGGATACCCGGGGTGATAATCCGCACGTCAATTCCGGCCTTGGCGGCGTTAGTCAGGGTCTCCGCCATACCCTCGTCAATAATCAGGTAAGGCGTCATAATCCAGACATAGTCCCGGGCGCCGGTGATCACATTGCTGAACACGATTCTCCCCACAGCCTCATCGTCCAGCGGCGTGTCCAGGTAGGGTTGGACGAAACCCACGGCACCGGGCTGAAGGGCAAAGTCCGGTTTCCGTTCCTCGATCTGCGTCTTGGCAACATAGCTCCACATAGAGAGGAACATCACTGTCATGGACCAGACAGCGTCTCCCCGCAGACGGAGGGCCGCATCCTTCCATCGGCCAAAGCGGTGATCCCCCAGGTTGGCGTACTCATCTGCCAGGTTAACGCCGCCGGTAAAGCCCTCTTCCCCATCAATCAGCAGAAACTTCCTGTGATCCCGGTTGTTTAAACGGGAGTTCAGAATGGGGATAAAGCGGTTAAAGGCGCGGGCACGGATGCCTATTTGCTCCATGCGCCGCTCATAGTCCTTGGGCAGCCGCTGAATGCAGCCGAAGTCGTCGTAGATCAGGCGTACGTCCACACCGGCGGCGGCCTTCCGGGTCAGGATTTCCAGAATCCGATTCCAGATTTCCCCTTCCTCCACGATGAAGTATTCCAGGTAAATGGTCTTTTCTGCCCGCTCAAGGCTTTCAAATACCTGGGCAAAAAAGGCCTCGCCGGAGTCGAAATAGTCCGTTAACGTGTTCTGGTAAACAGGGCAGCGAACTGTGTTGCTCAGGTAGCGAGCCTGGACCGCCGCCCCGGGATCGTCCCGCCGCAGCACCTCCATCACTGTCTCGTTCTGGTTCATGGTGTCGTCCAGGGTTTTATCAATGTCTCCCATTTTCCGGCGCAGACGCTTGGACAGACGGCTGCCGCCGAAGAGCAGATAGATGGTCAGACCAAAAACCGGAAGCCCCAGAATTGGAATTATCCAAGCAATCTTGTAGGCCGGATTCTCCGGCAGCGACAGCACATAGAGGACCACCAGCCAGGAAAGCACAGTGATGACGGTTTTGATAACCGGCGCATAGTCCCGGAACCAGAACACGGAACCGCAGATTACCAGAATCTGGATTAAAATACCGACGGAAACCATGCCCACACGGGACAGAAGCAGTTTCAGAAACCCTTTCATCTCCGGGAACAGCCCCCCTTCCTGACACAGTACGCGTCAGATAATTTCTCGATACATGGCAGCAGCGTCATCCTTGCGGACCACCTCGGAAACCTGGAGAACCTCCACGTTCAGGGTGTTGGCCCCAAAACGGATGGAGATTTTATCTCCCACCTTCACGTCATAGCCGGCCTTGGCAGGCCGTCCGTTCACCGTGACCCGCTCCGCGTCGCAGGCCTCGTTGGCAACGGTCCGGCGCTTGATGATTCTGGAAACCTTTAAAAATTTGTCAAGTCTCATAATAATCCAAGTGAATTGACAATTGACAGCGGACAGTTGACAATGATCGGAGTTTTGCAAATTGAATTTGCAAAATACATTCCATTGTCACCCGTCAATTGTCACCTGTCAATCAAAACCTTTCTCAAGTATTGTCCTGTAAAAGAATCCGGGTGCGCGGCGACCTGCTCGGGAGTGCCTGCCGCGACAATTCTGCCGCCGCCGTCTCCGCCCTCGGGGCCCAAATCGATGACCCAGTCGGCACACTTGATGACATCCAGATTGTGCTCGATCACCAGGACGGTGTTGCCTCCCTCTACGAACTTTTGCAGCACGTCGATGAGCTTGCTCACGTCGTACATATGCAGACCGGTGGTGGGCTCGTCCAGAATATAGAAGGTGGAGCCGGTGGAGCGGCGGGACAGCTCCGTCGCCAGCTTTACGCGCTGGGCCTCGCCGCCGGACAGGGTGGTGGAGGACTGACCCAGCTTCAGATAGCCCAGACCTACATCCACCAGGGTCTGGACCCGATCCCGCAGCCGGGGCAGATTCTGGAAGAAGTCCAAAGCCTCGTCGCAGGTCATTTCCAGCACGTCGGAAATGGAGGCGCCCTTGTACTTCACCTCCAGGGTCTCCCGATTGTAGCGCTTGCCCTGGCAGACGTCGCAGGGCACATACACGTCTGGCAGAAAGTGCATCTCGATCTTCACAAGGCCGTCGCCGCCGCAGGCCTCGCAGCGGCCGCCCTTGGTATTGAAAGAGAAGCGGCCCGGGCCGTAGCCCCGGAGCTTGGCGTCCTGGGTGGAGGCGTAGAGGTCCCGGATGTCGTTGAACAGGCCGGTGTAGGTGGCGGGGTTGGACCGGGGGGTTCGGCCGATGGGGCTTTGGTCAATGCAGATCACCTTGTCCAGCTGCTCGATTCCCTCAAAGCGGTCGTGCCGACCGGGGCGAATGCGAGCGTGGTTCAGGCTGCCCGCCAGCTTCTTGTGGATGATTTCGTTTACCAGAGAGGACTTGCCGGAGCCGGACACGCCGGTGACGCAGCAGAGGGTCCCCAGGGGAATGCTTACGTCGATGTTTTGCAGATTATTCTCCTTGCAGCCGAAGATGCGCAGCTGCTTGCCATTGCCCGGACGCCGGCGGGGCGGAACGGGAATGGTCTTTCTGCCGGAGAGGTACTGGCCGGTGATGGAACAGGGCTCCGCCTCGATATCCTCCACAGAGCCCTGGGCCACAATCTCGCCTCCGTGGATGCCGGCTCCCGGGCCTACGTCCACAATATAGTCCGCCTGGCGCATGGTGTCTTCGTCGTGTTCCACCACGATCAGGGTGTTGCCGATGTCCCGGAGCCGCTTCAGGGTCTCCAGCAGCTTGTCGTTATCCCGCTGGTGGAGGCCGATGGAAGGCTCGTCCAAAATATAGAGAACCCCCATGAGGCTGGAGCCGATCTGGGTGGCCAGTCGGATACGCTGGCTCTCGCCGCCGGAGAGGGTGGCGGCAGCCCGAGACAGGGTCAGGTACTGCAGGCCCACAGAACGAAGGAAGCCCAGGCGGGCCTTGATCTCCCGGAGAATCGGGGTGGCGATCATGGTTTCGGTGGGGGGAAGCTCCAGCTTTTCCATGAAGTCCAGGGCTTTGGTCACGGGCAGGTCGCAGTAGTCCATGATCTTCATGCCCCCCACGGTGACAGCCCGGGAGATGAGCGAAAGCCGCTTGCCGCCGCATTCGGGGCAGGGCGAGGTAGACATACATTCCTCCAGCTCCTTGCGCATTGCGTCGGACTGAGTCTCCCGGTAACGGCGCTCCAGACTGGGGACGATGCCCTCAAAGGCCTGTTCCAGCGTGCCCCTGCCGTTGGCTCGCTCGTAGTAGAGCTTGAGCTTTTCTCCCTTGGTGCCGTAGAGAATGGCGTCCAGGGCCGGCTTTGACAGCTTTTCGATGGGGTCTGTCAGCCGGAAATGAAAGCGATCCGCCAGGGCGTCAAAGTACATTTTGGAGATGGAGTCGTTCCGCACGTTGCCCCAGCCGCTGGCCTGGATGGCACCTTCCAGGATGGACAGGGTTCGGTTGGGGATAATCAGGTCCGGGTCCACCTTCAGCTGGAAGCCCAGACCCGCGCAGTGGGGGCAGGCCCCGTAGGGATTGTTGAAGGAAAACATCCGGGGACTCAGCTCCGGCATGGATATGCCGCAGTCTTCGCAGGCATAGTTCAGGGAAAAGGCCAGTTCCTCCTGGCTGTCCATCCGCTGGATCAGGGCCAGACCGCCGCCGTGGGATGTGGCGGTCTCAATGGAATCCGTCAGGCGGCGGGTCACGTCCTCCCGGAGAACCAGCCGGTCCACGATCAACTCAATGTCGTGCTTTTTGTTCTTGTCAAGGACGATATCCTCAGTCAGATCATAGAGACTCCCATCCACCCGAACCCGGGCAAAGCCGGACTTTCTGGCGTCAGAAAAAACCTTTTGATGCTCGCCCTTCTTCCCCCGAACCACGGGAGAGAGGACTTGGAACTTGGTTCCCTCCGGAAGCTGCATCACCTTATCCACAACCTGATCAATGGTTTGCTTTCGAACCTCCCTGCCGCAGTTTGGGCAGTGGGGCACGCCGGTCCGGGCCCAAAGCAGACGCAGATAGTCGTAAATCTCCGTTACGGTGCCCACCGTGGACCTGGGATTCTTGGAGGTGGTTTTCTGGTCAATGGAAATGGCGGGAGACAGACCGTCGATGGCATCCACATCCGGCTTGTCCATCTGGCCCAGAAACATTCTGGCATAGCTGGAAAGAGACTCCACATAGCGCCTCTGCCCCTCGGCATAGATGGTGTCAAAAGCCAGAGAGGACTTCCCAGAACCGGAAAGTCCGGTAAAAACCACCAGCTTATCCCGGGGAATGGTCAGATCCACGTTCTTCAAATTGTTGGCCCGGGCGCCCCGAACGGAAATGAATTCATTCATAGCATTCACTCGATTCTACAAATCGTTAGCGTTCATTATACCAGAAAAAACCCAAATAAGCAATAGGAAATCGGAACTGAAAATTCCGATTTCCTATTGCTTATTCGCAAAACGCGGATATTGGCAAGGCTTACTTTTCCAGGATATCGTGCACGCCGTCGTGGTTGGTGTCGTAAAGGTTCGGCGCCATTTCCTCCCGGATGCTGACGCCTCTGGAAATCCGCTGCTTCTCTACCAGGTCGGAAAGCATTTCCTTGATCTTGCGGGGTTCCTTGATCCGCCGGATATCGAACTCGGAGGCGGTTTTGTCGGAGGAGCAGCAGTGGATGGTTCCCACGCCGTCGATACGCTCCAGCAGGCCCCGGGTCAGAGACATATCCAGAATACGGTACAGACGGATTTCCTCCTCCGTCTGCTTGATCAGACCCTTGACAATCAGGAGCTTCTCATCGGTGAGAATATAGCGGGTAAAGGACCAGGGCAGGCCGAACAGCGTGCGCTTGCGATCGGACCAAACGGTGTTGTTGGGGAGCTTCATAGTATATGGACCTCACTTTCTCTTATAACAATCAGAAATCGGGGCGTTCCCCTTCCCTCTCGGCAGGGGCGGTTTATTCCACAGTGACAGATTTTGCCAGGTTGCGGGGCTTATCCACGTCGCAGCCCCGGAGCAGGGCCACGTAGTAGGCGAAGGTTTGAAGGGGAATAATCGTCAGGCTGGGCTGGAACAGCGGATGGGTTACAGGGACGGTTATCATGGCCGGGACCGTCTTCTTGATCTCCTCGGCAAATTTATCCGTGGTTACGCCGAAGACATCCGCTCCCCTGGCCCGGACCTCCTTGACGTTGGACATGGTCTTGTCAAAGAGAGAATCCACCGTAGCCACCGCCACTACCAGGGTGCCCTCTTCAATCAGGGAGATGGGGCCGTGCTTCAGCTCGCCTGCGGCATAGGCCTCGGAATGGATGTAGGCGATTTCCTTCAGCTTCAGACTGCCCTCCAGGCAGATGGCGCTGTCCATGTTCCGGCCGATAAAAAAGGCGTCGTGAATGTTGAAATACTGCTCAGCATAGTAGCGAATCTGCGCAATCTTATCATCGGTCAGGCAGAGGGCGATTTTCTGATCCAGTACCATCAGCTCGCTGACCAGGGCGGAGTATTCCTCGGGCTTGACTGTCTCCAGCAGGTCGCCGATGTAAAGGGCAATCAGATAGATCACGGAAAGCTGGGTGGAGAAGGCCTTGGTGGTGGCCACGGCAATCTCGGGACCGGCCCAGGTGTAGATTACGTCGTCGGCCTCCTTGGCAATGGCGGAGCCCACCACGTTGACAATGGCAAGGGTTCGGGCGCCCTGGCGCTTGGCCTCCATCAGGGCAGCCTTGGTATCGGCGGTCTCACCGGACTGGGAGATAATCAGGACCAGCGTATCGTCCCCCAGGACAGGCTCGGAATAGCGGAACTCCGAAGCCAGAATGGGCTCCACGGGAATCCGGCAGGTCTTTTCCAGAATCAGCTTGCCCAGGCAGCCCACATAGTAGGACGAGCCGCAGGCAACGATGTAAATCCGTTTCAGTCCCTCCAGGTATTCCTTGGAAAGGGTGATATCGTCCAGGACCACCCGGCCATCCCGAATTCTGGGAGAAAGGGTGCCCTTGACCGCCTTGGGCTCCTCGTGGATTTCTTTCAGCATGAAGTGGTCATAGCCGCCCTTTTCCGCGGCGTCGATATCCCACTCGATATTCTCCGGGATCTTTTCCACGGGGTCGTAGAAAGCGTCATAGAAGCGGGCGCTGTCCTTGGTGAAGATCACGGTGTCGCCATCGTTGAGGTAGACCACCTTACGGGTGTATTTGAGGATGGCGGGGACGTCGGAGGCAATAAAGTTCTCTCCCTCGCCGAAGCCGAAAATCAGGGGGCTCTCCTTCTTGACGGCAATCATGGTGCCGGGGAAATCCTGGCAGAGAATGCCCAGGGCGTAGCTGCCCTCCAGCTGCCCCACCGCCCGACGGACCGCCCGGGGGAAGTCCTGGAGCTTGTCGTAGTAATACTCAATCAGGTTGGCGACAACCTCGGTGTCGGTCTCAGACCGGAAGTGCTTTCCCTTGCGGATCAGTTCTTCCTTCAACTTCAGATAGTTCTCAATGATGCCGTTGTGGACGACAGCGATTTTCCCTGCGTCCGCCATATGGGGATGGCTGTTGATGTCGGAGGGAGCGCCGTGGGTGGCCCAGCGGGTATGGCCGATGCCGACGGTGCCACGGATGCCGCTGCCGCCGTCAATCAGACCGTTGAGATTTGCGAGACGTCCCTTGGCCTTGGCGATCTTGAGCTCGCCGTCGGACATGACGCAGACGCCGGCGGAGTCATAGCCCCGGTATTCCAGCTTGGACAGGCCGTCCAGCAAAACGGGAGCGGCCTGACGGTTTCCCAGGTATCCGACGATTCCACACATAAACAATACCTCCTGTCAAGTGATTCAAAAGCTCGTCTGTTTGCGCGAGGGGTGTTTTGAATATTATATCATGCTTTGCTAAAAAATACAATCAGTGTTTTCCGGAGCACTTCCCAAAGGGACCCAGGCAGGCTCCAAGGCCTCCAAGGAACGCAGGGAATCTGTTTTCACCGCGACGGCGCCCAAAGTAATCAGGGCTGCGCAGCCCTCGCTGCCGTCGTCGTGGACAAAAAGCGAGCTCCAGCGCCGACGCAGGTTTTCCTCCGAACCGCTCCAGGTCCCCCCGGACAGGTGGGATTGGGCTACAAAGGTCTTCTCTCCCAGAGCGTGGATCAGGCGATTTCGTTCCAGGGCGCGGTAAGCCGCCATGGGCAGGTGCCAGCCCCATTCACACAGAAAGACAATCCGATCATTTTCCGGAGTATGGTCCTGAAGTCCGTCCGGCAAGACGGCCGCAACGCTGCCCCCCGCAGCCAGGCAGGCCTCCTGGGCAGTTTGATCCGCCCCCCGGGCGTTGCCGGAAATCAGCACAAAGCCCTCCGCCGCTGCCAGCTCTCCCACTCGACGGGCAAAGCGCTCCCCTGCAGGGGTCAGCTCCCGGCTGCCCACCAGGGCCACTCCGGGTTGGTTCAGCAGGGACAGATTCCCGCGGCAAAATACCACAGCGGGAGCGGCGTCCCCCAGGCGGCGAAGCCGGCCGGGATAGCCCTCGGAAATTCGGGTCAATGGGCGAATGCCCAGCTCGGCGGCCACGGAAAGATAGCTGCTCAGTTCCCGCTCCCGGCCGAGAAGCTCCGCCACCCGGGCAGCGAAGGCTTCATCATAACCCAGCCCCCGCAAATCCGCGGCGGTCAGGGTCCGTTCAGGGTCCCCAACATCGCCCGCGCGGTTCAAAACCCGGGCCCGGAGCGTCCGGAGCTGGGCGGGTGTCAGGGGCTTCCTGCCGTCGCCCAGGTC
>JAGABH010000112.1 GCA_017614755.1 Oscillospiraceae bacterium
CGGGCGTCTCGTTCTCCGCCTGGGGAGGCGGCGCAGCCTTCGGCGGGGCGGCTTCCTCCATGGGAACCGCCGCGGCCAACAGCTCTTCCAAGGTCAAGGCAGGGCCGGTTCCGGCGCTGCCGCTGGGTTTTCTGGGATGGGGGGGGATGGCGTCGGAAGCGGCGGTCTCCTCCGGATGTGCGGGATGGGGAAGGGCCGCGGGCTCCGCAAGGGCTTCCGGCGGGGAGCTTCTCTCCGGCTTCGGGAGGACTTCTCCTTCCGGGACTGCCTCTGACTGCGGGGCGCTTTCCCGTTCCGGGAGTGCTTCCGTTTCCGCCTGCTCCCCGGCGGCTTCGTCCGCGAACTCGTCGGGAGACTCGGGAGCCAGCAGGTTATCCAGCAGACCGCGGAGCTTGCTCCGGCGGGCGAAACGGCCCGGGGTCTGGTTCGGATGGACATAAGGCGCCTGGGGTTCGGGAGCCGCTTCGGTCGGGCTTTCCTCCCGGTGGGGGGCAGCGGGCTCCGGGACGGTTCCGAATATTTCTTCCAGAGAGGGGAGGGAACCTGTGGTGTCCCGGGAAAGGGGAGCGGGGGACGCCGCCTGCGCCTCCTGGGGGCGCAGATAGTCCTCCGGGAAATCCGGTTCAAAGTCGGAGACTTCTTCCGCCTTTGCGGCAATCGCCTCCAACTCCTCCTGCTTCGGGAACACAAGGGTTTCCCCCTCTGGCTTCCGGAAGGCGGGGGGTTCCTCGGTGCTCCGCGGGAAAATCAGCAGTTCATCCTCCGGCTGGGGGAACACAATGGTGTCTTCCTTCCGCGGCGTGCCGGTTTCCGCAAAGGGCCCGTCCTCAAACCGGAACAATACGGGGGGCTCCTCCTGATCTTCTTCCGGCGGGGCGAAATTGAAAATTTCATCCAGGGAGGGGTCCTCCTGGGGCGGCGCGAAGGGCTTGTCGCTCAGATCGGAGCGAAGCTTCGGGATTTCCGGTTCTGTCCGGGAGCTCTCCGGAGCGGAAAAGTCTTCCGCAAAGGGCTCCAGCGCCTTCTGGGCGGAGGGGATTGTTTCGTCCCGGGCGGGCGGAATATCCGGGGCCGGGGAGAGGTCGGAGAGGTCGGGGAGCTGGGGCTGCCGGGGCGGTTCGTCTTCATGGGCGTGCTTGTCGGCGCGGAGCAAGGCCGCCAGATGCCGGGCAAAGTCGTCCGCAGACTTCTTTGTCTCATCAGACAGCGCGGCCGGACGGCTGAATGCAGGGTCCGGCGTAAATTGTTCATTGCGCTTTTTCATTCCAAAGGCACTCCCAGTATTGTCAGATAGTTCAGGGTTCGTAGGAGCGGATGCCCATATCCGCCCGCCGGTTCAGGGTTCAGAGCTCCCGGCAGCCGCGGTTATTTGCTCTCCCGCTGGCGCAGGGCTTCGTAGAGCAGCACGGCGGCCGCGGCGGAGGCGTTCAGGGAGGAGATGCGTCCCTTCATGGGGATGCTCACCAGCGCATCGCAGCTTTCCCGAACCAGGCGGCTCATGCCCTCGCCCTCGTTGCCGATGACGATGGCGGAGGGGCCGGTCAGATCGGTGCGGTAGAGCTCGCCGGCCCCGTCGGCGGCGGTGCCGTAGACCCACACGCCCTGGTCTTTGAGCTCCCGGATGGTGTTGGAGATGTTGGAAACCCGGGCCACAGGCAGGTATTCCACTGCCCCGGCGGAGGTCTTCGCCACCACGGCGGTGAGGCCCACGCTGCGCCGTTTGGGGATGATGACCCCGTGAGCGCCGGCACACTCGGCGGAGCGGAGAATGGCCCCTAAGTTGTGGGGATCGGAGAGCTCATCGCAGATCACGATCAGCGGCGCTTCGTTCCGTTGTGCGGCCAGGGCCAGAATGTCCTCCACAGAGGCGTACTCATGGGCGGCCACCGCGGCAATGACTCCCTGGTGGGTGCCGGTGGGGCTCATTTGATCCAGCTTCCGGCGGTCGGTGGGAACCACCACGGCCCCGGCCTCCTTGGCCAGAGCGGCCAGTCGGGCCAGGGAACGGTCGGTGCTGCCTTCGGCCACGTAGAGCTTGTCGATGGTCCGTCCGCTTTTCAGGGCCTCGGTCAGAGCGTTGCGGCCCTCAATCAGGCCCTCGGCCAGCGCCTCAGGCTCCTCCCGGGAGAAGCCGGGCTTTTTCCGCGCCTCCGGGCGGGAAGAATTTTTCGTTTTATTCCGGTCAAAAGCTTTATTTTCCATAGTTATGCGCACACTTTCTCACAATATCCTATATATTGTATCAGATAATCCGCAAAAGTACAAGATAAAAAATGAAAAACCTGTCGATTGACAGGTTTTTCAGGGCGCAGGGATCGGAAATCAGGCATCAAATCCGTAGAGGGGGAGCACTGCTCGTCCGGCATTCGGCACGAATGGGATTTGCTGCGGGCAAATTCAGCCGGGTCCCGCGGCACACGCTGTGCGCCGCTGTGGGGACGCTCCGCAGATTGCGCGGCGCAGGCTGCCAGCTTGCCGCAGGGATTAGAGAAAAATGGGTTCGGGATGCGGAGCCCCGGATGCGTTCAAAATGGCAGCCTGAAAACAGCTCAGCTTTTGGCGCTTTGTTCCGCGTTCTTCGTTCCGAAAATCGCCGCGCCGATTCCGGCGGCCAGGGGGACCGCCAGAATCACGCCAATGGAGCTGGATATCGCGGAGATCAGTTCCACGGCGAAATAGCCGGAGGTCAGCAGCATCCGCCAGGTGGGGCCCTGGGCCCAGAGCCGGATGACCGTCACCAGGCTGGAGCCCACCAGGGCCAGAATCAGGGTGTTGGTCATGGTGCCTACCATGTCCCGGCCGATGTTCATGCCGGAGCGCCAGAGCGCCCGACGGCTGAGTCCGGGGTTGACCTGCTTCAGCTCCGCCACGGCGGAGGAGAGGCTCATGGCCACGTCCATCACGGCGCCCAGGGAGGCAATCAGGATTCCGGCGGTCAGCAGGCCGTGGATATGGACAGGGTAATTCCGGCTTTGAAGGTTCACCAGGTCGGCGATCTCCCCGTTCACGTCGTAGAGGTTGAAGCTGGTGATCCGGCAAATGCGCTGGGCCAAAGCCCCAAAGCCCGCCGCAAGCCCCACGCCGGCGATGGTGGCCAGAACGGCGCAGAGCACCTTTTTGGAGGTTCCGCCCAGGATCACAAAGCTCATCACCGTTACCAGGGCGCAGAGTCCCATTGCCAGGGGCAGGGGAGCGCTGCCCTTCATCCACATGGGGCAGAAAATCCAGATCAGGGCCACCACGGTCACGGCCAGCCCCAGCAGGGATTTCAGTCCGGTCTTTCCGCCCACCAGAATCACCGCCAGCACAAACAGCCCCAGCACCAGCAGCACCGCACCGATGCGGTCATACTGGAAGTAGCTGATTTCTTGGAGCCCGCCGGTTTCCTCGTCCCGAATCTGCAGGACGGTGATTTTGTCCCCAGGTGCCAGCTTCGGCCCCACAAAGTAGCCGATCATGTAGTACATCTCCTGGGTCTGCCCTGCGAATTCCCCGGAGTTCAGCCGGATCAGAGCCCGCTGGTTGCCCTTCTCCACCCCGTCGGGGGAGTAGGGATCGGGCTCCACCGTGTCGTAGGAGATATTCAGAACCTCCGCCTCCTCCACGGTGACGAACTCGTTTTGCAGCAGGGAGGGATTGTAGATTTTCCCCTCCCGGGCGTTGAAGAAGAGGATCAGAAACAGGACGCCGGTGCAGAGCAGAATCAGCAGGGCGGGGAGCCAGGGGGGGAGGGCTCGTCCCCGGGGCGCGGATCCCGCCGGAAGGCTTGTTTTTTTCGTTTTCATCCAATCACCTTTTGTGTGTTTTTCTCCATCATAGCGGATAAACCCCCGATTGTCAATGAAGAGACAGCTCGATTTTTCGAGGCCGCCGTCAGGGCTCGACAGCATTTTCCCCGGCTCGGCGGTTATACTGGATCCACACGAAGGAGAGAGGAGCGGACCAATGAACAGAGAATCCCTGTCCCTGGCGCTGACGGGGGCCATGATCGGCGTTCTTGCCCTGAGTGCGTCGGTGTTTGCCCGGCTGCATCCTCCGAAGCACGAGGAAACAACGGCTGCCCTCTGGGCCCGGCCGGAGGAGAGCCAGCCAAGCCCCTTCCCGGAGAGCGGGACGGGGCCCGCCGCCCTGCCGGTTCTGGCGGGGCTTGACCCGGAGGAGGAGACGGCCCCGGGACCGTTTTTGGTTTCTCTTCGGGTGCCGGACCCGGTTCCCGGGGAGCGGCTTTTTGTCTGCGACGGCCTGGGCTGCCCCCTGGAGGGCATCGAGCCGAACCGGGAGGGAGAGGCGGTCCTGGGCCCCTTGGCCCCCGGCCGATATACTGTCTGCCGGGGGCAGACGGAGGCGGGGTACTTCCGCCTGTATGACAACGCCTCCCTGGGCGAGACCGGAGGCCGGGTCTGGACGGATGGGGAGCAGCTCCGGATTGAGCGCTTCATCCCCGGCACGGTTCGATTGACCGTCACTCTGAAAGCCCCGGGGTACTACACCGTGAGCCTCTGCGACCGGGCGGGGCAGATGTGGAACCGGGACCTCTACGTCTCCGACGGTACAGAGCCGGAGGAGATGGGCCTATGGGTGCGGATTCTGGACTTTCAGGGTCTTCCGCCGGGGCTCTATACTGCGGTCCGGCGCAGCGTGCCCCTGGGCCAGGTGGAGGTTTCGGCAGGGGAGACCGCCGCCCTGAAAATCGAAATTGACAAGTGATAATTGACATTTCCCCCGGGGCGGTGCTATAATACGAGAAAAATAAGTCCGTAAGAGGTGCTGATATGAGTTATAGAAAGGCTTCTGCGCGGCTTCGCAGAACCGTTGTGATTCTTACCTTGCTTTTGACCGGTCTGCGGGTGCTGATCCTGCAAACCTCCTTCGATAAAAACGGGCTTCTGCCCTTCGGAAGCATCGCCCTGCCGGTCACGGTGCTGGTTTGCGCCGGCTTTTTCGGCGTGCTGTGGTTTCAATCCGCCAGGCTCAACCGGCTTCCGGGGCGGGAAAACGCCTTCAGTGTGCAGGGCCTTTGGCTGCCGGTGAAGCTGATTGCCGCGGGGCTGCTTCTGGCGGGATGCGTGCTTGCGCTGACGGAGCTGGAGCAGTTCTCTCTCAAGAGCGCGGAGCTGCTGATTCCCGTCGCCGGTGCGGTGTCCGCCCTGCTGCTGGGTTGGAATTCCCTGCGGGAGCGCCGGGGCGAGTCGTTCTTCTGGGTTCGGCTGGTTCCCGCAATCTTTACCGGCGCCGCTCTGGTGCTGCGCTTCCGGGTGTGGAGCCATGATCCCATGGTCATCCATATTCTCCCCTCCCTGCTGGCCTGGACCTGCTGCATGGTGGAAATGATGCTGTTGAGCGGATTCTCCCTGAACGTGGGCCATCGTCGCAGCGCCGTCCTCTTCGGCCTTGCCGCGGGGATGTTTGCCTGCATGACGGTCCCGGATTATCTGCTGGGAGAAAGCGGGCGGGTGTCCCTGCCGGACCTGCTGACCCTCCTGGGCGTGGCGCTCTGGTGCTTTATCGCCGCCCTGGAGCTGCTGCGGGATCGGACCCAGCGGGAAAAGCCCGCGGCGGGCATTTGAAAAATCTGTATATTTCGGCCGCAGCTGAGAATACTATACAGCAGATACAGAGACCCGGAAACGGGAAAAACAAGCTCACGCGCCGGCAACGGCGCGTGTTTTTTTGCCAAACCGCGAACAAAACGCTTTTTTCAGCGTCTAAATGCGGACGGCTGAAATTGCAAGTTGCAAGTTGTTCGCCGGTGTGATATAATACAAAAATACAGGTCACTGACGGATAAAAAAATTACTTTCAGCGCAAGAGGTAATCGATATGACGCTGCGATCCATGGCCGGCGGAACCCTGCGGGGGCTCAACACCGCGGGCGGATTTTTGACCAAGCCCCGCAAGCCCCGTTTTCTGTATCTGACCGCCTTCTTCCTGCCTTTCCTTATCATGGGTGTGATTTGGGCAATCTGCGGGGTCATACCCTTTGGCTCGAAAATGATCCTGGCCCATGACCAATGGCACCAGTACTATCCCTTCTACCTGGATCTGCGGTCCAGGCTTCAGAGCGGGCAGTCCCTGCTCCACTCCTGGACCACCGGCATGGGGACCAGCTATCTGCCCCTGTTTGCCTACTACCTGGCCAGTCCCCTGAATCTGCCCGCGGCCATTCTGCCCGAGGGTCTGCTGATGCCCTGGTACACCCTGGCTGTGCTGATTCGTCTGGGTCTGGCCGGGCTGTTCTGCGCTGTCTTCCTGAAAAAAGTTTTTGGGCGGGATGAGCTGGCGGTGGCCTTCTTCTCCACGGCCTATGCGCTCTGCGCCTTCCTGATGGGCTATTACTGGAACGCCATCTGGCTGGATACGGTGGCCCTGCTTCCTCTGGTGACTCTGGGCACCTTCAGTCTGCTCCGGGACCGCCGCTACGTGCTCTACGTGGTGAGCCTTGCCCTGTCGGTCTATTGCAGCTACTACATCGGCCTGTTTATCTGCATCTGGGTGGTGCTGCTCTTCATTGGCTGGCACGTGGTCAACTGGGACGATTTGGCCGGCTTCTGGACCCGCCTCTGGCGGATTGCCCTGTTCAGTCTGATTGCCGTGGGCATGACGGCCCTGCTGACGATCCCCGCCTACCTGGGTCTGCAAAATACCTCCTCGGCGGTCAACAAATTCCCGGACTCCAACGCCATGAACATCGTCAAGGTTCCCGAGATGACCTACCAGGCGGCGGTGGAGCGGATCAATCAGGGCGAGCTTTCCAAGCTCTTCACCTTCTTCAACCGGGAGGCTCCGGTGTTCAACGGGGATTCCACCTTCACTCCCACCTGGATGGGGGCCGGCGAGCTTTTCACCGCTCTGCGGCTGGAGGGCCTTGGCGCGTTCTTTGAAGGGCTCCGGGTTCCCCTGGATGGGGTGCGGGCGGTGCTGTCCGGCACCGGCACCCTGGCGGAGCCCACCACCATGGAGGGCGGCCCCAACATCTTCTGCGGCTTCTTCACCATGATTCTGGCTGTGGTCTATTTGGGCTGCAAGCGGATTTCTCTGCGGGAGCGAATCTTTACGGTTCTGCTGCTGCTGTTCTTCGCCAGCAGCTTCCTCTTCCGCACCCTGGATTATCTTTGGCACGGCACCCACTTCCCCAATATGCTGCCCTATCGCTTCAGCTTCCTTTGGTCCTTCACTGTGATCTTTATGGCCTTCCGGGCCTATACCCAGCTGGAACACCTGAGCCGCTGGCGGGCGGTGGTCCTGATCCTGCCCGTCGCCCTGCTGCTCTACTGCGTTATCAGCGCCGGAGAGCTGCGGGTGTCGCTGCCCTCCACCGCCGTGGCGATTCTTGCGGTGGCGGGGTTGCTGCTCTACTGCTTCCGGGTGATGCGCAAGGAGCTTTTTGTCCTGGGGCTCGGCGTTATTATGCTGCTGGAGTCTCTGGGCTGCGCCATCTTCGCTGCCAGCAAGATCGGCGTCACCGATTCCACCAGCTATCCCACCAAGAAAGAAGACTCTCAGTATATTGTGCGGTCCATGCTCCAGCGGGAAGAGAAGACCGTGGACCTTTGGCGGGCAGAGGTCGCCATGAAGCAGACCCTGAACGACGGGACCCTGCTGGGCTACAACGGGATTTCCGTCTTCTCCTCCGCGGCCAACGCCCGGATCTCCGAGTTCCTGCAAAGCATCGGCATTGCGGCCTCTGTGGCCGGAAACCGCTACGTCTATCAGGAGTCAGACCCCTTCACCAATCTGCTCCTGGGTCTGAAATACCTGATTGACCGCAACGGCCGGAACGTGAACCCCGAATATTTCACTTCTGTGGATCAGCATGGGCAGGTTGCCCTGCTGGAGAACAAAAGCTACCTGACCCTGGGATTTATGGTGAGCGACAAGGCGCTGGAATATGACGCCACCAAGCATTCGGGCCTGCCCTATGACCAGCTCAACCACCTCTTCCGGGAGATGACCGGCATGGACGAGGTCCTCTACGACAGGATTTCCCCGTCCTCGGTGGAAGCTGTCGGCACCGCTGAAATCAGCTCGAAAACCTCTACCTCCTTCCAGGTGAAGGGCAAGTGCGACGATTCAAACTATGTGGAGGCCACCTTCACCATGGCGGAGGACGGGCTCCTGTGCTGCTATTCCAAGGGCAGCAGTATGCAGGACGTGACCTTCTGCCTGAACGGCGAGAAGCAGTACAGTTGGTCCGACTCCTACGGCTATAACCGCTGCATGGGCAGATTCTCCAAGGGAGATCGAATCAGTCTGCGCTTCCGGGCCAAGAGCGGCAAAACCGGCAGTGTTACCGTCGGCGCAGCCATGTTCCGTACAGGGGTCTTTGATCAGGCCTTTGACAAGCTCTCCGAGGCGTCCATGGTGCCCACCCTGGTTTCCGACACCCGGATTGAGGGCGCGGTTCGGGTCCGGGAGCCCGGCCTGCTCTATCTCTCCGTTCCCGCCGATCCCGGCTGGAGCGTCACGGTGGACGAGGAAAAGACCCGGATTACCCCGGTGGGGGACGCGATGATCGCATTCCATCTGGAGCCCGGACTCCATTCCATCGTTCTGGAATACGAGGCCCCCGGTTTTGCCTTGGGTCTGAAGATCAGCATTATTTCCCTGGCCATCTTCCTGGCCTTCCTGATTGTGGCCCTGCTCTCCCGCTTCTCCCGGCCTCCCATTGTGAAGCTGCCGGTCCATTTGGCGGACCCCCGGGAGGGGGACGAGACGATGCCCATGGACGCCCCGCCCGCCGCGGAGCCCATCCCCGTCCGGTCGGGGACGGATATGCCGGTTCTGGAGCTGACCCGCGCCTGGCGCGGTTCGGCGGGAGCCGACGGGCCGGAAGCGGATGATTCGGACGTGCGGCTGGCTGAGCCGGATCGGAAAGCGCCCCGGCCGGATTACGAGGCCGATGATTTGGAAGAAGAGCAGCTCCCGGCGGAGGTCTCTGATGAGACGGCGGAGCCCGCGGCCTCTGCGCCCGTTCCGGAGGGAGTCCCGCTGGCGACGACGGGGGTGTTTGACCCCAACGATTATCCCCAGGAGCCGGACGGATCGGGCAGCTTTGAGTCCCTGGCCTACCTGGAGCGGTTGGACAAGCTCCTGGAGGAATGCGGCCCGGTCCAGCAGGAGGCGGAGGACTCCGAACCGGGGAATGAAAAATAATTCTTGACATTTCTACCCGAATCAGGCTATAATATACGCCGAATGAGCCTTTGGCTCCCAAATGACTCGCTGCGGCTGTTTACAGCTGTTGAGCATATTCTACCATTAGGAGGTGTAACCACATGCTGCGTACCTATCAGCCCAGAAAGCGTCACAGATCCAAAGTCCATGGCTTCAGAAAGAGAATGGCTAC
>JAGABH010000113.1 GCA_017614755.1 Oscillospiraceae bacterium
AGGTAAGAAGTAAGAGGCAGGGTACCTGTTCAGTCGCTTCGCAGGGCGGTCTGACCCAAGACCGCCGTGCCCTCCGGTATTGATGCGTTTCCGGCGGCCAGAGGTCTACCCATGAAGGGCACAGGTGGCCGCCCTGCACATGGAAGGGCGACTGAATAGATACGAGGGAAGAAATAAGAAGTGAACCGGATGGTGCCGGCAATTCTCAATTCTCACCGCTCAATTCTCAATTCCCTGTATGTGATAAATCCGTTTGTATTCCTCCGTGGGGCTGCCGTCGGGATTGGACAAAACCAGCGGGGCGTCCCATTTCAGCTCCGGCTTTCCGCCCCGGACGGCCTTCACCAGCACCAGAGAGGGGGCGGTCCCGGGTCTGGGACAGACAGGCCGCAGCCGTTTCGGTTCCAGACCTGCTTCCCGCAGGGCGCAGAACAGGTCCGCCAGCCTGCCGGGAAGGTGGACCATCCACAGGCTGCCGCCGGTTTTCAGCAGCCAGCCCGCGGCGGCGCAGACCTCTCCCAGAGTGCAGCAGAGCTCGGTTCGGGCGATGGCCTGGGCTTCGTTTTCCGGGCGGAAGCCGGCTCCCGCCGGGTAGTAGGGCGGGTTGCAGACCGCCTGTCGGAAGGACCCGGCCGGGAGGAGGCTGCGAATCTCCCGCAGATCTCCCTGCAATACCCGAACCCGATCCTCCAGCCCGTTTTCCGTTACGGCCCGGCCCATGGCTTCACAGGAGGGAGCCTGGAGCTCCACCGCCGTCACCGTCAAAGAGGGGTCCCGGGCCAGAAGCAGCAGGCCGACGGCCCCGCTTCCGGCGCAGAGGTCGCAGACCGCCGCGCCCCGGGGCGGATCGGCAAAATCCGCCAGCAGCACAGAGTCCGTCCCCAGCTTGAACAGGCTGTCCGTCTGGGGGAGCAGGATTCCGTTTTGCAGAGCTTCATATTTTGTATCTTGCATAGCGTGTTACACTCGAAAAAGGGGCCTGTGCATGGCACAGACCCCCTTTTTCGGTCTAATTACAGCTCGATGGCTCCGACAGGGCAAGCGTCGGCGCAGGTGCCGCACTCGATGCACTGCTCGGCGTCGATGACGTACTTCTCATCGCCTTCGGTGATGATGCCCAGGGGGCAGGAATCGGCGCAGGTGCCGCACTTCAGGCAAGAATCGGTAATGGTATAAGCCATGATTTTTCCTCCTTATGTTTCGACTGTGGGTTTGGGTGGTTGCTTGCTGCACCTATCATAACATTTTTTTTGAAAAAAGCAATGGGAAATTTCATAATTTTTGTTTATTTTTTGTGAAAAGAAGAATAATTTGAGCGGGCAGGAACATTCTTCCTTCTATTCCGTCAGGGAGAAGCTCAGGTCTGTCAGCTCCCGGACGGCGTCGGCAGGGGCGCTGCCGTCCAGCAGGACACCCAGCCAGTGGGTTTTGTTCATGTGCCAGGCCCGGACAATTCCCGGCTGGCCCAGGTAGGAGCCCCCCAGCAGGGGACCGGTTTTCACGTCCAGCAGAGCCACCCTTCCGGCCCCCTCCAGACCCAGCTTCGACCGCTCCACCTCCATTACCACCCCGAACCACTTGCGGTTTTTCCGGTGTCGAAAGACGAAAGCATCCGGTGAATCCGCCCAGAGATACTCCGGCTCCGCCCCGTAGGCCTCCCGGACGTGGGCAATCAGTTCCTTCGGTTCCATGGAAACGCCCCCTTTCCCGGCATCCATTATAGACTGCCGGGGCACCGATGTCAAGTAGCCCTGCTTATGGGCAGTAAGCCCTGCTTATGGGCAAAATCACAAAAATTAAGGGTCTGCGCGGCTTTACTTTTGTGCGTCCTTCGTGTATGATGTAGCAAGAGCATCGGGCCCTTTTCGGCCCGCAAATACCGACAGAGAGGTGCAATTATGGGAAGAACCGCAAAAGATATTATGAAGCTGATCCGGGATGAGGACATCAAAATGGTGGACTTCAAGGTTGTGGACATCAACGGCCAGTTCCGCCACGTCACCATTCCCGCAGTCCATTTCAACGAAGAAACCATGGTCAACGGCATCGGCTTTGACGCCTCCAACTACGGCTACGCCGTGGTAGAGAAGTCCGACATGGTCTATATCCCCGATCTCGACACCGCCGCCATTGACCCCTTCTGCGAGATCAAAACCCTGTCCATGATCGGCAACGCCATGATCATCGACTACCCCGAGAACCGGCCTCTGGCCCAGTACCCCCGCAACATCGTGGCTGCCGCCAAGAAATATATGCAGGAAACCGGCATTGCCGATACCATGATGATTCTGCCTGAGTTTGAGTTCTATCTCTTCGACCAGGTGGGCTGGACCGTGGAGAACAACCGGGTGGCCTTTGCCGTGGATACCCAGCAGGCCTACTGGAACAGCGAGGTGGAGGGCAGCGGTAACGTGGTGCCCTTCCAGAAGAACTACCATATCGCCAAGCCTCTGGACACCACCTACGAGTGCCGTGCCGAGATGTGCATGGAGATTGAGAAGGCCGGCATCCCCGTCAAGTACCACCACCCCGAGGTGGGCGGCGCCGGTCAGTTTGAGATCGAGCCCCTGCTCTGCGAGCTGGAGAAGATGGCCGACGGCACCATGATGGTCAAGTACATCATTCACAACGTGGCCAAGAAGTACGGCCTGGCTGCCACCCTGATGCCCAAGCCCGTCTACGGCGAGGCCGGCAGCGGTATGCACGTCCATATGCTGCTTCTGAAGAACGGCGAGCCCGTGTTCTCCGACGACAATGGCTACTCCCATCTGTCCAAGGAGGCCCACTGGTTCATGGGCGGCCTGCTGAAGCACATCGCCTCCCTCTGCGCCATCACCAACCCCTCCACCAACTCCTTCAAGCGTCTGGTGCCCGGCTTCGAGGCTCCCGTCACCGTGGGCTACGCCACCTCCAACCGCAGCGCCGTTATCCGCATCCCCGCCTACGCCAAGTCTCCCAAGCTGCGCCGCTTTGAGCTGCGGAACCCCGACGCCACCTGCAATCCCTACTTCTGCTACGCCGCCATCCTGATGGCCGGCCTGGACGGCATCAAGAACCAGATCGATCCTCACGCCAACGGCTGGGGCCCCTACGATATGAACCTCTTTGAGCTGCCCGAGAAGGAGAAGAAGAAGCTCCACCAGCTGCCTGCCCGACTGGAGGACGCCCTGAATGCGCTGGAGAAGGACCACGACTACCTGACCGCCGGCGGCGTTTTCCCCGAGGAGCTCATCAAGAACTTCATCAAGTCCAAGCGGGCCGAGTGCGCCGAGCTCTCCCGGATTCCCCATCCCGCCGAGTTCGACAAGTACTTCAATCTGTAAGCGCTGAAAAATCCCCATCGGTTTGAAACCGATGGGGGTTTTTTTCTGTTTTTATTGGAAAATCAGCTCCCGGGCAGCGTAGAGGAAGGTGACGATCTCGCCTCGGGTGCAGAGCTTTTTGGGGCTGAAGCTGTTGGCGGAGGTGCCGGAGGTGACTCCGTTTTCCACCGCCCAGAGAACAGCGTCGGCGTAGTAGGCCTGGGCGGAAACATCCGTAAAGGGATTCTCCGTACCGCCGGGCTCCGGGGAGTCGGCGGCCCGCCACAGGAAGGTCACGGCCTGGGACCGGGTGCAGTAGCTGCCCACGCCGAAGCAGGTTTCGGAGACGCCGGAGGTGATGCCCTGCTCCCTGGCCCAGCTCACAGCCTCGGAGTAGTATCTGTCTGCCTTCACGTCGGTGAAGCCGGAGGAGCTCTCGACGGGAGCGGGCTTGCCGGCAGCAGCCCAGAGGAAGAATACGATCTGCTCCCGGGTGCAGGGGGCGTTGGGGGAGAAGTGGGTGGCGTCTGTGCCGCCGGTGATCCGGGGCTCGTGGTAGAAGGCCCACATCACGGGCTCATAGTAGTATTTGCTCTCGTCCACGTCCACAAAGGGATTGGTCTGATTCAGCCGGGGGATGACTTCCGTGCGGGTGGCGCCGCAGCGCAGGCAGGTGTAGAGGCGCTGGCCGTCCTCGTCGTCGGTGGGCTCCAGGGTGACTACGCCCTCGTCCCAGTCGTGGCCCAGAGGGGCGGTTTCGTTTTCAACGTAGCTGTCGCCGCAGCGGGCGCAGGTCCAGCGGGTGCCGCCCGCCTCGGTGCAGCTGGGCGCGGTGACGGTGGAACGGTAGTCATGGCCCAGGGCGGCGGTGGAATTGGTCACCCGGGAGAGCTCCGTGCCGCAGACGGTGCAGTAAACCACCTGGTCATAGGAGCCCGCCTCGGTGCAGCTGGGGGCCTGTTCGTTCTCCGTGACGGTGTTCCCCGGGGTGTGGCCCTTGCCGGGGATTGGCTGCTCCCGCACCAGACCGCAGCGGACGCAGGTGGATGTAAGCTTGCCGTCTACGCAGCTGGGATCCACCAGCACGGCGGTGGAGGGATGCTCGGTGTCTCCCAGCGGCCCGATCCAGTAGTTCATATCCACGGGCCCGTTGATGCCCTGGACGCTTCCCTCGTTGTGGAACTGCCAGACGTTGGCCCCGGGAGCGGCGGTGAGATTGTGGGTGCCCCAGTGGGCGACCCAGTGGGCCATGTCGTCATAGACCTCGTAGCCGTTGAACTGATAGCTCCAAAGGCTGGCGCTGGCGTAGACGCCTGCCCGGTATCCCGCGCTCTCCAGCTTGTCGCAGAAGGCGGCGTTGACCTCCGCCAGCTCCGCGTTGGAGAGGGTGAGGATGTTGGCGTTCTCCTCCACGTCGTAGAAGACGGGAAGCTCGGGGGAGACTCCTGCCTCCTCCAGCCAGCCCAGCACGGCGTCCGCCTCCTGAATGGCCTTCGTCTTGGTGGTGGCCCCGGCGTAATAGTACAGGCCGAAGGGGATGTGGTTCGCCACGCAGCCCTGGAGGTTGGCGTCAAATTTCGCGTCCTTGTAGATGTTGCCCAGGGTGGTGCCGGTGTAGCCCACCCGCAGGATGGCGAAATCCACCTGATTGGAAGCGGCGGCCCAGTCGATGACGCCGTTGTGCTCGCTGACGTCGATGCCCACGCGGACGGGGGTGGGGGCCTCGGGATTCAGATAGGCGTCGGCGGGCGCTTCCCGGCTGAAAAGGGCCCAGGCCAGCTCGGGGAAATCCACAAAGCAGTTCCGCACGCCGGTGATGGACTGGACGCTGTCGTTGCGGCCCATTTCCCAGGTGTCCACCGGGTCCTCTTCCATCCAGCGCAGCATCACTTCCATGCTTTCAATGACGCCGTCCTGGCCCCACATATAGTCCTGGTTGCTCCACCGGACGTAGCAGTAGAGCATAATCCGGGCCACGTCGCCCCGGAGGTCAAAGCGGTTGCCCGCCTCGATGTTGGGGTGGTAGTAGCCGGCGCTTTCGCCGTAGGCGGTGTTGCCCCGGCTGGAGTTCTCGCTGACGGAGGTGTGCCGGAGCATCATAATGTCGTTGTCCTGCTCGTCAAAGCCCTTGGAGTTGGGCCAGGTGTGCTCCCGGTTCCAGGTGTGGCCGCTGTCCCAGGCGCCGTTCAGCTTGATGCCGGAGTAGAAGGAGGAGATGTGGCCGGATTCGGAGACCATGCAGTCGGTGTACTTGTACAGCTCCTTGGTCCCGTCGTAGCTGGTCTTGAAGGTCTGTTTTCCCTGGACGAAGCCCCGCAGTGCAGCGTAGAGCTGGCTGGAGGTCACGTCCTCCTGGTTGGTGCCGCCGGCATACTGGGCCGTCATTTCCGCGGCCCAGCTCTGGGCTTCCGCCGCCCCGCCGTAATAGTCCAGGGCGTAGGAGCTCAGGAAGAGCGCCCGCTCTCCCCGGACGCCCCAGTTGAGGACGTAGGTTTTACCGTTTGCAGTGGCGGTCTGATAAACCACCTGTTCCGGGCTGGTCCAGCCCGTAGGCTCTTCTGTCCAGATTTCCGAGTCTGCAAAGACGGCGGCGCTGAACATGGAGGGCAGCAGGGCCAGACAAAGCAGCACGGACAGCAGCCTTGTCTTTTTCAGTTTCAATGTTATGTACTCCCTTTTCTCAATATTTCTCAAAAAATTGAAGATTAGATAAATTATACTAAAAAATCCCCCTGTTTGCAAGATTTTTTTGTGCAGCCCGGCCGAAGGAGGATTCGGGGAAGCGCATGGGCAGACCGCCGCCGAAATTCTTTGATCAAAATTCGAATATTTCAAATTTTTTATCATGGAATACTTGACAACAGGCCGGACTATGTTATAATAATAGTACAAGTTCATACTGCCCTTGAGGGAGTAGTACCGCAGCGCGCTGCGGAGACGGTTCGTCATCACGTGGGGTTTCCCGCCGGGCCGTCTTGAAATTGCGAGACTCATGTTCAGGCTGCCGCCTGCGCATGGGTTGTTTTTTTCCGGCAGGATCCCCGGCGAAGGACTGTGTGCCGCGGCGCGGCAGGGCGAACCTTGAGAAGATGAAAGAGAAGGAGAATGAGCTATGAACTACCGTGAAATTCGCGCCAGAGCCCGGAGAAATCTGGGCGGATCCTACTTCCACACCGACTGGATGACCGGCCTGTCGATCTGTCTGATCGGCGGTCTGCTCTGTGCCATTCCGGTCCTGGGCCTGATCCTGATGGGCCCCATCAACTTTGGCATCGCCTATGCATTCCTGAAAAAGGCCCGCAGTACCGACCCCAACGAATCCTTAAGATTCGGCGATCTTTTCTCCGGCTTCCGCATTTTCGGCGACACCTTCATGCTGGGCCTGATGCAGTTCCTGATCCCCTTCCTTTGGGCGGCGGTCCCGGTGCTGATCTTCTACGTCGGCATCATCTGGGGGGCGAAAACCTTCGGCATTGCCATGCTTGCGCCGGAAGCGCTGGAGGTCGTCCGGCTGCTCTGGGGTGTGACCCAGCTTGTGGGCACCTATTTCAGCATCACAAAGGCCTACAGCTTCGCAATGGCCATGTACATCCGGGTAGATAACCCCGGGGCCCACTGGCGGGAATGTCTGAACCGTTCTACCATTATGATGCGGGGTCACCGGGTTGAGCTGTTCTGGCTGACGCTGAGCTTCCTGGGCTGGTATATCCTGGGTGCGCTCTGCCTCGGCATCGGTGTGCTTTGGGTCGTACCCTATATGACGGCCTCCGTCGCCAATTTCTATGAGGCTCGCCGCACCTATGAATCCAGGCGTCTGGAAGAAATGGATCAGGAAATCCAGCGTTCCACCCGTACCCGCTACGACGAGCAGGCCGAGGCCCGGGCGGCCGAGGAGGGAGAGCGAAAGCCGAACCCTGTGGAGGAATACTTTGAGGCCCGCCGCGCCGAGGCTGCCAGGGATTTTAACGACGCCATGAGCGGATCGGTCGGGTACCGCGTTTCCGGCTTTACCAAGGAGGAGGAAAAAGCCTGCGATGAGTTCAGAGACCCCATGCTGGTCCGGAACCGGGTCAATGCGGTGCGGCATGAGGACCCTGCCTTTACGGAACACCGCGACTTTGCCGGCCTGGAGGACAACGAACCCTTCTCCGGGGAAGTGAACGACGGCAAGTACACGGAGACCTGGGGCAAGGAGCACGCGGAGAATTACAGACAGACGCTTTCCGGCAGCCAGGCGACGAACGCCCAGCGGACGGATAAATACAATCCTGCGGAAGATTTCAGCTCACCCAAGCGCGGAAAACGCATCCTGATGACGGTTCTGGCTGTCCTTGCGATGGGCGCTCTGCTGGTAGCCCTCTTCCTGATGATCGAAAACGGCGGGAAGTAAAATTCGAGAGCTGCGCCTTGAATGATGAAACAATCGGGCAGACCGGAGGGATCCGGTCTGCCCGATCTTGAATTGTTATCTGTCAGTTGTCAACTGTTTACAGTCCCATTTCCTTCTTGACCTCGCCGAAGCACTTGACCACGAAGTCGATGTCCTCCTTGGTGTGACCGGCGGAGAGCTGGGTGCGGATGCGGTCCTTGCCCTTGGGAACCACGGGGTAGCAGAAGGCCACCACGTAGACGCCCTTCTCCAGCATCCGGCGGGAGAACTCATGGGCGACCTTGGGATCGTAGAGCATAACGGGGACGATGGGGTGCTCGCCGGGCAGCAGCTCGAAGCCCAGCTTTTCCATCTCGGCGCGGAAGTAACGGGCGTTCTCATGCACCTTGTCCCGGAGGGCGGTGGAGCCTTCCAGCAGGTCCAGGGTGGCGATGGTGGCGGCGCAGATGGTGGGAGCCACGGTGTTGGAGAACAGGTAGGGACGGCTCTTCTGGCGGAGCAGGTCCACGATGGGCTGGCGGGCAGCGGTGTAGCCGCCGGAGGCGCCGCCCAGGGCCTTGCCGAAGGTGCCGGTGATGATGTCCACCCGGCC
>JAGABH010000114.1 GCA_017614755.1 Oscillospiraceae bacterium
GCTCCTGCGCGGCCATGGCGCGAAGCGCTTTTGAGGGAGTATGGCCGCACAGGTGTGCGGCCACTACGACCCTACCGAATAGTTACATAGCAATTTGCAAATCTCCGATAATTCTCAATTCTCAATTGTCACCTGTCAATTCAGGAGGCTGTTATGTTTCTTCCCATTTCAAAACGCGATATGAAGCGGCGGGGCTGGGAGCAGTGCGACTTCGTCTACATCATCGGAGACGCCTACGTGGACCATCCCTCCTTCGGCCACGCGATCATCTCCCGCATCCTGGAGCACGCGGGCTACAAGGTGGGCATCATTGCCCAGCCCGACTGGAAAAACCCGGCGTCCATCGACGCCCTGGGGCGGCCCCGGCTGGGCTTCTTGGTCATGGGCGGCAACATGGACTCCATGGTGAACCACTACTCCGTCTTCAAACACCACCGGAAGATGGACGCCTACACCCCCGGCGGGGTGACCGGCAAGCGGCCCGACTACGCCACCGTCGTCTACTGCAATCTGATCCGCCAGACCTACAAGGACGTGCCCATCATCATCGGCGGCATGGAGGCCAGCCTCCGCCGTCTGGCGCACTACGACTACTGGTCCGACAAGATGAAGCGCTCCATCCTTCTGGACTCCCAGGCGGACCTGCTGCTCTACGGCATGGGGGAGCGCTCCATCGTGGAGGTGGCGGACGCCCTGAACGCGGGCCTCTCCGTCCACGATCTGACCTTCCTGGACGGGACTGTCTACCGCTCCAAGACCACCGACCAGGTGGTGGACGGGATTACCCTGCCGGACTGGGAGACCGTCAAGGCTGACAAGGCTGCCTATGCCCGCTCCTTCTACACCCAATACATCAATACGGACCCCTTTACCGCCAAGCCCCTGATCGAGCCCTACGGCCGGGAATTCGTGATCCAGAACCCGCCCCAGAAGCCCCTGACCGAGGAGGAAATGGACCTCACCTACGACCTGCCCTATGAGAATAGCTACCACCCCAGCTACGAAAAGCTGGGCGGCGTCCCGGCCATCAAGGAGATTAAGTTCTCTCTGACCTCCAACCGGGGCTGCTTCGGCGGCTGCTCCTTCTGCGCCATCACCTTCCACCAGGGCCGGATCATCCAGACCCGCAGCCACGAGTCCATCCTGCGGGAGGCAGAGCGCATGACCAAGGACCCGGACTTCAAGGGCTATATCCACGACGTGGGGGGCCCTACCGCCAACTTCCGGCTCCCCGCCTGCGAAAAGCAGCTCACCAAGGGCGTCTGCGCAGGCAAACAGTGCCTCTTCCCCCGGCCCTGCAAGAATATGCGGGCGGATCATTCGGATTATGTCAACCTGCTTCGCAAGGTCCGGGCCATCCCCGGGGTGAAGAAGGTTTTTATCCGCAGCGGCATCCGCTTTGACTACCTGCTGGCGGACAAGGACGATACCTTTTTCCGGGAACTGGTGAAACACCACGTTTCCGGCCAGCTCCGGGTGGCCCCGGAGCACGTCTCGGACCATGTGCTGGACCTGATGGGCAAGCCCCGGAACGCGGTCTACGAGCGCTTTGTGGAGAAGTACAAGAAGCTCTGTACCCAGATGGGGCTGGATCAGTACGTGGTGCCCTATCTCATGTCCTCCCACCCCGGCTCCCGGCTGGAGGACGCCATTGCTCTGGCGGAGCACGTCCGGGACATGGGCTATATGCCGGAGCAGGTCCAGGACTTCTATCCCACCCCCTCCACCATCTCTACGGTGATGTACTACACGGGCCTGGACCCCAGAACCATGGAACCGGTGTACGTAGCCAGAGACCCCCACGAGAAGGCCATGCAGCGGGCCCTGATCCAGTACCGAGACCCCAAGAATTACAATCTTGTGTATGAGGCCCTAAGCCTCTGTCACCGGGAGGACCTGATCGGCACGGGCCCCAAGTGTCTGATCCGGCCGAAAAAGCAATCTGCTTCGAAACAGAAAAGGAATCCATCAAAGAAGAATTAAAAGGGAGTACGCTCCCTTTTAATTCTTCTTTGGAAAAAATTTTTTCTAAAAACGTAAACCTTTTTCCTCGCTCAACCATCTAATAGATAGAAGCACACGAAAGCGAGGTGTCGCATATGTATCCCGAGCCGAAATTTGGGTTGGAGTACCGTGCGCTAATCGAAACCTACCGGTTGGCGCCGGAAGCCTCCTTCTGCCAGCTGGAAAGCATTCTGGAACGCTTCTTCCTTGATCGGAGACGAAGTGGCACAAGCGATTCTGGCAAAACATCGAAAGGCGGAGCAGTGCATTGAAGCAGATCAGAAAAGAGCAGTCCGCGGAAATCAGCCCAGAGCTGCTCGAGCGGGCGAAGGCCGGCAATCGTGACGCCTTGAGCGAGCTCTATGAAAAAACACACCAGGACATCTACCGCACGGTCCATTCGATGATCCGGGATGAAGATCTGACCCTTGACATTCAACAGGATACCTATTTGAAAGCCTTTTCCCGTCTTGACCAACTCCGGGACGCGGCGAGCTTTCTGCCTTGGCTGCGGCAGATCGCAGTCAACGAGGCGCGCGCCCAGCTCTGCAAAAAGCGCCCCCTGGCCTTTTCTGAACTAAGCAGCGAGGAGGAAGAGGCCGTTCCGGAACTGCCCGATCTAAGCCCGGAGGGATCTCCGGAGCTGGCGCTGGACCGCAAGGAGACCAATCGTTTGATCCGCGAAATCCTGAGCGGCCTTTCCGACGGCCAGCGGATGCTGCTGGGCATGTTCTACTATGAGCAGCTCCCGCTGAACAAAATTGCGGAGGACACCGGTCTCAGCGTTGGAACCATCAAAACCCAGCTCCACCGTGGACGCAAGCGAGTGGAGACCGAGGTGCGAAAGCTGGAGGCCCAGGGCGTCAAGCTCTACGGCCTGTCCCCCATGCCCTTCCTGCTGGCTTTGATGAAGCGGCAGAGCCCCACTGTCAAAGCAGGGGAGGCCGTGCTGACCAAGACCCTGGCACGGGCCGGTGCTGTCGCCGGGGCAAAGGCTGTCGCCGTTTCCGGCGGCGCAGGCGCTGCTGTTACTGTTGCAGAGACCGTGACTCTCCATACCAGTCGTTCTTTCTTTGAGACAGTGGCAGGCAGAATCGTCCTTGGTGTGATCGTCGCCGGGGTAATCGGCGGCGGCGCAGCAGGCTACCGCTGGGCAAAGGACGCTCTGCATCAAAAGCCGAACCCAATCCTGCTCATGGACACCGACGAAAATCTGAGAAACGAGATCGAAGCGCCGACTGTTCCGGTGGAGCTCGACGAGCAGGAGCCCAGCGTTACGCTTGAACCGGAGCAGGCGGAGCCGACGGAGTCAGCAGAAGCTTCCAAGCCAACCGACCACTCACAGCCCACGGAGCCGATGCAGCCGACCGAGCCGGCAGAGCCGACACAGCCAACTGAACCCACAGAGCCGACGGAGCCATCTCAGCCAGCGGAGCCGTCCGAGCCCTCGCAGCCAAGCGATCCGCCTGAAGCGACGGAGCCGTCGCAGCCCGCGGAGGCTCTTGCATCGGGAAGCTGCGGCAACCGGCTAGGCTGGACGCTGGACAATGCCGGCCTTCTGACCATCGAGGGCAGCGGCGCAATGACAGACTATGACTTTAACGCACCGTGGTACGATTACTGCGGATCGATTCGTGCCGTCCGTCTTGGATACGGCGTGACGCATATCGGTGAATCTGCGTTTTTCTACTGCACTGCTCTGGCCAGTGTGACGATTCCGAGCAGTGTGAAAAGCATCGGCAACGACGCATTTCAACAGTGTTATGCTCTAAGCTCCGTGACGATCCCGGATTCCGTAACGAGCATCGGCGACCGCGCATTCGCATATTGTGCTTTGACTGAACTGTCGATTCCAGCCAGCGTAACAAACATCGGATACCTTGCGTTCACGGATAATTCTTTTTCCGCGATCACGGTTGCTTCCGGCAACCCCTCCTATTGCAGCGTGGACGGTGTGCTCTACAACAAATTGAAAACGGAGCTGATCCTGTATCCCAGCAGGAAAGCGGATCTATCCTATCAGATCCCGGGAAGTGTTACAACCATCACTTCGGATGCGTTCTACAAATGTGCCGCTCTAAAATCCGTGACAATCCCGGACAGTGTTAGGGCCATTGGCTCCTACGCATTCTTCCGCTGTTCCTCTTTGACCGACATAAGAATCCCGGACGGCGTGTGGCAAATCGAAACCCTTACCTTCGCATACTGCACGGCTCTGAAAAGCGTAACAATCGGAAACAGCGTAAACATAATCGGCTGTGAAGCCTTCTCCGGCTGCGAATCTCTGACAAGCCTTGTCATCCCGGACAGCGTGACCTTTATCGACGGTTGGGCATTCGATAACTGCAGCGCGCTGACCGACGTGACGATCGGAAAAAACTTGCAGAGAACCGGCGCGGGAATTTTCGGCCGATGCAGCTCTCTGACTTCCGTAACGATTCCGGACAGTATGACGCAAATCAAATTGCAGACCTTCTACAATTGCGTCTCCTTGACCAGCGTGATTATCCCCGACAGCGTGACGGAGATCGATCAATCAGCCTTTGAAGGCGTCCCCGTTTCCGGACTGACTATCTTCGGAGCGGAAGGTTCCGCGGCGCAAGCCTTCGCAAATAAAAACGGATTCCGCTTCGAGGCCCGTTAGGACAAAGAAGCCGGTATCAAATTCAAGAAAAGTGTTTGGAGGAAACAAAATGAAAACAATCAAACGAATTACAGCGCTGGTTCTCTGCCTGGCCCTGGCCGTTGTCCTGCTGCCAAGCGTAAGCCTGACCGCCCATGCTGCCTGTTCCGGCAACTGCGGTGCCCAGGGTGACAACCTGACATGGACTTTTGACCCGGATACCGGTCTGCTGACCATCAAAGGAAACGGTGCAATGGCAGACTATGACTTTAACTCGCCGTGGTACGATTTCAGTCAGTCGATCAAGGCAGTCCTTCTGGAAAACGGCGTGACCCATATCGGCGAAAGCGCATTTTTCTACTGCACTGCCTTGGCAAGTGTGACAATCCCGGGCAGTGTGAAAAGCATCGGCAATGACGCATTCCAGCAGTGCACTGCTTTGCCCAGCATCGAAATCCCGGCCAGCGTGACAAGCATTGGAGACCGCGCATTTTCACAATGCGCCCTGACCAGCGTATCGATTCCGAAAAGCGTGAAGGATATGGGGTACCTCGCATTCGCTTTCAATCCATTAACTGCCATTAACGTTGCTCCCAACAATCCGTCCTTTTGCAGTGTAGACGGGGTGCTCTATAACAAGGCGAAAACGGAGCTGATCCTGTATCCCCGGGCAAAAACAAATACGTCCTATCAGATTCCGGACGGTGTGAACAGTATTGCCTCAGATGCATTCTCCTACGGAACAAATCTGATCGAGGTGACAATTCCTGACAGTGTTGAGTTCATTGGCTCCTACGCATTCTTCGGCTGTTCCTCTTTGACCGACATAAGAATCCCGGACGGCGTGTGGCAAATCGGAACCCTTACCTTCGCACACTGCACGGCTCTGAAAAGCGTAACAATCGGAAACAGCGTAAACATAATCGGCTGTGAAGCCTTCTCCGGCTGCGAATCTCTGACAAGCCTTGTCATCCCGGACAGCGTGACCTTTATCGACGGTTGGGCTTTCGATAACTGCAGCGCGCTGACCGACGTGACGATCGGAAAAAACTTGCAGAGAACCGGCGCGGGAATTTTCGGCCAATGCAGCTCTCTGACTTCCGTAACGATTCCGGACAGTATGACGCAAATCAAATTGGAGACCTTCTACAATTGCGTCTCCTTGACCAGCGTGATTATCCCCGACAGCGTGACGGAGATCGATCAATCAGCCTTTGAAGGCGTCCCCGTTTCCGGACTGACTATCTTCGGAGCGGAAGGTTCCGCGGCGCAGACCTACGCAGAAGAGAATGGTTTTCAATTTGTCCGCTTCCCCTTTGTGGATGTCGATTTGAACGATTTCTTCTTTAACCCCGTTCTGTGGGCGGTGGATAACAACGTCACCGGCGGCGTGGACGATACCCATTTCGCCCCGGAGCGGACCGTCATGCGCAGTGACGCCATGGTGTTTTTCTGGGCCGCCAACGGCCGTCCGGAATTTACTGCCATCGACAAGACCTTCCGGGATGTGAAGGAGACGCACTGGGCCTACAAGGCTGTGATGTGGGCCGTGGAGAACGGCATCACCGGCGGCACCAACACCGCGGGCACCGAGTTCAGCCCCTCCCGCACCTGCTCCCGCAGTGAGATTCTGCAATTCTTGTACGCAGCCATGGGCAAGCCGGGATACAGCATCCAAAATCCCTACTCTGATATCAATACCGCCCAGTGGTACTACGAGGGCGCCATCTGGGCCTACGAGAATGGCCTGGAGAAGGGCGAGGACGGCAAGTACAACGCCAAGACCCCCTGCACCCGCGGCTATGTCGTCACCTACCTCTATCGGTATTTTACCGGGCTGGAGCTGGCGGAGTAAATAATGAAGAATGCAAAATTGAGGGGATTCTCAAATTTGCGTTTTGAGAATCATTGACAATGGGGACGGGGGACGCAGACTCCTCGCCTTGCGCGGAATGACAGAAGCGGGAGCCTGTAGGGACGGCCTTCTGCCGTCCGCGTTCCCCCACAAACCCTCATAGCCGTGCACACCGGTTGAAGGAAAGACAGGCAGATTCCCTGCGCTGCGGGCACTGTTGAACCCCGACTCGGCTGACAGATGCAGGCATACTTCGTGACAATTCAAGCGGGTTGAAAAAAGACGCTGGCCCCTCATTCGGGTCAGCGTCTTGTATATTCTTTGAGCATGGAATAGGCCTCCTCGCCTCTTGCCTTGGACAGGTGGAGGACAAAGAGCTTGCCGCGATTATGCAGTTGATGCTGCCAGACGAAGCGCTCCGTGAATTCCCCGCAGCCCTGGAGCCGAAGGAGCAACGTCGCGCCAAAAGCAGATTCCAGAATCTTCACATCATGGAGCTCACTGCGGTGGAGAGTCTTGACGAGTTTGCCGGTGCCAAGCACCGCCTCCGGCGGCGCTCCCTGGGAAAGCTGATGACTGATGATTTCCGGCTCAAACTCGTCCGGGAACCCGCGCACGGGGGGAGTCTCTTCCCTGTACAGCAACGGGGATTCCGTTTTGGAAAGCCGTGATTGCCGGGAACGCTGGGGAAGCGGAAGGATATTGAAATAGAAAAACCACCCGCCGTACCACCAAAGGATTTGGATCGCCCGGTCTGTAAACTCATAGATCTTATAAAACTGCAGCAGCCATGAGCACAACAGGGAGAAGGCACCGGCTCCCGCAAAGGACAGGATCAGCACCAGCGTGTCACTGACGCTTTCAGAGAACAGCCACTGAATGACGGTCTGCGCGAAAAAGCAAAGCAGGGAAAAGGGGAAAAAGAAAGAAGCGAGGGACAGCAGGATGCGGATGGGTTCCCGGATGCATCGCACCTTGAAATACACGTTATTTTTCCTCGAGAATCTTGTTCAGCTCCTGCATGAAGCTGTGGATATCCTTGAACTGGCGATAGACAGAGGCGAAGCGGACGTAGGCGACTTCATCCAGGGCCTTGAGCCGCTCCATGACCTGCTCGCCGATGTACTCCGTGGTGATCTCCCGCTCCAGGGAGTTCTGCACCAGGGACTCGATCTCGTTGACTGCGTGTTCCAGATCCTGCATGGAAACCGGCCGCTTTTCACAGGCCCGGAGCATACCGTTCATAATCTTGTTCCGGTCAAAGGGCTGGCGGCTGTTATCCCGTTTGACTACAATAATGGGCAGGCTCTCCACTGTTTCATAAGTGGTAAAACGCTTCTGACAGTTGAGGCACTCCCGGCGGCGGCGAATGCTGGTCCCGTCCTCGGAATGGCGGGAGTCAACAACCTTGCTTTCCTGGAACCCACAGTGCGGACACTTCATAATAATCCCCCTCTGATGTTGTTTGGTTTATTATAACAAATCACATCGCTTCTGTCCAGAGTATTTTTATGTAAATCAGAAAGGGCCGGCACATTTATGTTGCCAGCCCTTTTTCTCTCATTTTTGTCAATTTGCCCCGTTGAGTCCCAGGTGGATGGGATGGTAGTAGTAATCCGCACCGGCCAGGGAGACAATGGGCGCGATAACCACAATATCGCCGTTGGCGTCGGGATACGCCATCAGGTCCAGGTTCACAAACTCCGGCCCGTCCACCCGCTCCAGGGCGGCATTATAGCCGTAATCCTCCCGCCTGTCTTCGGGAAGGCCATTATACTGCTCTTCAAAATACCGGCGGAACTGGGTGCGGCAGGCCTCCAGGAAGTCGTCCTGGGAGACGCCCATCTTTTCCAGCAGGGCGGGAGTATCCAAGCGGCGGCCGGCGGCGACATCATAGGCGTAGACGCCGTATTGGTCAAAGCCGGAATTCCAGTGGGAAATCAGCACCACAGTCAGAACGTCCTGCCAAACCTCTCCGTAGTAGCCCACGGAAAAGAGGGCCAGGGACTGGTGGGCCTCCATGGCCTGCTTCGCCTCCCGAACATTGCTGCCAAAGTCCTCGTCAATCTCCTGGTTGATGGCGGCCGCGTCCGGGGTATCTGCCTTCAAAATGGGCAGGCTGTAGGAATAGGTATCTTCGTTCTCAAATTCATCCACATAGCTGCCCTGCTCAAACAGGAGCTCTCCCATGAGAGACCAGGGGTCTATCCGCTCCCCGACGGGCTCCGTGGGAGCCTCCGTGGAGGCTTCGGTGGGTATTTCGGTGGGCGCTTCCGTAACCGGAACCGTAGTCACGGGGGCGGTTGTTTCCGTAACGGAAACCGTCTCAGGCGCGGTGGTGACAGGCTCAGCAGCCTCTGTGGAGCTCGCCTCGGTATGGGCCCCAGTGCTGGAGCCGGCAGCCGTTCCGTCCCCGGAGCAGCCCGTCAGAAGCATCAGGAGCACAGCCAGAAGCAGTGCGATTGTCTTTTTCATCATTCTACCTCCGTCTTACCGTTTGCAGAGATTGTTATTCTCCCACATAAACCCAGGCGTTGGGCAGATACCGTCCCTGGGGGATCGCAGAGTTGGAGCAGCGAATCACCGGCTCACCCCGGTACCACATGATGGCAGTGGTGCCGCCGTCACAGTTCAGCGCCGTGCGGCCGTCATGCTGCAGCATCACGTCCGCGCAGACGTCCACCGAGCAGCCGGGGGAGGAGAGCGTTCTGCCCTCCACGCAGAGCATGAGAATTTCACCCCGCTCGGACTGGCCGATGCAGGCTCTGGGGTTCTCGCTGGTCCAGATGCCGGGGTCCAGCTTCTTGCCGTCCACAATCAGCGCAGGAGAGAACTCCATGGCGTCGGTGGTGTCGGAGCTGACTTTATCATAGGCGTCGGCAATATAGAACCAGTTGTTCTCATGGAGCTCCAAGCGCTTATAACCCCAGCCGAAGTGGGAGCCGTAGGTCTTGCCGCCGCACATGGCCCACCCGGCAATCTGACCGCCGTTGCCTACGCCGCCCTCGTCCAGGAAGCCGGATCCGGTCATGGCCAGGATGCCGTCGTTGCGCTTGGCAATGGCGCCGGCGGTCTCGCCGTAATTGGGCAGCTTGGCCGAGGGGAAGAGATGGAGCCGGTCAGGGCGCTTTGCCACAGCCAGCACGCCCCGGGAGCCGTCGCAGTCCACCTCCAGCAGGAGTATCTGGTTTTCGGCATCGATGGCCAGGACCTTCTCTCCCAGCTTGGTGCGGATGGTGGTGCCCTCACTGTCGAGGCTGGATTCGTTCACCAGCATATGCATATAGCCGTTTGCCACCGCGTCTGGATGATCCTGAAAATAGGCCTCGGCACTTTCCAAATTCAGCTCATAGAACAGCGTGTAAAACTGTTTCTGATCCCGAGTGAGCTGTTGGAATTCCTCGCTTTGGGCCCAGGAGCCGGTGGGCTCGACCCAATCTGTCGAATCCAGATCAATCACTTCTCCGCTGGGAACAGGGTCACTGGAGTTCACACCCACCTGCCCCTCACGACCGTTCTCCTCCCGATCGGTGATTTCCTTCACCATAGAGTGGGGGAAGTAAAATGTTGCGAGGCCCTGATGCCGCATGGTAGACATGGCGGTGGAAATCCACATCTCCCGATACTTCTTCACCAGCTTAATATTGGAAAAAACTGCCGTCAGATAGAGAATGGCAAAGATCAGCGTCAGACAGGCCAGCCGCTTCCAGGCGCAGGTGCGGATCACCAGCCAGATCAGAGCCGCCGCCCCCAGGGCAAACAGGGCCAGCAGCATCAGATTGATCTCTTTGCTGGTCTCAAAAGCCATCTGCTTGTGAGTCAGCTGCATAATGATGGTATAGAGCAGGAACAGGTCCATCAGCAAAAGCAGGGAATACAGGACCTGCTTCCAGGCAGGCGCGTTCTGCTTCCCGGTTCCTTTACCGCGGGAGGCAAAGCGGCTGTCCCGCGTATTTCCGTTGAATGTGCCCATTTGGGGGTCCTCCTAAATATAACTTCTTGAAGGTAAGAGATTAGACGATATCAAACGAAAAAAGTTCCCTTCTTACGCCAACTCGCCGCCCCCCAGAACCGTGTCGCCGTCGTAGGCCACAGCGGACTGGCCGGGCGTGATAGCCCGCTGGGGCTCGTCGAAGTCCAGCCGAACGCCGCCCCCCGCCAGAGGGGTCAGCAGGCAGGGCTGCTCCGGGTGCCGGTAGCGAATCTTGGCCGCACAGCGGATGGGCCCAGCGGGAGCATGGCCGGAGATCCAATGGAAGTCCGGCACAAGGGCCGTTTTGGAGAACAGGGCCTCCTTTGGCCCCAGGGTGACGGTGTTGGCCTTGGGATCGATGCGGACCACGTAGTAAGGCTGATCGAAGGACAGGCCAAGGCCCCGGCGCTGGCCCACGGTATAGTGGATGATGCCCCGGTGGCGGCCCAGAATCTTCCCGTTCAGGTCCAAAAAGTCTCCCGGCGCCGGGGAAATCCCCGCCCGCAGCTCAATGACCCGGGCATAGTCTCCCTCGGGAACGAAGCAAATATCCTGGCTGTCCGGCTTCCGGGCATTGACAAAGCCCTGGGCCTCCGCAATGGCCCGCACCTCCGGCTTGGTGAGCTTTCCCAAGGGAAAGCGGGTATGGGCCAGCTGATCCTGATTCATCTGGTAGAGCACATAGCTCTGATCCTTTTCCGAATCCAAGGCCTTTTTCAGAAGCCACCGGCCCTCCTCCGCCTCAATCCGCGCGTAATGGCCGGTAACGATGACATCGCAGCCCAGCTCCCTGGCCCGGTGGTAGAGACGGGAAAATTTCAGGTAATGATTGCAGTCGATACAGGGATTCGGGGTACGGCCCGCCAGATAGGAGGCCACAAACTTGTCGATGACCCGCTCCCGGAAATCCTCGGAAAAATTGAAGACATGGTGGGGAATCCCCAGCCGATAGGCCACGGCCCGGGCGTCCTCCACATCGTCCAGAGAGCAGCAGCTGTGCTCCCGGGAAATGCCCGCGTCTTCATTCTGGTACAGCTTCATGGTGCAGCCCACGCAGTCCCAGCCGGCCTGCTGCATCCGCAGGGCGGCCACGGCGGAATCCACGCCGCCGCTCATGGCAATCAATGCTTTCATGGACGATCTCCGTTTCTCCCGTCCGGACGGGACGGGCGGCCCGCAGTCCGGCTGCCGGAGGCGGACCGGCGGGGCAGGTTGACCCGGGTGGAAATCTTTTGATCCCGGGCAGGGGCGGGCTTACGCCGCAGGCCAGGGTCCCGTTCCCCCCGAAGCCCCGCCATCAGGCGGTCATATCGGGCAAAGAAGGCGGGAGCGGTCCGGGACGGCTTCTCCTCCCAGATCAGCCAGTCGCAGGGCTCCAGTCTGGTTTGATCCAGGGTCACGGCCACGGCCCGACCCACCCGCAAAGCGTCCGCAAAGGGCAGAATCCGGTAGAAAAACTGCGGATCGGTATCGATGTTCGCCTGGAGCAGATCCTCCGGCGCGGAAAGCAGCCACCGCCGGTAGCCTAAAAGCTCCGCGGCCTGGGCAACACCGGCCTTGGTGCGGCGGCCGCCGCAGCGAAGCAGCAGGCCAACCACCAGCTGGGCCAGCAGATTCAGCACCATCAGGGTGGTAAGACCGCCATGCTTTCTCGCCAGCAGCAGATAGGCGCAGGAGAGGATCGCCAGGCAGAGGGTGCGCAGGCTGTGCCGCCGAAGCAGGAAGCCGCCCAGCTCCTGGATCGCATGGCAGGCCGCCGAGCCCAGGAGCCCCAGGGGGATAATTGCCAGCCAGCGCCAGCTCTTGGAGGCCACCCAGGCGTCGAAGCAGGCCAGGCTCAGCACCAGCCCGGCCCCCAGGGCCAGGAGGCGCAGGATCAGCGTGGGCCCCGCCTTGCGGTCATAGACCCGGTTCTGCCAAAAGGCCCGAGGCTTTTCGTCCGCCAAACGGCGGGCCTTGAGGTACTCCGCGCTTCGCACGTCGCAGAGGTCCCCCCGGGAAAAGAGGGTTTGGAATATCTCGCACTCGAATCGCTTGCGCTCGGTGTCCATGTCCATCTGACGGGTCAGGTGGATGCGGCCGCTGTGCGTCCGAGTCAGCGTCAAATAGCCCAAAGAGGCCCACTGGATTATCATCAGGGCCAGGTCAGGGGCCCGGTCGGTGAGAATGAAGGGAATCTCTCCCGCATTGCCGCCCTCCGGGGGCATAGCCTGCCGCTTGGGGAAGATGGGAGCGTTCCGGATGAAGACCGCCCAGTATGCGGCTGCCATCAGCAGCAGACCCAGGAACAGAAGCCGGTCCACCTTGACCGTCTTGCCCGCCAAAAACCGCAGGTCAAAAAAGCCCTTGGGCAGCTGGAGGCGCATAATCATGGCTTCGTGGTCCTGCAAGGTCTGCTTGGCATTCAGCACCGCGTGAACCTGGCCCCGATCAATGGAAATCTCCATGTAGTTGTCGATCAGATCGCCGTGATAGCCGGAGTAGAAGGTGGGCAGAGCGTCAAAGGCTCCGGGCAGACGAATCGTTGCGTCATAGCCCGAAATGGAGCAGGCCCAGTGGGGGTAAAGCAGCTGGATGGAAAATTCCTGGGAGGTCCCGTTATCCACAACCGTTTCGGCCAGGCGATAAGAGACGGTAATCTCCGTTCTGCCGGAGAGAATGCCGGTTAGCGTCAGCAGACGGCAGCCGTCCCCGCTGCTGAGGTCATAGGGTGCGGAACAGAAAATATCCTTGGCGCCCTGGGCAATGGGGATTTGGAAGGACTCCGTCCCCGGGACAAACTCCACGGTAAACCGCATGGTCACCGTGCAGGCTCCGTCGTTTTCCACCTCGCATTGGGTGGTCATGGAGGTGACAGCCGGGCTGTCGGCGAAAGCCACGGCGGACAGCAACACCAGCAGCAAAACCGTCAGCAGCACTGCCCGCAGCAATCTCAGCACGTCTCTTCCTCCTCTCCGCCGTCTCCCGGCCGCAAATGTTCAATATATCATACCATATATACGGCAGAATTGCAAGGATTGATTTCGTCCGGGAGGCAGAGCGCAGGAAACTGCCGACAGGCGGCAAGCGGCAGACAGGCACGCGGAATCCCGGAAAAACTGTCCTTGCATTCTCTCCAAAATGCCCTATAATGGAATCAAACTGATCCGCCCGGAGGGAAGCTATGGACATTCAAATCTTACAACTGATTGAGGGGGCGAAGCAGGCCCGGGGGCTGACGGTGATTATCGACGTGCTGCGGGCCTTTTCCCTGGAGTGCTATCTGGCCCACCGAGGGGCGGCGGAGCTTCGGCCCGTGGGAACCCTGGAAGAGGCCTTCGCCTGGCGGGAATGGGACCCCTCGGTTCTTTTGGTGGGGGAACGGGGCGGAGCCAAATGCCGGGGCTTCGACTTCGGCAACTCGCCCAGCTCCATTCCCGCCGAGGCCGTCCGGGGCAGACGGGTCATCCACACCACCAGCGCCGGGACCCAGGGCCTTACCCTGGCCCTCCACACCGATGAGCGGATTACCGGCAGCCTGGTGAACGCCGCCGCCGTGGCCGCCTACATCCGGGCCAGGAAGCCCGAGACCGTCAGTCTGGTCTGTATGGGCAATGCCGGACTCCGGGAGGCGGCGGAGGACGTCCTCTGCGCCGAGTACATTCGCTCCCTGGTGCTGGGCTGCCCCCTGCCGGACATGGAGGAACGGACGGCAGCCCTGCGTTGGCACGGCGGCGAGCACTTCTTCAATCCCGACACCCAGGAAATCTATCCGGAGCCGGATTTCTGGCTCTGCGTCAAGCGGGATCTGTTCCCCTTTGTGCTGCGGGCAACCCAGGACGAGCTGGGATTGCGAATGGAACGGGTCAATATCGACTCCCGGCAGCCCGGAGTAAGGCCGACCAGGGCCGAAATGGAGGTAATACTTTGAAAAAGCAGGAAAAAACCAACGTAATGCGGCTGCTGGACCAGCAGGGCGTCCGCTATGAAAGCTATTGCTACGAGGGCACCGGAGCTGTCAGCGGGGCGGAGGTAGCCGCCGTCCTGGGCCAGGACCCGGATCGGGTGTTCAAAACCCTGGTGACCGAGGGCCGGTCCGGCCAGCACTACGTCTTCGTGATTCCCGTGCTGCAGGAGCTGGACCTGAAAAAGGCTGCGGCCGCCGCGGGGGAAAAGAGCATTGCCATGGTAAAATCCAAGGAGCTGCTGCCCCTGACCGGCTATATCCACGGGGGCTGCTCTCCCATCGGCATGAAAAAGCCCTTTCCCACCTTCCTGGAGGAGAGCGCCGTCCTCTTTGACGCCATCCTGTTCAGCGCCGGAAAGATTGGCTACCAGGTGGAGGTCGCCCCGGACGAGCTGGAAAAGCTGGTGGCCTTCCAATACGCCGATTTGTGCGAATGACCGTCGAATTCGGATTTCCCCGGGGGCTTGACTTAGGCCCGGAAATGGGGATATAATGAAGGCAGAAAAAGAACGCATCCCCACACCAAATCTTTTCAGCAGGAGGAAATCGCCATGCCGAAAAAGAAAAATGAACTGTTGCCGGAGGAAGCTCCGGCGGTAAAGAAAGAAGCCGCACAGGCAGAACAAAAAGTCGAAAAGAAGCCCGCCGCCGAAAAAAAGACGGCGGCAAAAAAGCCCGCCGCTCCAAAATCAGCCGCTGAACCAAAACCCGCGGCAGAGAAAAAGGTCCCCGCCAAAAAACGCGCACCCGCAAAGAAAGCCGCGCCTGTCACAGCGCCCACGCCCGCTGCAGAAGCTGCCGTTCCCGTGGATGCCGCCCTTCCGGAGCTGCCCCAGCCCCGGCGGAGCGTGGCCTTTATCGGCTCGGAATGCTATCCCTTTGTGAAAACCGGCGGCCTGGGAGACGTAATGTACGCCCTGCCCAAGGCCCTGGCCAAGCTGAACTGCGACGTAAAGGTGATTCTGCCCCGCTACCGCTGCATCCCCCAGAAGTGGCAGGAGAAGATGATTTACCGGGGCTCCTTTATGATGGACCTTTGCGCCGACGGCCGATCCTTCTACGTAGGGATCATGGAATACGTCTGGGACGGGGTGGTCTATGACTTCATCGACAACGAGGAGTTCTTCTCCTACGGCAACCCCTACACCAACCTGGTGGACGACATCCCCCGGTTCTGCTACTTCGCCAAGGCCGCCCTGGCCGCCCTGAACTACATGGAATGGGTGCCGGACATCATCCACTGCCACGACTGGCAGGCGGCCCTGGTGCCCGTCTTCCTGCGGACCCTCTTCGCGGGCACCGCCCTGGCCGGGTCAAAATCCGTCCTGACCATTCATAACCTGCGGTTCCAGGGGGTCTACAACATTCCCACCATCCAGTATTGGACCAACCTGCCCGACTATGTGTTCAACAAGGACGCCCTGACCCAGAACTGGGTGGATGCCAGTATGCTCAAGGGCGGGCTTACCTACTGCGACCGGATTACCACTGTCAGCGGCACCTACGCGGGAGAAATTCAGACGCCCTTCTACGGAGACGGGCTGGACGCCCACCTGCGCTATCACTCCGGCAAGCTCCGGGGCATCGTCAACGGCATCGACGTGGACCAGTGGGACAGCCGGACAGATAAGCTCCTGACAGTCAACTACGCAGAGGCCGAGGCCCCGGCAGGAAAGCGGGCCAACAAGCTGGCCCTCCAGGAGCAGCTGGGACTGGAGCAGGACCCCGACAAGATGGTATTTGGCCTCATCTCCCGGCTCACAGACCAGAAGGGCCTGGACCTGGTGAACGCCATTCTTCCCGCCCTGGTGGACGGCAATACCCAGGTGGTAGTCCTGGGTACCGGCGACGCACGGTACGAGGAATCCTTCCGCCAGTTTGAGAATACCTACAAGAGCACCGTCTGCGCCTACATCGCCTACGACGAGACCCTGGCCCACAGAATCTACGCGGGCGCCGACGCCCTGCTGGTGCCCTCCCTCTTTGAGCCCTGCGGGCTGACCCAACTCATCGCCATGCGCTATGGCACGGTGCCCGTCGTCCGGGAGACCGGCGGCCTGAAGGACACCGTCCAGCCCTACAACCAATTCACCAACGAGGGCAACGGCTTCAGCTTTGACCGCTACGACGCCGGTCTGCTGCTGGACGCCGTCAACCGGGCCAAGACCCTTTACTTCACCGACCGGACCCGCTGGGATCAGATGGTCCGCCGGGATATGGAAAAGGATGTCTCCTGGGAGAACTCCGCCTGGCAATACCGGGGGATGTATTTGGAATTGAAACCGTAATGAGCGGAGCGGCGGCGCGACCGAATCGGTCACGCCGCCGCATTTGTGTTTACGCTTTCCACACCGCCTTGATGATTGAGCCGATCTTGGGGGTGGTGCCGTAGAGGAGGACGCCCACGCTGTAAATCTTCGCGGACAGGAAGCCCACGCCTACGGTGGAGCCGATAAGGATGACGATGGACAGGGCAATCTCATGCCAGGGCACAGTGCTCATGCAGATTCGCGTGAACATGGCCATGGGCGAGGTGAAGGGGATAAAGGAGCAGACCTTCATCAGGGTATTGTCCGTGTTGCCGCTGGTCATGGACATCATCACCACCATAAAGGCGATAATGAACAGGAAGGTGATGGGCATAACGGAGGTGTTGATATCCTCCAGCTTCGAGGCCGTGGAGCCGATGGCGCCGTAGAGGAAGGCGTAGATCAGGAAGCCCAGGACAAAATACACCAGCATATAGATAAACAGATTCACGGGGATATTGAAGATGGACGCGATGATCCGGTTGTCGCCCCAGGCGGCCTTATTCAGATTATAGAACACCAGGGCGGAGCCGAAAACGGCCACCAGCTGGATCAGACCGGCAATGCAGGAGGCCAGGACCTTGCCGAACATCATGCTGGAAGGCTTGGCGCTGGTCACCAGAACCTCCATGGCCCGGGAGCTCTTTTCCGAGGCCACGTTGGTGGCCACCATCTGACCGTAGAGCAGGATGACCATGTACAGGGCCATGATCATAATGTAGGTATAGAGGAAGTTCTGGCCCTGATCCTTGCCCAGGGCAGTGACGTTGCTCTCAATCTCCACGGACATAACCTTTTCTGCCTGCTCGGGGCTCAGGCCGTATTGCAGCATGGCCGTCACCCGGCAGACCTCTTTCAGCAGGGTCTCCGCCGCCGCGGTGTTGGAGTCGTACATGGTGAGGTTGTTCACGTAGTAGGTGTAGGAGGAGGCGCTGTCCATGGCGAAGGCACACTCGGCGCTGCCCGCGGTGATCTGGGCCTTCACATCCTCCAGTGTGCCGTCTGCGAGCTTCACCTCATAGTCGGGGAAAGCCGGCTCAAAATACTGCCTGACCAGATCGGCCAGCTCCCCGTCCTGGGCGTAGATCAGCATGACGGACTTATCCTTTGCGCCGTCTTCCGACTTGAACATGGCGGTGATGTTGGGGATGAACATGGCGATGGCAATGGCAATCACCATAAAGATCGTGGTGCCCACGAAAACCTTGTTCTTCATATAGCCCCGGAGCTCAAATTTCAGGATGGTTCCAAACTGTTTCATTGTGTCCGCCTCCTTACACCTGCTCGCCCGCATACTGGACGAAAATGTCGTTCAGCGAAGGCTCAAACACCTTCACCTCATCGATGTCGAAGTTCTCCACCAGGCGCTTCATCACGGCGTTCTTCTCGCCGGGATCAGCCAGCTGAATCATCAGTGCGCCGTTCTCCCCATCGGTGCAGGCGCTGCCGAAGTCCTCCCTGATCTGCTGGGGCTTTGTGGTATGAACCACCAGCCGGTCCCGGGGATAGTTCCGCTTGATGTCGTACAGGTCCCCGTGTAGGGCCACTCTGCCCGCGTTGATAATGGCGATGCTGTCGCAGAATTCCTCGATATAGCTCATCTGGTGGCTGGAAAACAGCACGATCTTGCCCTTGGAAATCTGCTCCTTTACCACGTCCTTCAGCAGGATGGCGTTCACCGGGTCCAGGCCGGAAAAGGGCTCGTCCAGAATTACGATCTGGGGATCGTGCGCCAGGGCCGTCACCAGCTGAATCTTCTGCTGATTGCCCTTGGACAGGGTATCCAGCCGCTTGTTTCGGTACTCGGTCATATCCAACCGGTCCAGCCAAAAGTCCACGGCCTTCACCGCTTCCTTTTTCTCCATGCCCTTCAACTCCGCGAAGTAGGTCAGCTGATCGATAATCAGCTTTTTGGGGTAGAGGCCCCGTTCCTCCGGCAGATAGCCGATTTTGATTTTGCCGTAGTCAATGGGGCTCCCGTCCACCAGGACTTCGCCGCTGTTGGCGGGAAACACGTTCATCAGAATGCGGATGGAGGTGGTTTTGCCCGCTCCGTTTCTGCCCAGCAGGCCGAAGGCCTTTCCGCTCTCCGCGGTGAAGGAAACCCCCTTCAGCACCTGCTTTTCCCCAAAGGATTTGTCGATGTTTTTCAGTTCTAAGCGCATAATCGCCACTCCTGTTCCTGTAGTATTATTTTCACAGTATGATAATCAATTTGCTTACAGACCCGTTTGTTTTGATCCCATTATACCGGCTGCAGTCGGCTTTGTCTATGACAAAAACTGCGAAAAAGCGGGTGGTTTTTTGCAGTTTTTGCAGAAAACGGCAACGGCAGACAACAATCGGTTCAGCCCCAGAACATACCGGCAATAAGGGCCAGCGCCAGAAGCACTAACACGAAACGCCAGACGGGCCCTATTTTGCGGGCATTTGAATATTGCAGTTCTGAACCGTCATAGGTCGTTACTGAATGATACAGTTGATCCGGTATCCCGTCTCACAGCTTATGGAGAAGCAGTAGTGTCCTGCCGGAAGCTGCAGGCGGATGTTCTCCTCCCGGAAGCTGGTCCCGGTCTGCGTGTACACAGTCTGCCCCGCTTCGTCCAGAACGGAGAAGGTCATGGGCGCGTCGGACGCAAAGTCCAGATCCAGAAAGTAGTTGTCCCGGTATTTGACCTCAAAATCAGCCCAACGGGAATCCACCATGGGTTCGTCCAGGGCACCCCCGCCCTGGCCGGTCTTGAAATGAGGCCGCAAGGAAGAGAGAACCATGCCGGCGACGGCGCCCAGAACGATCACGGCCAGAATTGCCGTCAGGAAAGCGCTGCCGCACCTGCGGCTTCGATTGGGATCCGGGCTTCGCATGATCGTCCAGCCCCAAACCAGCAGGCCGCTCTCCAGCGCAAAGGCCAGCGTATGGATCAGCAGGGGAAGCTGGGGCGTTTGAATCAGCCGGACGCCGTAGTAAACCGCAAAGCCTGCCAGCAGGACGGCAATGATCAGCGCCAGCCTGGCCCAGCGGTTGTTCATCTCCTGGAGAGATTCCCGATCCGTGAAGATTTCATAGGCCTCCTCCGGCAGGGCGGGGTCATAGGCCTTGCGGAAGTAGTGCCACTTATTGTAGGTGGAGTGGACGTGCTCCCAGCCCTGCTCCCGGAAGGTTTCGATATAGCGGTCCATGTCGTCGATCCGGCCGTAATCCATCTGATAGCGGTAGCGTACGTTGGGATTTTTCACAAAGCTGCTGTGAAAGCAGCCGCCATTTACCAGCTGCCAGCCCTGCTCCGAGGCTTGATTCAGATCCTCGATCTCTTTCTCATAGCCCCAGGCCGGATAGATTTTCCAGGATCTTTTCCGATTTCCTGCCATTGTTACACCTCCTCCGCGTTTGCCAGCATCCGCCGCAGCCGGGCGATCTCCGCCCGCAGGGCCTCCCGGCCCGAATCGGTGAGCTGATATAATCTCCGGCGTTCCACGCCGGGCTCGTCTGACATGATCTCCCGGATCCAGCCTTTTTTCATCATGTTCCCGGTGGCGCCGTACATGGTGCCGGAACCGATGGTAACATCCCCGCCGGAGAGCTTCTCCGTCATCTGCATAATGCCGTAGCCGTGGTTCGCGCCCTTGGCCAGACACAGCAGAATGTAGTAATAGCTTTCCGACATGGGTTCGCTTCGTTTCATTCTTGTGTCGCCTCCCGTTATGTCGATGGTTGCTATGTCGACTTACGACAGTATCATAGCACGATATATGTCGTTTGTCAACATATTTTTTCGATTGGCAGCAAAAAATCGCAAATGGGGGACGTGCAGGGGCGTCCGGCCAAGGAGCGGTCAAAATATGCCCGCCAGGACACCGCATTTTTTGATTGCCGGAACTCACACAGCGCTGTGCGCCCCCGCGAAGCACCGGGAACCGAAGCCACGATGCGCTCTGAATCCCGATTTTTTGCGTTTTCCCCTGATTTTCTCGAAGATTCCTATTGCAATTTATTTTCTGATATGCTATATTTTCCTGGTTGTGAAAGGGGAGAGAGAAAATGACTCCACAGGAAAAGATCAGAAATATTGCAATCATCGCCCACGTTGACCACGGCAAGACCACCCTCGTGGACGAAATGCTGAAGCAGGGCGGCATTTACCGGGAGAACCAGGCCGTTGTGGACCGGGTCATGGACTCCGGCGACCTGGAACGGGAGCGGGGCATCACCATCCTGGCCAAGAACACTGCCGTCCATTACAAGGACTATAAAATCAACATCGTGGACACCCCGGGCCACGCCGACTTCGGCGGCGAGGTGGAGCGAATTTTGAAGATGGTCAACGGCGTTCTGCTGCTGGTGGACGCCGCCGAGGGCCCCATGCCCCAGACCCGCTTCGTGCTGCAAAAGGCCCTGGAGCTGGGCCACAAGGTCATCGTAGTGGTAAACAAGATCGACCGGCCTGACGCCCGGATCGAGGAGGTCATGGACGAGGTTCTGGAGCTGCTGCTGGACCTGGACGCCACCGACGAACAGTTTGAGTCTCCCACCATCTTCTGCTCCGCAAGACAGGGCATCTCCTCCTACGGACCCCACGAGGCGGGCAAGGACCTGATCCCGCTGTTTGAAACCATCGTCAACTATATTCCCGCCCCCACCGGGGACGCAGAGGCCCCCCTGCAAATGCTGGTGTCCTCTTTGGACTACAACGACTATGTGGGCCGGATCTGCATCGGCCGCATTGAGCGGGGCACCATTCGTCAGAACCAGGAGGTCACCATCTGCGACTTCCACGACGAGTCCGTCCGGCAGAAGGGCAAAATTGTGGCCCTCTACGCCTTTGACGGTCTGGGCCGGACTCCCATACAGGAGGCCAGCGCCGGGGAGATCGTGGCCTTCTCCGGCATTTCTGACATCACCATCGGCAGGACGGTCTGCGACCCCCTGACCGTAGAGCCCCTGCCCTTTGTGAAAATCTCTGACCCCACCATTGAAATGACCTTTGCCGTCAACGACAGCCCCTTCGCGGGCCGGGAGGGCAAGTACGTCACCTCCCGGAACCTCCGGGATCGGCTGGAACGGGAGCTTTTGAAGGACGTCTCCCTCCACGTCACCGAGCAGGGCACCGACGCCTTCAACGTGGCGGGCCGTGGCGAAATGCACCTGTCCATCCTCATCGAGACCATGCGCCGGGAGGGTTTTGAGTTCTCCGTGTCCACCCCCAGAGTCCTGACCAAGGAAATCGACGGGGTGAAGTGCGAGCCCGTAGAGCGGATGGTGGCGGACGTGCCCGAGAACGCCATGGGCTCTGTCATTGAGAAGATCGGCCAGCGAAAAGGCGACCTGGTGTCCATGACCCCCATGGGCAGCCGCTACCGGCTGGAATTCCTGGTGCCCTCCCGGGGCCTCTTCGGCTACCGCAGCGAGTTCCTCACCGACACCCACGGCGAGGGCGTCATGTCCTCTGTGCTGGACTCCTACGCCCCCCTGAAGGGCGAGATCGAGCGCCGGAAGACCGGCTCTCTGGTGGCCCATGAGACCGGTGAAACCACCGCCTACGGCATCGGCGGCGTTCAGGATCGGGGCCAGATGTTCATCAGCCCCGGTATCCCCGTCTACGCGGGCATGATCGTGGGCGCCTGCAGCCGGAACGAGGATATGACCGTCAACGTCTGCAAGAAGAAGCAGCTCACCAATATGCGGGCCGCCGGCTCCGACGACGCCATCCGCCTGGTGCCGCCGCGCACCTTCTCCCTGGAGCAGTGCCTGGAATACCTGGCCGACGACGAACTGCTGGAGGTCACCCCCCAGAACCTCCGGATGCGGAAGCGAATTCTGGATCATTCCCAGAGAATGCGCGAGCTGATGAAGAAACGGTAATCTACAAGTAGAAAGTAAGAACTAAGAGGTAAGAAGTATGAGACCGATACTTTTTACCTCTTACTTTTTACTTCTTCCCTTGCCGTTATGCACATACGCTGTACCAAGTACGCGATGGAGGGACAGAATATGGAATTGTACGAGCTTGCGGTAAAACGGGCGGGTGCGCCGAATCTGGCGGAATTCCAGCGGCGGGAAGGGCTGCCGCCCACGGGGCGGCTGGATGGAGCAGCCTGGGCGGCTCTGCTGCCCTGGCTGACAGGGTATCGAAGTTATCGGGTCGCCCCAGGGGACAACTACAGCCGGATCGCCGCCCGGTTCGGCACCACCGTCCGGGCTCTTATCACCGCCAATCCCAACCAGGACCCGCTTCGGCTTTATGTAAACCAGTTGTTGACTGTGCCCCTGGGCTTTGACGTGGTTCCCACAGACCTGCCCTTTACCTATGAGCTGCTGACCCTCTGCCTGGAGGGACTGGCGGCCCGCTATCCCTTTCTGACAATACGGAACATTGGGGAATCCGCCTACGGGCGAAAGCTGCCCCAGATCGCCGTGGGACTGGGGCCACGGCGGGTTTTATACAACGCCTCCCACCACGCCAACGAGTGGATCACCACGCCGCTGCTGCTGAAATTTTTGGAGGCCTACGCTCGGGCCGTGTCGGAAAACGGAAAGCTCTTCGGCTTCTCCGCCCAGGCTCTTTATCAGCGGGCCACCCTCCACCTGGTTCCTATGGTGAACCCCGACGGGGTAGACCTGGTCACCGGGGGGCTGGGGGAAGGAGACCCGGGCTGGACCGAGGCCCGCAGGCTGGCAGAAAACTACCCGGACATTCCCTTCCCAGAGGGCTGGAAAGCCAATCTCCGGGGGGTGGACCTGAATCTCAACTACCCCGCCCGCTGGGAGCAGGCCCGGGAGATCAAATTCGCCCAGGGCTATTCCCGTCCCGGTCCAAGGGACTATGTGGGTTCGGCCCCCCTCTCGGAGCCGGAGAGCGAGGCCATGGTCCGGCTGACGGAGCTGACGGAGCCCGGGCTGACCCTCAGCTATCACACCCAGGGCAATGTGATTTACTGGAAGTTCGGAAACCTGGAGCCCGCCGGAGCCCGGGAGCTGGGAGAACGGTTCGCGGCGGTCTCCGGCTACACGCTGGAAGACGTGCCCTTTGCCTCGGGATTCGCGGGCTACAAGGACTGGTTCATCCTGACCCGGGATCGGCCCGGCTACACAGTAGAGGTCGGAGCAGGGGAGAACCCTCTGCCCCTGTCCCAGTTCAACGAAATCTACACCCGGAACCTGGGCATCCTGACCCTGGGGCTGGCGGAAGGGTAGGAAATTGAGAATTGGGAATGCGGTGTCTTCCTGTTTTCAATCCGGAGATCGGTTTCACGCGGCAAATGCGCCGTCCCCGGGCATTCTGAACCATTGCAGCCGGCCGATTCCGGTATTCTGCACAAGAATATTAAAAAAATATTAAAAATCAATGTCTAATGCGCCCGATTTCTGTTGCTATATTGGATTGGATGTGTTATAATGTCCGAGATAGTATACTTTTTAGAAAGGACATTGCCATGAAAGAGATTACATCGGAATTGCTGGCGCAGTTTCGTGACCGGGAAGCCCGGCGGCAGGAGCTGAAAACCCTTCAGGCCGCTATGGCCAAAACCGAGCTGAAGGAACTGGCCTTCGTGCCCTCCGCGGCAGCCAAGCTCAACGGCGACTTCGCCGTGGAGCTCAAAACCCGGGGCGTCACCTTCCAGCAAAAGAGCGGCCGCTGCTGGCTCTACGCAGTGCTGAACATCCTCCGGGAGCGCATCTCCGAGGCCTGCAACCTGGACAAGTTCGAGCTGTCGGCCAACTACCTCTCCTTCTACGACAAGCTGGAGAAGGCCAACAACTTCCTGGAGATGGTCATTGAAAACGCCACAAAGCCTCTGAACGACCGGATGATGGAATACGTGCTGGGCGGCGTGGGCGACGGCGGCTACTGGGATATGGCTTCCGACCTGGTGAAGAAGTACGGCGTGGTACCCGCCTCTGTGATGCCCGAAACCTGGCAGTCCACCCACACAGAAAAGTTCCTGAAGCTCCTGAACACCCTGCTGCGGAAGGACGCTGTCCTCCTCCGGGCCGCCATTGCCCGGGGCGAAGACCCCCAGCCTGTGAAGGAAGCCATGCTGGAAGAGGTCTACCGGATGGAGTGCATCGCCTTCGGCGAGCCCCCCAAGACCTTCTGCTTTGAATACCGGGACAAAGACAACAACTACCACTGCCTCCGGAACCTTACCGGCCGCAGCTTCTGCGAGCAGTTCGTGGGGGACGCCTTGGAGGACTACATCACCGTCACCAATCATCCCACCCACGGTCTGGGGATGAACCTCTACTATGTGTTCCACTACAAGGGCTCCATGGCCAACCGGGACGTCATCAACCTGAACCTGACCCTGGAGGAGATGGAGGAGCTGACCGTCAGGCAGCTGCGCGACGGCGAGCCCGTCTGGTTCGGCTGCGACGCCGGCGCCTGCGGCGACCGGGAGAAGGGCGTCTGGGACCCGGACAGTCTGGACTGGTCCGGACTCATGGGCGGCGTGGACTTTGATATGTCCAAGGGCGACCGCCTGGAATACCACGACAGCTTCGCCACCCACGCAATGATCTTCGTGGGCGTCAACTTCGACGCGGACGGGAAGCCCGACCGATGGAAGATCGAGAACAGCTGGGGCGAGGACGTGGGCAAGAAGGGTTATTTCGTTTGCAGCGAGGCCTATTTCCGCGAGTACGTCTACGAGGTCATCGTCCGGAAAAAGCACCTGAGCGACGCTCAGCGGGCTCTGCTGGAGCAGCCCCCGGTCCGCATCCAGCCCTGGGAGGGAGATTGGCTGTAATTTCCCCGATTTTCCGGAACCCCCCGCAATAATCCCTGCGTTCCCCCATTCACGTTTCAAAAATGCAAAACCAGTAAACAAAATAAACACACGGAGAGACGAACATGAACATCATGCAAAAGATCATCGTAGAGCTGCGGAAGGCAGTGCAGGGCAAGGACCAGGTTCTGGTCTGGATCCTGATGACCATTCTGGCCGACGGAAACGTCCTGCTGGAAGACATCCCCGGCGTGGGCAAGACCACCATCGCCCTGGCCTTTTCCCGGGCTCTGGGCCTGGACTACGGGCGAGTGCAGTTCAATCCCGACGTACTCCCCTCCGATATCACCGGATACTCTGTCTATGACAAGCAGAGCGGAAAGATGACCTACCAGAAAGGCGCCATTCTCTGCAACCTTTTCCTGGCGGACGAGCTGAACCGGGCCACCTCCCGGACTCAGTCCGCTCTGCTGGAGGCCATGGAGGAGGGACAGGTGACGGTAGACGGCACCACCCACCCCCTGCCCAGACCCTTCACCGTTATCGCCACCCAGAACCCCATCGGCGCCGCCGGCACGCAGCTGCTGCCGGACTCCCAGATGGACCGCTTTATGGTTCGCCTGTCCGTGGGCTATCCCAAGGCAAAGGACGAGCTGGATATGGTCATGGCCCGTCAGGGCGGCGTAAACCCCCTGGAGCAGGTGGAGCAGGTTGTGAGCCGCACAGAGCTCGCCGCTATGCAGGATACCGTCAGCCAGATCTACATCAAGGACACTGTTATCGACTATGTAGTCTCTCTGATCTGCCAGACCCGCCAGCACCCCCACATTCAGCGGGGCGCCAGCCCCCGGGCCACCCTGGCCGTAGTCTCCATGGCGAAGGCCACCGCCTTCCTGAACGGACGGGACTACGTGCTGCCCGAGGACGTGAAAACCGTTTTTGTCGGCACGGTTGCCCACCGCCTGCTGCTGTCCGCGGACGCCCAGGCCCAGGGACTCCAGGCTGAGCAGATTCTGACCGCTCTGCTGGACAAGGTCCCGGCTCCGGGAGTGTGAGATCATGGTTGTCAACCGTCTGCTGTATTTCGCTCTGCTGATTCTGAGTCTGGTCTTCTATTTTGCCAGCATCATCTGGTTCGCCTGGCTGCTGCTGATTCTGGTGCTGGCGCTGCCCTTTATATCTCTGCTGGTCTCCCTGCCCGCCATGCTCTCCTGCCGTCTGGATGCGTCCATGCCGGAGACGGTGGACCAGGGTGCGAAGGCCACCCTGCACCTGTGGCTCCGGTCCTGGCGGTTCCTGCCCATGCCGGAAGTCCAAATCCGCCTGAATCTGCGGTCCAGAGACCAGGATCGGGATATGCGCTATCTCAGCCGTCTGTCCAGATCGGACGGCGTGCTGAATCTGCCCACCGACGCCTGCGGCTTTCTGGCTCCGGAGTTTTGTCGGGGCCGGGTCTATGACGCCCTGGGTCTGTTTCGTCTGCCCCTGAGGCTTCCGAACCTGTCTCCCATGGTGATTCTGCCTCCGGCGCGTCCACCTGTGCCCATGCCTCAGATGGATCAGTTTCTCCATCAGCAGATGAAAGCCAAGGTGGGCGGAGGCTACTCCGAGCAGCATGACCATCGAGCCTACCGCCCCGGCGACCCGGTGAAGGACATTCACTGGAAGCTCTCCTTGAAGACAGAGGAGTTGGTGGTCCGGGAGGCTCTGGAGCCTGTGCATCGACAGCTTGTTCTGGCTGTCTGGACACCCCGCGGGGCAGAAAACCGCGGGGTCAACCTGGGCAACTTCCGCTTCCTCTCCCAGTGGCTTCTGGATCACGACGTGCCCCATCACGCCGTTTGGATGAGCGGCGAACGCATCCATCTCTGGGAGATTCAAACCCCGGAGGACACCCTCGCTGTCCTGCGGGCCGCCTGTCTGGCCCCGGAGAACTCCGCCGACCTGCCCTGGCCCCTGCCCATGCAGGTGGACCAGCTCTGCACCGTGGGCATGAAGGGAGGGAGTCCCGCATGAAAAAACAGCGCGCTGTACTCTCCCGCACGATTCTGGACTGGATTCTGGTGATGCCGGGACTGCTGGGCTCCGTCTTCTGCCTGATTACCGCCTTTGATCTCCCGGCGTCCAGGGAACTGCTGTGGATTGCCCTGGGCTCCGTGACCCTCTTTTCTCTGGTCCTGGGTCACGAAAAGCAGGATCGGCTCGTCGCCCCCCTGCTGCTGGTGGGGCTGATTATCCCGGCCTATTTGTTCCGCTCGGAGCTGCTGGAGAGCTTCCGCAACCTTTGGGGCGTGCTCTCCTCAACCTACGCCAAAGGCTATGACTTCTTCCGGGACTATGTGCCCCGGGAGGCAACCACGCCCGAAACCGTCGGCACCGCTCTGCTGGCCCTTACGGTCCTGGAGGCTTATATCTGCTGCCTGTCCGTCCGGATCTGGAAGCGGACCACGCCGGTGGCCCTGGCGTTGATGATCTGCATCGCGCCCTGCTTCGTCCTCATTGACACACCGCCGGATGAGCTGCCTTTGCTGGCCGCCGTGTTTACGGTGCTTACCCAGGCATTCAGCCAGTCTGTCCGCAGAAGGGGAGCCGGGGATCAGTTCAAGTCCGTGGGGCTCTCCGCCCTGCTGGCCGCCGCCATTCTGGGCTCGCTGCTCATGATCTTCCCCCGCGAGACCTATACCCCCCCCTTCACCTTGGATGGTCTGGTGGAAAAATTCGGTCCGAGTCACTACAATGAAGACCGCGGCCCCGGTCCGTGGGAAAATCCCGCCTCCCTGGACCTCTCCGGCCTGCCCGCTCTGCCCAACCGACCGATTCCTATGCTCTACGTCACCAGCTCGGTGGACGCCGACCTCTATCTGCGAGGCTCCAGCTATTCTGACTTTAACGGTATCACCTGGTCCCAGAACACGGAAAACGACTGGGGACAGGTCGCCCTGTTCCCCTATCTCGGGTGGCGGAACGGCGAATCTCTCTCCGTGGAGACGGTGGATACGGAAACCGTGCTTTATACCACCTATCAGCTCACGCAGATGCCGGGCAGCGGCGAGGTGGTCTCCGATTCCTATGTCCGCAACAACCAGAAATCCACCCGTTATTCCATGCACTTCCTTGTGGACCCCGACCCCATAACCCCCAACAAACTTTACAATGACTGGGTCTATGAGAACTGCCTGAACCTGCCCACCAAAACCCGGGAGGGCATGCTGGCCTGGCTGGCGGAGCAGAAAATTTACGATTACCGTCTTCCCACCGACCCCGCCGAGCTGGAAAAGCTGGCGAATGACATCGCCGGCAAGGTAGCGGCATGCGGTGCGGCATACAGCCGAAACCCGGCCAAAATGCCCGAGGGCGAAGACTTCTGCACCTGGTTCCTGAACGACGCCGAGGAGGGCTACTGCGTCCACTACGCTTCCTCCTGTGCGGCCCTGTACCGGGCGCTGGGCATCCCGGCCCGCTATGTCTCCGGCTACATCTGCGAGGCCAAGGCGGGGGAGGAGGTTCGCGTGACGAACCTCCACGCCCACGCCTGGGTAGAGGCCTGGATCGGCGGCCGCTGGCTTGCCTTTGAGCCCACTCCGGGAGAAGCCACGGAATTCACCGGCCTCATTCCCGAGACGCCTTACGAGTCCCGTCCCACGGAGGAGACAGAGCCCGAGTACACCAGGCCCAACGATCCCCGCAAGCCCCGTCCCTCGGAGACCAACCCCGACGTTCCCACCTCCAGCCCCGACAATCCCAACGGCTCCGGCAACGGAAACAGCGAAAGCAGCGAGCCGGCGGACCTGACCCTGCTCTGGATATTCCTGGGCGTTGTGGGCGTTCCGCTCCTGATTATCGGACGCCGTCGGCTGAAGCTCCGGCTTTGGGACAAGCGAGTCACCGCTGCCCAGCCCAATGACAAAGCGCGGCTTCTGTATCGGAGAATGCTCCGGCTGAAGAAGCACGGCGGCGGAAAGCTTCCGGAACAGGCCGTGACCCTGGCCAAGAAAGCCCGGTTCAGCCAGCACACGCTGGACGACGACGAAGTGGCCTCCATGCGCCTGATCTGCGACGAAATGTCCAGCCGCGTGTCCATCTCAGGCTTCTGGAACCGTATCTACTGCAAGTTTGTGCTGGGTATCATCTGATACCGGACAACAGAATCCGATGCGCAAATGACAAAACTCCCGCCGGAAAGCCCGGCGGGAGTCCTTATTTCTCACGATTTCTGATTTCTTACATTTCCGCGGAGAATTTGTACAGGGTACGGCTGGTCCATTCCCTGCCCGCCCGGAGCTGAATGGAGGGGAAGCCCGGGTGGTTCGGAGCGTCAGGATAGCTCTGGGTTTCCAGGCAAAGTGCCTGCCTGGGGCCGTAGATGGTCCCCTCCTTGCCCGCCATACCGGCTGGAATGTAGTTTCCGGTGTAGAACTGGATGCCGGGCCGATCTGTATAGACCGTGAGCTTGATGCCGCTGCGGGCAGCCCAGACCTCCGCCGCCGGCCGGAAGGCCTCCTCCGCGGCGTCGATCACAAAGTTGTGATCATAACCCCCCGCCAGCCGGAGCTGCTCCTCCGGGTCGTCGATGTGGTCTCCCACCCGGGTGGGCCTTGTCAGGTCCAGCGCCGTGCCGCCCACGGCCCGAATGTCCCCGGTGGGGATGGACTTGTCGTCCGTGGGGGTGAAGCTCTTGGCACAGAGGCGAATTCGGTGATCCAGAATGGGGCCGCTGCCGTGGCCGTCCAGGTTGAAATAGCTGTGATTGGTGGGATTGCAGAGAGTGTCCCGTTCGCTGACCGCAAGATAGCTGACGGAAATCCCGCTGCCCTCCAGCCGGTAACTTACCTCGAAGCGAATGTTCCCGGGAATCCCGCCCAGACCGTCTGGATGGGTGCAGGTCAATGTCACCCGCTCGTCGCAGCAGGCCGTCACCGTCCAGAACTTCCGATCCAGACCGGCCTCGCCGCTGTGGAGGCTGTTGCCCCGGTCGTTGACCGTCAGCCGCAGGGGCTTCCCGTTCAGCAGGCAGGCCGCCTTGCCGATTCGGTTTGCCACAGGGGCCACCGTGGCGCCGAAATAGCAGTCGTGGTTGACATAATCTTCCAGGCTGTCAAAGCCCAGCACCACGTCCACCGGCTTTCCCTCCCGGTCCGGGACGGTAAGGGACCGCAGGGTGGCGCCGTAGGTCAGCACCTCGGCAGTCAGCTTGTCATTGTGCAGCCGGATGCAGTCCACCGGCCGACCGTCGATGATTCCAAAAAAAGCCATGGCGATACCTCCGTTTTTGATTATTTGCGTGTCCGCGGTCAATGCCGCGGAACGCCGAACGCAATGTGACAGGGGCAGAAAACGCAGCTGGGGGGCGAGGCCCCGCAAATCGTGCAGCACAGGCGGAAAGCCGCCCGTTGTCGGGGCACCCCTCATCCGTCAGCGCTTCGCGCTGCCACCTTCCCCCCCAGGAGGAAGGCTTTACCCTGATCCCTGAGCCCTGAGCCTTGATCCCTATCGTCCAAGGATCTTGTCCAGCTCCTCCAGGTACTCGTCCGTGGTGTACCAGGCGGTAGCGAAGCGGACAATGGTGTGCTCCGGGTCCGGGTTGGACCAGAAGCCCACGGGAACCTTCTCCTGGATGGCGTTGTATTGCCCGTTCTCCAGAATGGCAAACTGCTGGTTGGTGGGGGTGTCCATATAGCAGGGGACTCCGTGCTTTGCCAGGACGGTTTTGAGCTGTTCGGCGGTCTCCACCCCCCGGCGGCCGATCTCTCCGTAGAGGCCGTCGGTAAACAGGGCGTCGAACTGGACCCCGCAGAGGCGGCCCTTGGCCAGCATGGCCCCATGCTTTTTGATAAAGTTGCGGAAGTGGGCGGGAGCGCCATGGGGGAAGACCACCGCCTCGCCGCAGAGGGCGCCGCACTTGGTGCCGCCGATGTAGAAGGCGTCGCAGACCGAGGCGATCAGGGGCAGGTCCACGTCGGTATCCCGGGCCATGAGGCCGTAGGCCAGCCGGGCCCCATCCAGATAGAGCCGCATACCGAATTCCCGGCAGACGGCGGAGAGGGCCGTAAGCTCTGCCCGGGTGTAGAGGGTGCCCCACTCGGTGGGGTGAGAGATGTAGACCGCGCCGGGGTACATCATGTGCTCCACGTTTTCATCCTTCAGCAGGGCGGAAGCCAGAGCCCGGACCTCCTCCGGGTCCAGCTTGCCCTGATGCTCCGGCAGGGCCAGAACCTTCACCCCCAGAGCCTCGGGAGCCCCCGCCTCATGGACGTGGATATGACCGGTTTGGGCGGCAATGACCCCCTCCCAGGCGTTCAGAATGGAGGCCAGGACGATGGCGTTGGTCTGGGTGCCGCCGGAGAGGAAGTGGACCTCCGCCCCGGAGCAGCCACAGGCGGCCCGAATCTTCCGGCGGGCGCTGTCGGAGTAGGCGTCCTCCCCGTAGCCCGGCTGGGGAACCAGGTTTGTCTCCAAAAGCCTCTGCAATACCGCAGGATGGGCCCCGCAGGAATAGTCGTTCTCAAAGGTAATCATATCGATTCTCCTTGCATAGATTTTCTCTATTATATCCCCGCTGCCTGTTTTTGTAAATGAAAAAGACAAAAAAAGGTTGCTTTTATCGACAGACTTCGCTATACTGAAAAAGCGGCGGGGCAACCCGCCATTTCATCACAATGAAAAACCATTTCAGGAGTGAATCAAATTATGAAAATCAAAGCAGTTGTGCTTGCGGCAGGCAAGGGCACCCGCATGATGTCCGAGACCTGCAATCTTCCCAAGGTCCTGCGTCAGGCCTGCGGCAAGCCTCTTCTGCACTATGTTTTGAAGGCTCTGGACTTCATCCCCGTCCAGGACACCGTACTGGTGGCCGGCTATATGCGGGAGCTGGTGTTTGAGGCCTTCCCCGCCTATCCCAGAGCGATTCAGGACCCCCAGCTGGGTACCGGCCACGCGGTGATGTGCGCCCGGGAGCACCTGAAGGACTTTGACGGCACCGTCCTGGTCTGCTACGGCGATATGCCCCTGCTGAAGAAGGAAATCTATCAGGGGCTTCTGGCCTTCCACGCCGAGAACGGTGCGGCCTGCACCATGCTCTCCGGCACCTGTGAGCAGTACCTGCCCTACGGTCGGGTCCTCCGGGACGAAAAGGGCGACTTCCTCCGGATCGTGGAGGATCGGGACTGCACCCCCGAGCAGAAGGCCATCCGGGAGCTGAACGTGGGTATCTACGCCTTCGACTGCAAGGCCCTGCTGGCCAGCCTGGATGAGATTCAGGATCACAACGCCCAGCATGAGTACTACCTCACCGACGTCCCCGCCATCCTCCGGGGCCACGGCCAGCGGGTAGCGGTCTACACCGCGGAGCTCAACGAGCAGATTCTGGGCGTCAACACTCCGGAGCAGTTGGAGCTGACGGAGCAGTATCTGCGGCAGTAGGCAAACGTAGGGATGAGCATTGCTTGTCCCAATGAATTGCGCCTTGCGGCGCATGAATTGTCCTGTGGACATGAATTGCCCTGCGAGGCATCCTCCAGAATTGATTTCACGACAGTCTGCGTTTTCCGCTTTTCTCCGGCAGGCCAGGGGCGCGGTTCGAAACCGTTGAGAGGATGCGTATCACGAAAATCATTCAGCCAAACACCGCACAGTAACGACGATTTCATCCGCGACAATTCTAAAACAAGTACTATTTCAGTAACTGCGGGCGGCTCCCGATTTGGGAGCC
>JAGABH010000115.1 GCA_017614755.1 Oscillospiraceae bacterium
AACGCTGTGTTCCGAGCCCGCAGGGGCGGATGCTCACATCCGCCCGTAGGTTCAGCGCCCCGCAGCGGCGCTCTTAGGCAGCTTCCCGGAGGAAAATTATTTCTCCGAAAGGGAAAATAAGTCTTTACATTTGCGGATGTCTTTGCTATAATACTTAGGCAAACGCGCCGGTGGCTCAATGGATAGAGCATCAGATTCCGGTTCTGAGGGTTGGGGGTTCGAGTCCCTTCCGGCGTGCCAAAAGAGAGGTCGTCCATCGGACGGCCTCTCTTTTGGTATAGCATATGTTCTCTCAGAGGAAGGGAACCGCTCGCCCTACGGATTCGCCCGGGCGGGGAAGCGGTACATCAGGTTGCGGCAGTCCGGGGCGTCCTCGTCTACGTAGCCGGTATCCGCAAAGCCGGCTTTTTCATAGACCCGCAGAGCGGCGGTATCCGTCTGCTTGACGCAGACCTCTACGCAGTCATATTTCCGCTCCTGTTCCAGCTCCGCCAGGATCAGGCCCAGGGCTTCCGTACCGAAGCCCTGCCGCTGGTACCGCCGGTCGATCATAAACTGCTGCAGGTCGTAGCAGGCGGGCGCCTCGTCCAGGTCCTTTACCAGAGCGACGCCGATGATCTCCTCCTCCCGGGCAATGCCCATGACCCGGGCCCGGGCAGAGCGGTAGACATAGGCTCTGGCCAGGATGCCCAGGGCGCTGTCCAAAAAGCCGGTCTGGTGTTCCTCCACAGAGAGCTTCCGGACTTCCAGCCAGTTTTCTTCGTTGACATCCATGAGTTTCAGCATATACAGTTCCTCCGTTTCTGGTTTGGAGGGTCAAAGCTCGCGGGCCCTCCGGACACGATACAGCTTCATATCGGATCACCCCTTTTGTGTGGATTGGCCGCGGAAGCGGCAGCGGAATCAGTATAGCACAGTCTTCCGGAATTTGCAAGAAAGAAGCCCAAACAGACGGATTGACAGCAAAACCGATTTTTTATATACTATGAGACAGAATAACCGCTGGGCGATGGATTTTTCCCCGCAGGGCCCCAAAAAATCAGAATGCGCGGGAGTCACGCCCCGGAACGCTTTTCAGGAGGATTGACACATGAATTTGGAAGAGTTGTATCATCAGGTGCGGGAGGCCGTTGCCGCGCTGGATTTTGAAAGCATCTGGCCGGGCTTTACGCCGCTGCGCTTCGCGCTGTATGACGCGGAGCGGTGTTATTTTGACGGGCAGTACATTGAGAAGACCGACGCCTTCTGCGCCAATACCTCCATCGAGTATCAGGGGGAGCAAATTGCCATCTGGATGGTGCAGGAGGAGCTGGAGATTCCCGTGTTAACCTCCAAGATCGTGCACGAGATGTTCCACGGCTTTCAGCGGCTTCGGGGCTGGGACTGCTGGCCCAACGAAATGGAGGCCCTTTCCCGCTACGGTTATCAGCCGGAAAACCTGTGGAGAAAGCTGCGGGAAAACGAACTGCTGCTGAAGCTGCTGGAGGGCCCGGACGAGTCCGCCCTTGCAGCGCTGCTGGCCTCCAGAAAATGCCGCAGCGAGAAATTCCCCTTCGAGTTTTCCTATGAGAGCCAGGTGGAGGAGATCGAGGGCACCGCGAACTATGTGGAGTGGCAGGTGTTGAAGCAGCTGGACGGGGAGAAGGCCCGGGCGCTGACAGAGCGGATGGGCGGGCAGATTACAAGGCCCGAAGCCCTCCTGCCCATCCGAATCTCCTGCTATTTCACCGGGGCGCTGATGATCAACGCTCTGGCGGAGGCGGGGCGGTATTTCTTCACATCCCCGGAACGTCCGGCCATCCGGGCGCTTTTGCGGCAGACCCTTCCTGCCGAGGCAGAAGCCCTCTGCCGGGATGCGCGGTTCCGGGCGGTATCCGAGGCGGTGGCCGCCTTCCATCGGGAGACGGACGAGATCGTCCGCAGCGCGTTGGAGCGGAACGATGTGGCGGCGGAGGGCTCCCTGGAGCTTTTGGGGGTGAATGTGTACAACGCCAGATGCCACAACGGCTATATTACGTCAACCTATTTCGTGATGTTCCGGGAGGGGGGAGCGGACAGGTTCCTCCAGGGGAACTTCGTCCTCCGGATGCAGGACGAAAAAACCGTGGCCGCGATCTACCGGTGGGCGTAAAGAATCCGGGGACGGTTCCATGTCTTGCGACGGGGAACCGTCCCCGGTCTGTTCAATGCTTGCACGGCCCAATTCCGTCGTATCCGAAGGAGTAGTAGTGACAGGCACCGCACTCGGAGCATCTTTTGATCCCAGAAAAGTCCTTGCCGAGAACCTTTGAAACCGTCTGGGGGTCAGCAATCAGCTGCCGACCGATGGAAAAGGAGAGATTGTCCGGACTGCGGCTATTCCGGACAAGGAGTTTTTCCATATTTCCTGCGACGTTCCAAAGGACGGTGGGGTATTGCCTTGCCAAGGCTTTCACATAGGAAATCACAGGAGAGTATTCGGACTTTGAGGGGTAGATCATGTTTTTGTCGATGTTGTAGAAGCCATTGGAAAAGCTGATTATATCAAAGCCCCAGTCTACAAGCAACCCAGCCAGCTTTTTCTTGTAGCCGATTTCGCCTCTGTCGTCGATGCCTTCGAAAAGTGAAAGCCTGATATCAAGAATCACGTCGAGTCCGGATAACCGGGACAGAATGGCTTTTATCAGCCGGGCGCCCTTGGTTTCGCCGGGGTCGGCTGATCCGCTGACCCTTCGGCTGAGCAGCAGGGAGAGACCATAGCCGTGGGCGGCGTGAAGTTGGACAACGGAGAAACCCAGAGAAGCGGCAAAGCGGATACTCTCTGCGTACAGATCGGCAAGTTGCTCAAAGTCTGTAAAGGCCTCGTAGAACTTCCGAAAGGCCCCAATCTGTTCCGGGGCATTATCGGTTGTAAACGTTCTTTGCAGGGTGAATTCCCCTGGCTTCCAGGCTAACTGGATGCCGGGAAGGGTTCCGGTCTGCCGAATCTCCGCCGCCAGCGACTGCCATTCTTTCGGCGGAGTGGCATACAAAACTGCGGTATCTGCATTACTGACCCATTCCGCCTGAAGCGCCACGTTGCCAATATAGCAAATACCGATGTGATTGCCGGTTCTCTGCTTGAAAAACTGTTTAAATTCTTCTTGAATGATCCCGTTCCTGGAAAAACCCGGATTGATGGGAGCAAAGAAAACGTTGCTCGGCACAGTTTTGCCGTGAACGGTCAAGGCATGAATCGTGTCCATTATTTTCCACTTGTCTTTTTGACTTTGATTTTGCTCACGATGAGGGAGACGATGGCGTATCCCACGTTGGCGATGATGCCGTAGATTACATTGGCAACCGGACTGATCCAGGATGTGCCCAGGGACAGACCGATGATAACCAAGTTCAGGATAATTAGAATTACCGTGGCCAGTACGAAGCGTCGCTCCGTAACTAGAACGCGGTGCATAATTCTTGCGGCAGAATCGCCGAAAGAGGCCCGGATCACATCAATGTCATTTTCTCCCGGAAAGTACTTTCTGACCCGGTCAGGCGGAATTACCAGGTCCTCCCGGAAGGGCCAAACGCCGGTTTCAAAGCCGTGCTGGCCGAAGTAGGCCTGGTCTACCGGAACCCGCAGCTTCACAAACTCCACCTTGGAAATCGGTTCTCCGCAGGGAATCCGCAGATAATGGTTGGAGGCGTTGTTCATAATCATTCCCATTCGCCCGTAAAAGCCGGGGTCTGCATAGGTGTTTACCGGGACGAAGCCCAGAGAAGTAAGGGCGCCCTTTGTCAGAAATCTGCCCAAAATATCATCCGGGAACTTGAACTTTTCCTTTGAAATGATGATAAGCGTCTGATGGGGGCGAAAAACAATCTCGTCATTGTTTCCGATTTCGTGCCGGACGACCTCGTCGCCGTTGAAATCGAAATAGATATTGCCTGCCCGGAGCTCATAACAGGCCTGCTTTACGTTCTCTTCTTTAAATTCCTCAATAATCAGTTTTTTATTCCGGGCACACGCAATGATTTGCGCATCGTTCAGCGTTCCGCTTTCAATCACGTTCATGGCTGCGTATCTCCTGTGCGCTTCGAATTTTTCGGATCAGGGCAAGGAAGCGTTTGCTGCTCTCTTCGATGGGGGCGTCGTTTTCAAAGACGTAGTCGTAGCTGTAGTTGAAAACCTCGTCGTCGGCGGGGTTGCCGTAGTGGTGGGTTTTGTCGATCTCTCCCCGGGTTACCAGGAGGGTGACGCACCGGGCGGGGAGGATGGCGGCCTTATAGGCGTCGATCTGGTCTGCCTCCCGGATGTGCACAAAGAGGATTTCCCCATCGCCGGATAGAAATTCCTCCGTTTTGCCCCGCAGATACCGGGTGGGCAGGTCGTTGTAGTTCACAAAGGTCTGCTTCAGCTCCGCCAAAAACCGTCTGGCCCGGTCGTCCTTCTCGCCCATCCATCCGTGCTGCCGGGCGATTTCCTTGATGGGGTCTATGGCCGAGACGGTCATAACTGGCCAGACTTCGGCCAGGCTGGCGCAGAGGGTGTCTTTTCCGGTGCCGCCCTTGCCGTTGATTACAATGATTGTTTTCTGATTCATACGCACCACACTGTTACAGAAAAAATGGGGGGAAACGCGGCCCGGATCGGGTCTGCTCAAACCGAATATTCATCGTTTCGATCCGCCGCCCCACAATTCTACCACAAAACCCGCCGTATGGCAATAGAAAACCCCACTTTCGGAACAACACATTTGCAATTCATTCTGCCGCGGGGACTGCGGCTTGCCAAGCTCCGATTTCTGTGGTATCATGAAGGAGCGGAAAAGCCATTGACAATCATCGACGGAGGGAAAACCGTGGAAGACAGCATCAGAGCCTATTTTCGGTCCTGGATTGAGAAGGACGAGGCGGCGTTCCAAAGGAGCTTTTCTCAGGACGCGGTTTACAGCGAGTGCTATGGGCCGGAGTATCACGGTCTGCCCCAGCTTTTGCGGTGGTTCCGGGACTGGAACGCCCGGGGCAGCGTCCTGAGCTGGGAGATTAAGCGCTTTCTGAAAGCGGACCGGACGGCGGTGGCGGAATGGTACTTCCGCTGCGTCTTCGATGGAGTGGAGGACGGCTTTGACGGGGTGACAATCGCGGATTTTGACGCCGCCGGGAAGATTCAAAAGCTCAGCGAGTTTCAATCCAAGGCGGAGCATTGCTGCCCCTATGAAGAATGACGCGGGAAGCGGGAAAGGACACACAGATGCTTATTTTGGCGATACGCCACGGGGAATCGGAAGCGGATATTTTGAACGTCCACGAGGGGCGGGCGGATTTTGCGCTCACGGAGCGGGGCCACAGGCAGGCGGAAGCGATGGCGGCCTATGTGGCGGAGCATTTTCAACTGACGAAAATATATGCCAGTACCCTGAAGCGGGCAGCCCAGACCGCAGGGCACCTGTCGGAGCGCACGGGGCTTCCCGTCACGTTTGACCCGAATCTGATGGAGTTCAACAACGGCCTGCTGGCGGGGCTCTCCCGGGAGGAGGCGGACAGGCGCTACCCGGAGATCAAGGATCTGCCTGTGGATCAGGCCGTCTACGGAATGGAGTCCAGGGTGGAATTTCGCCGCCGGGCGGAAAAAGCGCTGGAGCGGATTTGTTCGGAAAACGGCCCGGAGGCGGCAGTCGCCGTCGTGACCCACGGGGGGACGATTATCCAGCTCTACGGGGCTTTGCTGGGGCTCCCCGTTGGCGGAAACGTGGTTTTTTCCTCCGCCGATACCGGCATCCATGTCTGGGAGCTTGCCCGGGAGCGGGTCTGCATCCGAAAGGCCAATTTCGCGGAGCACGCGGCTTCCCTGTGAGGCGGCGCGGGTTCTCAAAAGGGCCGGTTTCCTGTCTTGTGACAGGGAACCGGCCCTTTGGCGTATTTTGGAGTCAATCCTGTTTCTCCCGGGGGGCTCGTTTGACGGATTCATCGAAAACCATCATGTCCCGCAGGTCCATGTGCTGATTCATGGAGGCCCGGGGGTGGGGGAGATAGTGCTCCAGGATGGGCAGCAGGATCAGGGTGGTGATGCCCGCGGTAAAGCCCCCGTTGTAGAGCATCAAGCCTCCGTGGAGGGCGGAGGTGGCAGGGGCCAGGGAGGCGCAGAGCATACCCGCGATGATGCCGGATACGACGCCGTAGCGGCCCACCAGGGGACAGAGGCCCGTGGCAAAGGCGACGCTGTTGATGTAGGCCTGGGTGGAAAGGGTCCAGGAGGCGTCGCCTCCCACCAGGGCGTTATAGGCGTTGGCCAGCAGGAAGAGCAGCAGATAGCCCCCGTAGATGGGCCAGACGTTTCGGGGATGCTGGCCCATGGCGGTAAAGGTCAGGGCCGCGAAGATCACTCCGAAGGTGGGGCCGGTGAATCCGGCGCCGGGGGTGAAGCGTTCCACCAGACTCACATAGACCAGAAACAGGGCGCCGTAGATGCCCACGTTGATCAGGCAAAGGGGCATTCCGTATTTGGCGGCGAAGTTGCTCTCGTAGCCGGTGTCGGTGAACAGGCGGGACAGGCCCCGGAAGCTCCGGCCGTTCAGCAGAAAGCCCGCCCCTGCGCAGAGGGCGAACAGGGACAGAAAGAACACATAGCCGAAAGCCCGATAGGAGCGTCCAAACTGCTCGTAGACCGGGTTGTCGAAGCTGACGACGGCAGGGGCGCTGACGCCAACGGTGCGGTACAGCAGGTTAAACAGGAAGAAGCCCAGCATACCGAAGGCGAGGCCGCCGTTGTATAGGTTGTAGCCCTTGTGCCAGGCCCTTGTTCCGGGCAGGATGGCGGGGGCGACAAAGGCCAGAACCAGAATGAAAATCATGGTCAGGGCAATCCCGGTGCCGGTGAGGGACGCCGTGCCGGGAACCCAGGCGCTGCCCTGATCGTAACGGAACAGCAGCTCGCTGACAAAGGGGCTGAAGCAGGTGCAGAACATACAGATGTGAAGGTTCTGGTTGTAGTCCAGCCGACGAATCCGGATGTAGAGAAAGGGCGCCAGGAAGCAGGGCCACATATTCAGAAAATTCAGTCCGTAGAAGGCGTGGGCAATCACCAGGAAAAAGCCGGCGAAGGTGTTAACGTGGGAGGGCCCCGGCAGCAGCACCATAAAGGCCCACATGGCAAGCCCGCAGAGTCCCGCGTTCAGGAAGGCCGCGGGCAGACTGCCTACGCCAAAATAGTCTGTAATCAGGGGCCCCGGGGAGGTCAGAATCCGCAGGAAATCCGCAAAAAGGGTGTTTCCCGTGCCGGTATAGACCGCCCCCGCGGCGGAAGCCGCCAACAGAGCCAGAGAAAAGCAGAGGGCAGTTCCGTCAATGATCCGACTGTTCTTCCGTTCCGAAACCTCCATCGCGCCGCCTCCTGTCTGTTTTTTTCGCTCCGCTGCCGGGTACATATTTATTATACCGACAAAACATCTTTTTTCAAGCCTTGATTTTCGCCGGGCGCCCGTCTATACTAAGGGCAGCGATGGAAGGAGAGGGGGGTCTTTGTGGATTTTTTGGAATTGTCCCGAGCCCGCTTTTCGGTGCTGGAATTTGATCGCCGGGCCGTGGAGCGGGAGCTGATCGGAAAGATTCTCGAAGCGGGAATCGCGGCGCCTACGGCCTGCAACAACCAGCCCCAGCGAATCCGTGTGATAGACAGCGACGAGGACCGGGAAACGCTGAATCGTGTCGTGCCCAGTCGATACTATGTGCCCCTGGCGTTTCTGGTGTGCTATGACAGGCGGGCGTGCTGGACCAGACCCATGGACGGGAAGCAGAGCGGGGATATCGATGCCGGCATCGTTGCCACGCATATGATGCTGGAAGCGACAGACCTGGGCCTTGGTTCCATCTGGGTGATGTATTGGGACCCGCTTAAAATGAAAGAAGCCTTTGCCCTGGCGGACTATCTGGAGCCGGTGGCCCTCTTGATCGTGGGATACAAATCGGAAGCGGCCAGGCCGAGGCAGGGCCATCTGACGAGAAAAAGCAAGGAAGAAATACTGCTGTGACGGGACAGGCACCCGAAGCCGGCTCCTGTTTATGGGTTTTATTGCCGATAGGATGGCAACAGAGCTTTTTTGCCTTCGAAGGGGCTTTACTTTTTTGAATTTTTATGATATCATAGCAAAAATATGCAAAGGGGGCGGGCTTATGACGCAGCAAAAAAAGCGGAAGGGCACAGGCAAGTGGAATGCCATGACGTCTACCCTGATCTATCTCGGTCTGGGCTTGGTTATGAGTCTCTGCTCAGCGCCGCTCTACTTCCTGCTTGCGTACGCAGATGTTTTGCGCGGCTGGCTCTTCACGCTGCTGCTTGTGCTCTATATCGGTCTCATCGCCGCAGGCGGTATGTTCTTGCTCCGGCGCAGGAGCTTGCGGCATGAACGCAACCAGCTGGGAGATGAGGTCTTCTTCGAGATGTACCCCAGGGAGTGGCGTCGGGAGCTGCGCCGCCGGGGGAAGCTGGCGACCAGCATTTGGGTCGCGCAGCGTTTGACCGCACAGGATTATTCCACCAAGAGCAGGCGGGGCTGGGATGTCTCCGAGGAGACGCTGCGCCGCTGCGGCATCGACCCGGACAGCCTGCGCACGGTTCCATACGATGAGATTTATTACAGCGGGCACCCCGGCCGGTTGAGCTGGGATTTGTTCTGGACGCGCCTGTCGAAGATCTTTTGCACCGGGAAGCGCGCTGAAGCTCTGGCCCTCCGTCAGCTTCGGCTGGAAGGTCTGCAGCCCGCGGATGAGCTTTGATCCCTGCGGGGAGCGAGACAAATCAGGTTAACATAAGTCATAAGCCGAGTGCGGACAAGGAACCGTCCTCTGTTCTTTTTCAGCGGGATCAAGGCGAGACGCCGATCTCCATGCAAATTGCGAAAGCCGGAAAACCCTGATTGACTGGGTTTTCCGGCTCTTGAATTTTATTCCCACTCGCTCCTGGAAACCGTAATCTAAACGATTTTGTACAGGCCGTTTGGCACAGGTTATCTGGATTATTTGCTTTACCAAAAAAATTTGGATATCAAGCTTTGCATTTTTTCATTCGATATTTTCGATTAATTCGCTTCTCTCAATAAAACCAAGTTAAAGCATTCCTTTTAGAATTATCTTCTCGGTCCTAAGAACTTATCACCATTCAAATGAATCATATGATCTGGCATATCTGAAATCCAAACTTCTGTTTCCCATGCAAGAGTTTCGGAAAACTTTTTGAAGGTCTTAAAATCAAGAAATGCAGTAACATAAACTTTTCCGGCAGTGACTTTAGCTGTCATTTGCTCGATTTCTTTGATGCGCTTCGGCTCCATAGGGCCGACGGAAGTAACTGATTCTATAAAAAACAGCCAATTCTTTTCGGTTGAATAAAGGACTACATCCGGCATTTTGTCATGTAAGGTAATCTCAAACCCAAGTTTGCGGAGTTTGTCTTCGTTTTTAACCAAGTCCTTCGCTATAGTATCTCCGACATATAAGCACTCTGAGTTCGGCGCAAATCTCGGGGCGAATTCCTCAATGATGGCCTTTTGCAGTGCGTTGTGTTTACCCGGAGAAAAAGTAAAGTCTGCACCGTTTATTCTGACGGGCATTTTTCGCATAGTCCGCTTAGAAGCATATTGGGCTATCAACGATTCATGTATGCTAAGGAAAGCATCCCTTGCCGCACCCCAGGACTTTGTTCCAAATTGTTGTATTGTTCGTAGAGATTCAGCAGTCAGTCTGTAACGATAGTTAGGACTATTCGTAGCGAGCCCGTTATCCTCTATAAATGCTGCGTTACGAAAGTGATGCATAGCCTGCTTGCGGATAGTTTCACGACTGTTTTCCGCATATGTTACTCCGTAATTGTCTTTCGTATAAGCAATCACATCATGAATCCGCATCCATTCGTTTGAGGCGTCCGCCCAAAAATCTCGTTTCTTCATATTTGCCAGCGCTAAAAAGACGAAGCAGCACAAATCAGACTGCTGCTTTTCCGGTACTTGCAGTTCTTTTAAGATTATTCTCGCTTCTTCTATCTTGGTCATATATAAAACTCCTTAATATTTCATTGCAAGACTGTTCCGAGGTGTCATGAGATGCAATCAACAACTTACCCATTTCCTCAATAACGGAAAGGGATGGCACCGGCATAGAGTTGATTTCAGTTGAATTAACTTGTGTTGAGCCATTCAGTATCCTGTAATAATTATCGTATAGAGTAGAGTTAAACAAGACATACAGACCATACACAGTACATTCTGATAGTTCTTTCATACCTCCGATAAAATTGATCTTATTTTGTGTGCTGATCTTATTGTACCGTGGATGTTTTCTGGACAGGTAAACGCCACATTGTAGTCTGCGTCTTTCCTCTTTTGCGGTAAAACGCTTTACAAAAAGATAGTTTTCATTATCTTGTAGAAGCCCGGGCTGATCTGTAACGATGTATTCACATTCTTTACCGATTGGGAAAATAACCCGTCCGTCTTTAATATGCTGGGAATAGAATAATGGCACAGCTGCTTCTTCAGCCCGATTCCTTAGAGCATTCCGATTTCTAAAGTCAACTGTAAGTCCTGTTTTCATAGGGATACCAAGTTTTGGTAGCGTGTACTGCCAGCTATTCAGTTTTTCGAGTGTGTCTACCTCTTCAGAGTTGGTGACCAGGAAAACGTATTTATTTGCCCCCGACACTACGGTATCATAGGGTGCATCAAATACTGTTATTTCAGAAAAATCCCCGTTGGTCTTTGTAGTTGTAATACGAATATGGCTTGGGTTTACCGTTGCTTTTTTAACCTTGATTATAATCGTTTCCTGTAAAACACTCTCCTTATCGAAGACTTTATCCCTGCTCACAAAAAGATGAATGTGCTCCAGCACACATTCCTTCAAGAACTTCTGCCGGAATTTCTTAAAATAAGCTCCAGAAGTCCAAGAACGAGGAATGATATATACCATTTCTCCAGTTACCTTAAGGTTAAAAGCTCCCATTGATGCGAACAAAAAGTAAAGATTAGGAGCACCATAACACACATCTGGCATAGCTTTGGCCTCCGGCGCATCCTTTGCAATTTTCATGTAAGGAGGATTTCCAATCACCATGTCATATTTTTCGGGATTCGGATTTGCACCAATCCGGCCGTTGTAATCAAAATTTTGGCTTAGGATATAATTCTCAGTATTAATTTGATAATCTATATCAATCTCAGAATTTAACTGTACCCATTTGAGGTTTTCTTGAAGCAAATCGAGAATGTTAGGGTCATTCTCATAACAAGTTAGCTTAATGTGCGTAATATTCCCAGCGTCTTGTGCTCTTTCGATCAGAGCAACTGAAAGCACACCGGTTCCAGCACCAGCGTCCAAAACACTAATTTCTGCCTTCTCTGAGGGCATATCAAACAAGTTCGCCATAAAGAAGGCAGTTTCATTACTCGTGAAAAACTGCCCATACTTTTTTCTCAGAGATTTCGGCATTTTTTCAATGTATTCATTTGTGCGTTGTGTAACGTAATCAAGCAGTTTCGCCATTGGTAAACTCCATAATCTCTCCTATGTCACATTTAAGAGCCGCACATATTTTACAGAGACTCTCTAATGAGACATATTCATTACGTCCCATCTTAGCGAGCACATTAAAACTAACACCTGACAGTATCTTTAATTCTGTCCGGTTAATTTTTTTATCTATCAATAGCTTCCAAAGCTTATCGTAACTTACGGTCATAGTAGCCCCTCAACTGAAGTTTGCTTTATTGTAGCATTTAACAACCGAATAATCAAGATTTACACATAAAAAGGTGAGAATAACTTAAAAAAACGTGAAATAATTTATTCCTCACACACTTATCGTTTTTTTGTGGTAAATCAAACCGTTGTTGCCTTCTGCAATAGTCCATCATGGGTGTTATTCATCTGCGGTATCCATATCAGTTGATTCTACACCTCGAGGGCGTGGGTCAGCGGGATCAAGGCGAGACGCCGATCTCCATGCAAATTGCGAAAGCCGGAAAACCCTGATTGACTGGGTTTTCCGGCTCTTGAATTTTATTCCCACTCGATTGTGGCAGAAGGCTTCGGCGTCACGTCCCAGAGGACCCGGTTGACGCCGGGAACCTCGGCGGTGATCCGGGCCACCAGCTTTTGCACCAGGGCGAAGTTCAGCTCCGCAGGCTGGGCGGTGACGGCGTCCACGGTGTTCACCGCACGGATGACCACGGGCCAGTCATAGCTCCGCTTGCCGTTCCGGATGCCGGTGGATTTGAAATCGGGGACTACGGTGAAGTACTGCCAGACCTTCTCATCCAGGCCGTGCTTGGCAAATTCTTCCCGGAGGATGGCGTCGGACTCCCGGACGGCCTCCAGCCGCTCCCGGGTGATGGCGCCCACGCAGCGAACTCCCAGGCCGGGGCCGGGGAAGGGCTGCCGATAGACCATATTGTCGGGCAGGCCCAGGGCCTTGCCCACCATGCGGACCTCGTCCTTGTAGAGGAGCTTGATGGGCTCCACCAGCTCAAATTTCAGGTCCTCGGGCAGACCGCCCACGTTGTGGTGGGCCTTCACGCCGTCGGATTCCAGGATATCCGGATAGATGGTGCCTTGGGCCAGGAAGGAGATGCCGTCCAGCTTCCGGGCCTCCTCCTCGAAGACGCGAATGAACTCGGCGCCGATGATGTGGCGCTTCTCCTCGGGATCGGCCACGCCGGCCAGCTTGTCCAGGAAACGATCCGCAGCGTCCACATAGACCAGATTGGCGTTCATCTGGCCTTGGAAGACCTCAATGACCTGTTCGGGCTCGCCCTTGCGGAGCAGGCCATGGTTTACATGGACACAGGTGAGCTGCTTGCCCACCGCCTGAATCAGCAGGGCGGCCACCACGGAGGAGTCTACGCCGCCGGAGAGGGCCAGCAGAACCTTCCTGTCGCCGATCTGTTCCCGCAGGGCGGAAAGCTGGGCTTCCACAAAGGCGTTGGCCAGAGCCGGCGTGGTAATGCGCTCCATGGTCTCGGGTCTCTTGTTGCTGTTGAAATCCATTCGATTATCCTCCAGATATTATGATGCGGCGGCCAGAAATCTGGCCGCCCAGCGGATGAGAAGGGGTATGGGCAGGGCGCTCTGGGTTCAGAGCGCCCTTGCGCATGACAGAACGGGGGCTTCGCGCC
>JAGABH010000116.1 GCA_017614755.1 Oscillospiraceae bacterium
ATTGGGGCCGTCCCGCTCGCCGGTGTGGAGCTTGACGGCCACCTTGCCGGTGAGGGGGGCGGAGATCCGGGCGAAGAGCTTTTTCATCCCGGCGGGAGAGAGGTCGCGGGTGAAGTAGACAACGGATCTGCTCATGGCGTTGGCCTCCTTTGCAATCGCTCCTCTCGCTGCCACCGCCAATTGGTCGCAGCGGTTGTTCTTCGGGTTGTCGGCGTGGCCTTTGACCCAGTGGCAGGTGACGGCGTGGACGTCGCAGAGCTCCAGCAGCCGCTGCCAGAGCTCCGGGTTCAGAGCGGGCTTCTTGTCGGGCTTGCGCCAGCCCCTGGCCTGCCAGCCCTTCGCCCAGCCCAGGCTCAGGGCGTCGGTGACGTACTTGGAATCGGACCAGAGCTCCACCCGGCAGGGCTCCTTGAGCTGCTCCAGGGCCCGGATCACGGCGGTGAGCTCCATGCGGTTGTTGGTGGTCTCGGCCTCAGCCCCGGAGAGCTCCTTCTCCCGGCCCCGGTATTCGAGGATCGCCCCCCAGCCCCCGGGACCCGGATTCCCGCTGCAGGCCCCATCAGTATAGATAATCACTGTTTTCATGGCGTTCTCCCTTTTGCGTTTGGTTGTAGTATAGCACAAAGGCGTCTGTATTTCAAGCCGCCGAGCGGGAGAGAATGAAAATATGAAACTATGAAACTATGAAAATATTGAGGTGTCGCTGCGCGACGGATTTGAATAGATTTTTCAATTCGCAGAATTGAAAAATACCGAAATAGTTTCATATTTTAATATTTTCATAGTTTCATCTTAATCACAGCGCAGCAGCTCCGATACATACTCGGCCAAATAGGCCATGGACGCTGCCGCTTCGGGCAGCGTATTCTCCGTAGATCCCACCTCGACGATGAGGGAGCCGGGGGTCATGTCGCCGTTGAAGCGGGACTGGCGGAAGGACAGGGCCTTGAAGAGGCTCGGGGCGTCCCGATTGCCCAGGGCCTGGAGCTTCAGGCCGCAGGAGAGGTTGCGTTCCCAGTGGGGGTGGCTCAGACCGCCCTCGTCGGTGCCGACCACCAGCATCAGAGGGGCCAGGGTCCGCCCGTCCCGTTCCACGGTCTCCCGGACGGGCTGGTCCAGAGCGTCCCGGTGCAGGTCGATGACCATGACGATAGAGGGGTACTCCTCCAGATACGCCGCGATCTTCTCCCGGGCCACGGCGTAGGAGCGGTTATAGCTGGGGTAGTCGTTGAGGGTCCGGTCGTGAATGACCTCCACCCCTAAGGCCGCCAGCGCCTCCGTCAGGGCGTCCCCCACGGCGATCATGTTATTCTCCGGATCCAGGGTCCGGTAGTTCTCGCTGGGGATGTAGGCGTGACCCTCGCTCTGGGTGTAGGCCTCGCAGGTGTGGCTTTGCATGATCAGCACCCTGGGCCCCGGCTCGTCCGGCCAGTTCAGAGGCTCCAGCAGGAGGGCGGCCTTGTCCACGGCGTAGGTGCAGTTTCCCCGGAAGCGGATGGCCTCGGCCTCCTCCGGCGTAAACTCCGGGATCGAAGGAGCTTCCGTCTCCCTCGGGGCCGCCGTCTCCGTTTCCGCCTCCTGCGGCGGCGCACATTCCGTGGGACACGCGGTGACCTCTGTTTCCGGTTCCGCAGGCGGCCCCGAGGTCGAGACGCCTGACAGAGAGACGATCTCCGGGACCGTCCCCGTTTCCAGCAGGAATACGGCCTTCAGCAGGCCCTCGCTCCCCAGGACGGCCTTCGTTTTCTCCCAGACCAACCCCCGCAGGGCGGGGGCGCAGAGCAGACGCAGACAGAGCGCCAGAGCCGGCAGGCAGAGCAGGAACCGGACTCTCGTCCTTCTTTGGTACAGCAGCGGATACATAAAGATCACCCCTCCAGAAAAGCTTATGCCGGGGTACAGGGATTCAATACGCTTTTTCCATTTCAGCGGTTGATTTTCCCTGAAAATGATGTATAATAAGCTTTAGCGCAAATTCCGGAAACAGGAAAAAATAATGCCTCGAAGGAGCGTGTTTGCATGTACAAGATCGTCCGCAAGAAAGAACTGAACCTCACCGTGACCCAGATGGAGATCCTGGCCCCCATGGTGGCGAAGAAGGCCCGGCCCGGCCAGTTCATCATCCTCCGGGTCAACGAGGAAGGCGAGCGGATCCCCCTGACCGTCGCCGGCACCAATCCCGCCGAAGGCACCGTCAAGATCATCTTCCAGATCGTCGGCGCCACCACGGCCCTGCTGAACGCCAAGCAGGAGGGCGAGTCCATTCAGGACTTCGTCGGCCCCCTGGGCGTCGCCACCCACACCGACGGGATCAAAAAGGTCTGCATCGTCGGCGGCGGCGTGGGCTGCGCCATCGCCATGCCCGTGGCCCAGGAGTTCCACCGCCTCGGGGCGGAGGTCACCTCCATCATCGGCTTCCGCAGCAAGGACCTGCTGATTTTGGAGGACGAGTTCCGGGCCTGCTCCAACCGCCTGGTGGTCATGACCGACGACGGCTCCTATGCCCGCCACGGCAACGTCACCGTGCCCCTGAAGGAGATGCTGGAG
>JAGABH010000117.1 GCA_017614755.1 Oscillospiraceae bacterium
CCCGTCGGCGTCCGCAGTCGGAAAATTGCGTTTCTCTTGGAAAAATCAGGGGTTTCCGGAGATTTCAGAGGGTATTTTCCCCCCGTAAAATCACGGTGACAAGCTCGGGCCTGTTCTCCACCCGCAGGGGGAAAGAGGAATTGCCCAGTCCCCGGCTGACACACATGACCGTTTTGCCCAGCCGGTACATACCGGCGGTGTACTTGGGCAAGGGTCCCTGGCCGGGCGCATAGAGGCCGCCCACGCCCGGAAGCCTCCACTGGCCCCCGTGGGCATGGCCAGACAGAACCAAATCCGGTCCTGCCTGCTCATAGAATTTCGCGAAGTGGGGCTTGTGGGAAAGCAAGATATTCAGCTCCCCAGTGGGACGGTTCGCCATCAGGTTCCGGAGGGTGTCCGTCCGGCCCTGGTTGCAGTCCACGCCGATCAGCCGAAAGCCCTCCCCCAGGCCCAGGACCACCGCCTCGTTCCGCAGAACGATTACCCCCGCCGCTTCCAGACTTCGGTAAAAGTCTGCCTGCCGCTCCAGGGTCATGCGGTGCTCGTGGTTCCCGGTTACATAGTAGCAGGGCGCAATCCGCGCCAGCCTCCGGGCCGCATCCAGAGCCAGCTCGGTGTTGCGGTGATAGCTGTCGATCAGGTCGCCGGTAATCACCAGCAGATCCGGAAGCTGGGCCTCCACCAGGGCCATCAGGCGGCAGTTGTCCTTGCCGAAGACCCGGTTGTGCAGATCGGAGACCTGAGTAATCCGGAAGCCCTCCAGAGCCCCCCGGACCTTGGGAGAACGGAATACGTAGTGGGAGGCGGCCAGCTCTGTGTTCTGGCGGTGAAAATAGGGAACAGAGGCGATTGCCGCTGCGGCGGTCGCGGCGGCAATCGCCGCGGAAGTCGATTTTTTCATCGGTATGCCTCCTTATTGCTGTGCGTTCAGATACTCCGCGATCAGATAGTCCACCACCAGGCCGTAGGACTTGACGCCGGGCTCGTCGAAGGTTTTCAGATAGGCGTCATTCACTGCCTGGGCCGCCTTCTGGACCTTGCCCTCATACTGCTTGTTGTGCTCCACATGGACGTTGCTGTCGTGGATGATCTCCTCCGAGCAGCGGTCCCAGAGGCTCAGGGCGGCAGAGGGACTTTCGGCATAGAGAGCGTTATAGCAGAAAATAAAGGCGTTGTAATAGCCTGAGTAGCGGAACAGCTTGTCTTCGGAAGCCCGGCAGGCCAGGAAGGCCAGGTAGTTGCACTCGTTCTCCCGGGCGACGGCCAGACTGTGGCCCAGCTCATGGCAGATTGTGTAGGGCTGGGAAAGGGGGTAGGTCTCCGTGGAGACGCCGGCCTCACCGGTGTAGCAGACGAAGATTCCCGTGGTGCCCATGTAGGCGAAGGCCTTGCTCACCAGCAGCGGCTTTACCCGGCTGATCGACAGATCAAAACGATCGTTATACTCCGCCAGCCGTCCGTAGGCTGCCGCCGCTCCGTCAGACAGGGCGGAAAATTCGGGCACGATTACGTCCCCCTTCTCGTCCCGCTCCACCTCCGTGGAATAGTAGCTGGCCTGATCGGCATAGTAGGCAGCGGCCGCCTTGAGCTGGTCGGTGGTGTATTCTCCTACCTCCAGCCCCGTCTGCTCCCCGATGGTGGGGGCGAAATGGTTGAGTCCCCACAGGCCCACAAACAGGAAAACCAGCAGCACGAGCGCCTCCAGCAGGGCCGCCAGCCAGCCCAGAACCTGCCGCTTCTTGATGGCTATAATCAGCCCCACCGGAACGCTCAGTACCAGCAGCGCCAGCAAAATCTCCCAGACCGGGAATGGGCACCAGCCCCAGACAGTGCCCAGGATGCCCATGGCCTTTCGGGAGAAATCGGTATAGAAGGAAAACCAGAAATCCGGCAGGAGCCTGGCCAGCAGCACCACCGCGGCGGTCAGTGCGGCCAGAACCCCCGCACCAATCAGACGGCGGGCAGGCTTAAACATTGAACTCCTCCTGTTTGATCAGGCCGGAGCTCGTTTTACTCCGGCTTCTTGTAGATACCCGGGATTGCCAGCAGCGCAGTGCAGATCACCAGGGCCAGAACGGTGTTGGGCAGCATATAGGTGCCGTTGTACAGCAGAGAATACAGCGCCACAGAGGGCTTTTCGATCCCCATGAACGTATCGGGCAGATACTTGGCATAAACCGTCACGCCGCTGATGAAGTGGATTGCGAAACGGCCCAGGCAGCCAACCAGAACGGCCAGGGGCACCAGCTTGGCGCGCTTGTGGAACAGACCGGCAAGGCCCACCATGGAATAGGCCACGGAATAGTCAAAGATAATCGAGACCCAGTCAATGGCCGCGCCGTTGGCAAAGATAAACTTGAGGGTGCCAAAGACCAGACCCGCTCCCAGTCCCCAAAATGCGTTGGAGCGCATGGCAAAGATGATCAGCGGGATCATCACCAGGTCAATGGAGCCGCCAAATCCGCCAAATTCCAGACCGATGGGAATTTTGAGATAGCTCAGGGCAATGCACAGGGCGATGCAGACGCCGCCCTCCACCATGGTTCGAATGGTGCTTCTGTTTTGGGTTTTCACGATAAATACCTCCTTTGAAAATACCGACGGACCCAGCCGTCGGCAAATCAAAGGAGAAGCACCCTTTTCCTACGACGGCATGATCCGTATCAGGTTCACGGGTGAGAGCGCCGTTCTCGCTCAGTCTCAGCCGGATCGGTCCGGCCCCCCGAAGAGTGTTTATATTCTATCGCGAAACCGGCAAAAAGTCAAGTCCGGTATCGTCCGCATACCTATTTTATATTGTTGTTCTTCCAGCAGGCCTTCGCCCCGGTCAGGAGCATGGCACAGAGGCTGAAAGCGCTCATCAGCATGGCGCCGTTCACCAGAGCCTCGAAGCGGCGGATCACCCCCAGAACGGACACGCCCCGGGCCAGGGTACGGAATGCCTCTCCTTCTCCCGCCAGGGCGGGGGAGAGGATTCCTCCCGTGACGGCGGAGGCCGCAACCGCAGTCAGGGCGGCAGCCCACCAGGGCCAGCAGGGCAGCTTCTGATCCTCCCCCAGGGCCCCGGCCAGGGCGAGCGCATTCCCGGGGACCAACAGCGCCACACACACCAGAACCGCCTGCCGCAGGGAGCCCTCGGGGAGCAGCAGCCAGCGGGGCTGCACCTGGGGAAGGCTGAACACCAGCACCGTCCCGTAGAGCCCGCAGGTAGTCCAGAGGAGGATTCCGGCGCACCTGCCCGCCGCAGCGGGACCCAAGCGTGCCGCCGCCGCGCCAAGGCCCAGGAG
>JAGABH010000118.1 GCA_017614755.1 Oscillospiraceae bacterium
CTCAGGCCGCCGGAAACTGCAAAAACCGGGGGATACGGCGGCCTGGGGTCTGGCCGTCCTGCTTTTTCCTTACTCCCCGTCGGTCTCCATTCCTTCGATCAGGTTCACATCCACCCGACCGAGGGCGGGGTCCAGGGTCGGCACGAAGGCCTTGACGTTGGGGATCATGTACGACCGCTTCCCTCTCACCACCAGCACATCAGAGGCGGGCATGGTGAGAATTTCCTTGATCTTTCCGATCTCCGCCCCGTCGGCAAACACCGGCAGGCCGATCAGGTCCGCCTGGAAGACGGTGCCCGCCGGGATGTGGGGATCGTCCCGGGCGATGGAGATCACCCGGTCTCTCAGCTTCTGGGCCTCCTCCACCGTGTCGATGCCCCGGAACTTCACCAGGACCACCGTGTTTTGGACGCGGCACGATTCCACGGCCAGCGCATCGGCACAGACCTCATCCGGCGCAGCCTTGACGACTGTGCCGTCTTCCCCCGAGGGAGAATGCTTCACCAGGTAGAAGGTTTTAAAACGGGTCAAAAACTCCGGGCTGTCCGCCCAGGGCAGGACCTTGACCTCTCCCCGGACACCGTGGGTGGAGACAATTTTTCCGGTTTCCAAAAATTTATGTTTCATAGCAATTCTCATACAGCGGACAAGGGATTGTCCATACTTCTTCTACGGATCGGCGGGCTCGCACTGTGCGCCCCTACACTATGATAAATCGCAATTTGGTAATTGTCAATTATCAACTGTCAACGGAAAAGGGCCGCTGCCTTTCAGCAGCAGCCCTTTTGGCTTAGTCTACAATCTCCACGCTGACGCGGACACCCTGGCGCTGGGCCACGGACTTCATAATGGCGCGAATCTCCTTGGCGATCCGGCCGCCGCGGCCGATGACCTTGCCCATATCCTCGGGGGCAACACGAAGCTCCAGGACCAGGGGGTCGCCCTCAAAGGACTCCACCGTGACCTGCTCCGGATGCTCCACCAGGTTGCGGGCGATATAGAGCAACAGTTCTTTCATCGTTCAGCCCTCGGTTCTTACAGAACGCCGGCCTTCTTCAGCAGTCCTCTGACAGTATCGGTGGGTTGCGCGCCGTTCTTGATCCAGGTCTGAGCCTTCTCCACGTCCACGTTGACGGTGGCGGGGTTGGTCAGGGGATCGTAGGAGCCGATCTCTTCGATGCAGCGGCCGTCGCGGGGGCTGCGGGAGTCAGCAACAACAATGCGGTAGTAGGGGTTCTTCTTGGCGCCCATTCTTCTGAGTCTGATCTTAACCATTTTTCATTCTCCTTATTGTGAAATGTTTTATATAATTGTCAATTGTCACTTGTCAATTGTCAATTGTCGTTACATACCCGGGAAGCTCGGAAATGCTCCCCGCTTTTGCAGCTTTTTCAGGCGCTTGCCCGCACCCTTGCCGGAAAACTGCTTCATCATCTTCTGCATATCGCCAAACTGCTTCAGCAGCTTGTTCACGTCCTCCACCTTGGTGCCGGAGCCCGCGGCGATGCGGCGCTTGCGGCTGGAGCCCAGGATGTTGGGATTCTCCCGCTCCTGGGGGGTCATGGACAGGATGATGGCCTCCACCCGACTCAGGGCTTTCTCGTCCACCTGCAGGTCCTTCATGCCGCCCATGCCGGGGATCATGCCGATCAGGTCCTGGAGGTTTCCCATGTTTTTCAGCTGAGAAAGCTGGTCGTAGAAGTCCGTGAGGGTGAATTTGTTTTGACGCAGCCGCTCTTCCAGCTCGGCGGCCTTCTTCTGATCGATGGCCTGCTCCGCCTTCTCAATGAGGCTCAGCACGTCGCCCATGCCCAGAATCCGTCCCGCCATGCGGCCGGGGTGGAAGGGCTCGATCTGATCCAGCTTCTCGCCCACGCCGATGAACTTGATGGGCTTGCCCGTGACGGCCTTGACCGACAGGGCCGCGCCGCCTCTGGCGTCGCCGTCCAGCTTGGAGAGCATCACGCCGTCGATGTCCAGCCATTCGTTGAAGGTCTGGGCCGCGTTCACCGCGTCCTGACCGGTCATGGCGTCCACCACCAGCAGAATCTCGCTGGGCTTGAGCTCGGCCTTGATGGCCTTCAGCTCCTCCATGAGCTTTTCATCCACATGGAGCCGTCCGGCGGTGTCCAGGAAGACCATATCGTTGCCGTGCTGCTCGGCGTAGCGGAGGCCGGCCTTGGCGATCTTTACGGGATCGTCCTGACCCATCTGGAAGACGGGGATGTCCAGCTGGCCGCCCACCACCTCCAACTGCTTGATGGCAGCGGGCCGGTAGACATCGCAGGCCACCAGCAGGGGCCGCTTGCTCTGGGTCTTTTTGAAGTACCCGGCCAGCTTGGCGCCGTTGGTGGTTTTGCCCGCGCCCTGGAGGCCCACCAGCATCACGACGGTGGGGCCGTTGGAGGCCATGTTGAGCTTCTGGTTCTCGCCGCCCATCATGGCGGTGAGCTCTTCGTTGACCACCTTGATTACCATCTGGGCGGGGTTCAGACCCTCCAGCACATCGGCGCCCACGCAGCGGTCACCGACGACCTTGATGAAGTCCTTGACCACCTTGTAGCTGACGTCAGCCTCCAAAAGGGCCAGACGAATCTCCCGCATGGCCTCCTTCACGTCGTTGGGGGTCAGGCGGCCCTTGGTCCGCAGATGCTGAAAGGCAGCGGAAAGTTTTTCGGTTAAGCCTTCAAATGCCATAGTTAAATCTCCTTCAGCTTCCTGGCCGCGGCCAGAATCTCAGTCGCGGTTCGGTCAGCCTCTCCGGTGTCCCGGGCTGTCAAATTCCTTGCGGCGGCCTCCAGGGCCGCGGCGATTTCAGACAGGTTTTTCTGCATTGCCAGGCAGTGGGTCACTTCCTCGTAGCGCAGGAGCTGGGTCTCGGCCCGGGTCACGGCGTCGTGGACGCCTTGACGGCTGGTGCCCATGAGCTCGGCGATCTCCGCCAGAGTCAGGTCCTGATTGCAGTAGAGGTCAAAACATTCCCGCTGCTTTTCCGTCAGGAGCTCCCCGTAGCAGTCCAGCAGCAGCGACATGGTCAGCTTGTCCGGTTTCATGGGCTCCTCCTTGTCAAAGCAATTCCATTGACAGCCCGCTCAGTATAGCACAGCGCAGGGCGTTTGTCAAGGGGAAAGATTTTACAGTTATGCCTTCACCCTGTCAATTCAACCACGTTCGGGGCGTCGAGGGCGCCGCCCCCTACGCTTTCTCAGTTTTCCGCAGCGGGCGCTTGTTACCCTTTTCGTCCACGATCCAGGTGTTGTCCAGATGGCCCACCAGGCTTGCCTTGACCGCGGCGACGTACTCCTTCCGCAACTCGTCCCGCTCGGCGGTCTCCTCCGGACTCAGTCCCTCGGCCTTGGCCTTCCGGGCCAGCTCGTTAATGCGGTTAATTCGTTCTTGTTTCATGTCGATTTCTCACTTTGCTTTAATATGGCGCCAGTCGCAAAACGAGGACTTCATGTGCAAAAGGCACCGGCGACCAGGCATCCGGCATATTTCGTGACGCTTCGAGTGCAGGCGCCGCCTCCCCTGCGGGCGGTTGCTTCTTACTTCTTACTTCTTACTTCTTACTCCCTACTTCTTACTTCTCAATTCTCAATTCTTAATTCGTTTATCCCACTGCGTTGGAGACCTCCGCCAGGACCTTCATGGTCTCCGGGTCCGTCACGCAGACCTGGCCGGGGCTGCAAATGTACAGGACGCCGTCCAGGAGCAGGGCCCGGGCGTTTTCCGGGACGAATTTCAGCTCGAAGCTGCCCTTGTCTTCAAATTTGCTGCCGGTCCAGCGGAAAAGCCGGTATTCGACCCCATCATTCCCCTGGACGGGCCAGCCGATCAGTCCGGATGCCGGGTCCGTGAAGAGCGCCCCCCGAGCGGTCAGGTCCCCGGCCGGGAGCGCCTCCGGCTCCAGGCTGCCCAGCTCCTTGGGCGCGGCGGGATCGTCGAACCCGTACATGGTGAGCTGAACCCTCTCCTCCGGACCGGGAAGGGATACGCCCAGGACGCTGCCCGTGCCGAAAGCCCGCACCAGCAGGGTCTCCCCCGCTGCCGGAAAGCCGGCGCAGACCTTTGGATTCAGGGGATCGGAGAGGTCCGCCAGCGTAAGGCCCTCCCCCGAGGTAATCCAGGCGTGGGCGTTCAAAAAGCGGCAGGAGTTGATGCCGGTCTCGCCCCCCAGCTTTGCCAGAGCGCCAACCACAGTCAGATTTTCGTCCATAAGGGCGAACTGGCTTTCGGTGGTATGGCTGCGGCCCTCATAGTTGGTCCAGCCCCGGCTCTCATCGGTGTAAGAGGAATACTTCCGTTCGTCCACCTCCGCAGCCACCCGGAGCTTCCCCGCCGCCAAATCCATGGCGCCGGGGTCTGCCAGCGCTCCGTAGAGGCGGCAGCCGTTCTCCAGACTCAGCCCCCGGTCGAAGTGCAGACGCTTGATCTCCGTTTCCGCTGCGTCGTCGTAGTCCACAACGGTGTAGGATCCATCCTGTCGGGGGGCGGAGCTCTGCTCGGTCCAGCGGGTTCTGGCCAGGTAGAGGTCCTGGCCGTCGCCTCGGACAGCCTCGGTGCCGTCGGTGAAGGCTAGGGCGTCCACAAAACGTCCGTCCTCCAGCCGGATCACGGCGGCGACGGTCAGGGCAGCCTTGGCCGGGTCCGGACAGAGGTAGATTTCTCCCGCCCGGATGGTAAAGGTTTTATCGTTCTCCCGAAGCCGGGGCAGGATGGACTCGGCCTCCTCGGCCTTCGGAAGATTCAGCAGCGTCTTCTGGGTCACCACGCACAGATTCCCCCCCAGAAGGCAGGCGTCCACTAGGCTGCCGTCCACCGAGAGGACGGAAATCTGTTCCGGGGCGGCGGGGTCAGCCAGGGAAAACAGCACAATCCGGGTTTCCGGCTCCGCCAGCAGTTCCTCCTCCGTGCCGTAGTCAGCGGCGTTCCATACAACCGCCGCCCGGTCTTGCCAGAGGTACAACCGCTCGCCCCAGTGCTCGCCGCCGAACTCTACCTTGGTGTAGGAACGGACCGCGCTGGCCTCTCCCGCGGCGGAGACCGCCACCAGGCCGTAGCTGTCCAGCATATAGATGTTGGTGCCGTCCGTGACCACGGTGTCCCCCGCGGCGTCGCCGCTGACAACCAGCCGGGGCCCGGCCTTCGGTGCGCCGAGTTCCTCCGGCTGCCAGCGCTGGGTCTGTCCCTGCTCGGCGGCGGTCAGGGCAGCCAGCAGAGCCTGGGCGTCAGCGGCGGGAGTCAGTTCCCCAAGCGCTGCCCGCTCCACATTCCCCCGCTCCGCGTAGAAAGAAGCGGGATCGTCCACCTCATCCCCGCCGCAGGCGGTGAGCAGGACGCAGAGAAGCAGCACGAAACAAAAGAGTCTGTATTTCATGGAATTCCTCCCAATCGCAGCGGCGATAAAAGTAGATAATTGGCCGGGCCGATACAGGCGGCCTTCGGTCATAGGGAGGCGTCCCCTGACGCCTCCTGCCGCCGGAACGGCGGTGTCATTGCCGCAGGCAATGACCGGAACGATGTGGGCATCGCTCCCTACGGGTTCTGAACCCTGAACTCTGAACGCTGAACCCGCCTCGCCCCGCGGCGCATCGGTGTGCGCCGCTGCCGGGGGCTCTGCGGGCTGCGGGCGGTCTAATTCTCAATCCTCAACTGTCAATTCTCAATTGAAAAAACTCCCCATGCAAAGCGGGAGGCCTTGCATGGGGAAGAAAAACGGTTTGCTTACTCAGCCTCGACGGTCTCGGGCTCGGCAGCCTCGGCCTCCTCGGCCAGAGCCTCAGCCTGCTCCTCCACGGTGGGCTCCAGCAGGGCCCGGATGGAGAGGGAGATGCGCTTGTTCTCGGCGTCGATGTCGATGATCTTGGCGTCCACTTCCTGACCGACAGTCAGCACGTCCTCGGGCTTGCCGATGCGGCGATCCGCGATCTGGGAGATGTGAATCAGGCCGTCCACACCGGGAACGATCTCGGCGAAGGCGCCGAAGGTCATCATCTTCACGACCTTGACCTTGGCCACGTCGCCCACGTTGTACTTGGCGGTGAACTGGTTCCAGGGGTTCATCTCGGCGGTCTTGTAGCCCAGAGAGATCTTGTGCTTCTCGGGGTCCAGCGCAATGACGTAGACGTCGATGACGTCGCCGACCTTGACCACCTCGGCGGGGTTCTTAATCCGCCGCCAGCTCAGCTCGGAAACATGGACCATGCCGTCCACGCCGCCGATGTCCACAAAAGCGCCGTAGGAAGTCAGGGACTTCACAACGCCGGTGTACTTCTTGCCCACCTCGATCTCGGACCAGATCTTCTCCTGGGCAGCCTTGCGCTCTTCGTTGGCAACGGCGCGGATGGAGCCCACCACGCGGCCGCCGCGGCGCTCGCGGTTGACCTCGGTGATGCGGATGCGGACCGTCTGACCTTTCATCTCTTCCAGGTCGCCGCCCCGGGCGATGCCGGAAGCGGAGGCGGGGATGAACACCCGGACGCCCTTGACGTTGGCCACCAGGCCGCCCTTGTTGGTCTCGGTAATCTTGGCTTCCACAGCCGTCTTGTTGTCAGCGGCTTCCTGGAGCTCTTCCCAGACACGCATACCGTCCAGCTTCTTGCGGCTGAGCTGCACAGTGCCTTCCTGATCGTTGACGCGAACGACAAAGACCTTGATCTCGTCGCCCACATGGAGGACGTCCTCGGGCTTGACATTGGGATCTGCGCTGACTTCATCACAGGGAATATAACCGGCGTGTTTGGTTCCCAGGTCAACCTGGACTTCGGTGGTGCCGATGGCGACTACTGTGCCTGTGACCGTATCTCCTGTGTTTAGAGTTTTGATACTTGCGTCAAGCAGCGCCTCAAAGCTTTCCTCCGTTGCAGCAGTATCTACTGTTTTGATTTCATCCATGGTTTGATTGACCTCCTTTATTATCCACGCA
>JAGABH010000119.1 GCA_017614755.1 Oscillospiraceae bacterium
GGTCCCCCACCCCGTTCAACAGACCGCAAAACAGGGACAGAGCCAGCATACACACCCAGATCCAGGACATCGCCACCCAAAATCACCTCGCGACAACCTATGCCCCGGGGAAAGGCAAAATGCAAACCCCGGAATACAAAATATTCTTGTTCTTCCACCGGGAATCTGATATAATGGAGAAAACTTTGGGGAGGAGGTTCTGCCGATGTCCAGATTATTTGAATCCGTACGCTATCTGAAGGGCGTGGGCGAGGCCCGGGCGAAGACCTTTGCGGCCATGGGAATCAGCACCCTCTACGATCTGATCTCTTATTTCCCCCGGGCCTACGAGGATCGGAGCCAGATTCGGCCCATCTCGGAATTGCAGGTGGACGAGCCCGCCTGCTTCCGGGCCTTTGTGACCTCCCATCCCCGGACAGCCCACATCCGGAAGGGTCTGGACCTCACCAAGCTCACCGTGGCCGACGAAACCGCCCGGCTGAACCTCACCTTCTTTAACCAGAGCTACGTGGCGGACAATCTGGAATACAGCAGGGAATACTATTTTTACGGCACCCTCAACGGGGATTACATGGGCTATCAGGTGACGAATCCCATCTTTGAGCCTGTGGAGAAGCCCGGAGTACTGACCCGGCGGATTATGCCCATCTACCCCCTGACCGCCGGGGTACACAACAATTTGATTTCCCGCTCCGTGCAGCAGGCGCTGGATGCCTGTCTGGAGGAGCTGCCGGAGCTGCTCCCCGCCGAGCTGCGGGCCAAATACGGTCTCTGCGACGCGGCTGCCGCCTACAGGAACATCCACGCGCCGGCCTCCTTTGAGGCTCTGGCCCAGGCCCGGCACCGGCTGATTTTCGAGGAGTTTTTCATTTTCTCCGTGGGCCTGTCCCTGCTCCGGTCCAGCCGGGGCCGGAAACAGCGCCCTGCCTTCCGGGTTCCGGAGCTGGCCGAATTTGAAGCCGCGCTCCCCTTCTCCCTCACCGGAGCCCAGCGGCGGGCGATCGGCGACATCGCCGCCGATCTGACCGGGGGCAGCGTGATGAACCGGCTGGTTCAGGGAGACGTGGGCAGCGGCAAAACCGTGGTGGCTGCGGCCGCCGCCTGGATTACCGCCAAGAACGGCCAGCAGGCGGCCCTCATGGCCCCCACGGAAATCCTGGCGGAGCAGCACGCCAAGGGGCTTGAGGCGCTGCTGGGCAAGTTGGGGCTCCGGGTGATCCTGCTCACCGGCTCCATGACCCCCGCCAAAAAGAAGGCCGTCCGGGCCGCCATTGCCGGCCACGAAGCCGATCTCATCATCGGCACCCACGCCCTGATCTCCGAGGCCACGGACTTTGCCAGCCTGGGTCTGGTAATCGCGGACGAGCAGCACCGCTTCGGCGTGGCCCAGCGGGCCGCCCTGGCGGAAAAGGGGGACGATCCTCACCTGCTGGTGATGTCCGCCACGCCCATCCCCCGGACCCTGGCGCTGATTCTCTACGGAGATTTGGACCTCTCCGTCATCGACGAGCTGCCCCCCGGCCGCCAGAGCATCGACACCTTCCTGGTGGGGGAGGACAAGCGGGCCCGGATCAACGCCTTTATCCGCAAGCAGGTAGCGGAGGGCCACCAGGTCTACATCGTCTGCCCCGCCATCGAGGAGGGAGAGGACGAAAGCCTCCGCTCTGCCGAGGCCTGGGCGGAGACCCTGCAAATGGCAGTCTTCCCGGATCTCCGGGTGGCCCTGCTCCACGGGAAGATGAAGGCCGCCCAGAAAGAAGACACCATGGCCGCCTTTGCCCGGGGCAAATTCGACATTCTGGTGGCAACCACCGTGATTGAAGTGGGCGTGGACGTGCCCAACGCCACGCTGATGGTGATTGAAAACGCGGACCGCTTCGGCCTGAGTCAGCTTCACCAGCTCCGGGGCCGGGTTGGCCGGGGCAGCGACAAGTCCTACTGCGTTCTGTTCAGCTCCAACCGAAACGCGGAGACCATCCAGCGTTTGAAAGCCCTGTGCAAAACCAACGACGGCTTTGAAATTTCCCGGGAGGATCTGGCTCTGCGGGGTCCCGGCGATTTCTTCGGCACCAGGCAGCACGGCCTTCCCGCCTTCAAGGTGGGCAGCCTGGAGCTGGATATGCAGACTCTCCAGGACGCCCAAACCGCCGCCGCGGACTTTGTCACCGATCAGGAGCTCCCCGCCCGGCCCGAATACCAGCCCCTGATGGAACGCATCAGCGCCCTCTTCGACTCCGCCAATGAAGCGTAGGTCGGCGCAGCAGTCCGCCCAGAAAGAAAAATTTTCAAAAAGCAAAAATAACACTTGCATTTTCCTGTCCGATGTGCTATCATGATTGAGCGCTTGAGAGCGTGGTATGCGCCGGTAGCTCAGTTGGATAGAGTGACTGGCTACGAACCAGTAGGTCGGGGGTTCGAGTCCCTTCCGGCGTACCAAAAAGCAGATGCCTTTGGCATCTGCTTTTTTCGTTTCCGTGATTTTGTTGTTTTGAAATCAGAACATATGCAGGCCCAGGTCCCGGGAAAGCTGCTTCATCATTTCGCAGCCCGCGATGCAGTTGCCCCGCTTGTCTAGGGAGGGGCCGTAGATGCCAACGCCTGCCCGGCCGTGCACCGCCGCCATAAGGCCGCCGCCTACGCCGGATTTGGTGGGGACGCCCACCTCCACCGCAAAGCGGCCGGAGCCGTCGTACATCCCGCAGGTCAGCATAATGGACAGCACCGTGCGAACCGTCTCCTCCGCCAGCAGCCGCTCCCCCGTGAAGGGACTGACGCCGCCCTTGGCAAGCAGCAGAGCGAAATTCGCCAGAGACTCCGCCGTGACATTCAGCGAACACAGCTTGGTGTAGAGCTCAATGCTGTTGTCCACGTTGGTGGTGATGATCTCCTTGCTTTTCAGCAGATAGGCGATGGCCCGGTTCCGATCGCAGGAGTTCATCTCCGAATGGTAGACCTGCCGGTTCATGGTAATGCCGCTGTCGTTGCAGAGGAGTCTGGCGTATTCCAGCATATCCTCGAAGGAGACATAGTCGATGATGGTACTCTCCACCGCGATGGCGCCGGAGTTGATCATGGGATTAAAGGGACGGTTGGCTTGCAGGTCCAGCTCCACGATGGAGTTGAAGGCCTCGCCGGAGGGCTCCATGCCCACGTGCCGGAAAACCTCCTGGGGCCCATGGAGCTCCAAGGCCTTACAGAGGGAAATCACCTTGGAGATGGACTGAATGGTAAAGCGGATGTTGGTGTCGCCCGTTTTGTACACGCTTCCATCCGGCAGGGCGATGCACAGGCCCAGCGCATCCTTCCTGGCCTTGCTCAGCTCCGGAATATAGCTGGCAACACTGCCCAGAGGGATTTTCTCCCTGCCGATTTCCATCGCCCGACCCATTACTTCCCGCAGCCGTTCCGCATCCATTTTTTTCTCCCCCTTTTCCTCCGATCCGCCCCCGGAGGGGACGTCCCGACATACCGCATTGTGTACGATTTGATTATATGATTGGCCGCAGGTTTTGTCAAGGGTTGTTCCGCCGCGTCGAAAGAACCGGAAATTTATAAAATTTTTACAAAATTATTAAGTCCAGCTTAAAGAATGTATTGATTTTCATGGAAGATGTATGATAAAATGGAAAACACAGCGTGGACTGACACAGCGCTGCGGACAATTCCCCGATTCAAGCTGTCGATATCAATAAAAGAGAGGAATATGACATGAAAGCTCTGAAAAGAACCCTTGCCCTCTTCCTGGCTCTCGCGACGGTCTTCGCACTGACGGCCTGCTCCGGCAGCGAGGACGCTTCCACCAAGCCCGGCAATACCCCTGCCGACCCCGCTCCTCTGAATGAGCCCCACCTGGTGGTTGCTTACAGCGCCTTCTCCGGGCGGTTCAGCCCCTTCTACGCGGACACCGCCTATGACCAGGACGTCGCCGGCCTCGTTGGCCTGGGCCTGATGACTACCGACCGTATGGGCGGCATCATCTGGAACGCTATCGAGGGCGAGACCGTCAACTACAACGGTACCGATTACCACTATACCGGTCCTGCCGACTTGAAGGTCGAGTACGACGCCGACACCGACCAGACCGTCTACACAGCCAAGCTCCGCGAGGACCTGAAGTTCTCCGACGGCGAGCCTGTTACCGCCAAGGACATCCTCTTCACCTACTACACCTATCTGGATCCCGCCTACGTCGGCTCCTCCGGCCTGCCTTCCTACGACATCGTGGGCCTGGAGGCGTGGAGAACCGAAGGCGCGAACTCCATTGAGGGCATCAAGATGATCGACGACTACACCGTCTCCGTCACCGTGAACGGCTACTCCGCCCCCGCTGTCTACAGCATCCTGGGCATCACCATTACTCCCATGCACTACTACGGCAACGTCAACAAGTGGGACCCCGACAACGGTATGTACGGCTTTGAGCGCAGCGATCTGAACCGGCTCAGGTCCACAGTCGGGGCTCCCTTGGGCGCCGGCCCTTACGTCTTCGAGTCCTACCAGGATAAGGTCGTCACCTTCAAGGCCAACCCCAACTACTACAAGGGCGAACCCAAGATCAAGACCGTCCTCTTCAGGGAAACCAACGCCAACGAAGTTGCTGCCGCTGTGAAAAACGGCGACGCTGACTGCGGCGAGATGACCGGCCCCCGCACCCGTTTCGAGGAA
>JAGABH010000120.1 GCA_017614755.1 Oscillospiraceae bacterium
GAAAGAGGCGTTTTGCGATAAACGGGGGTGGCTCCCGTATCAACTGCTTTCCTTTTCCACCAGAACCCAGGGAGCCAGTTGGGATTCGCAGGGCTCTCCCCGAAGCAGGCAGAAGAGGGTTTCTGCGGCCATGCGCCCCACATTGAAGCGTTCGTGGGACAGGGAGGTAATCCGGGGCGTGGACATTTCGCTGTAAGGGCTGTTGTCGAAGCTGACGATGGCGATATCCCCCGGGACGTTGAGCCCCTTCCGGGAGAGGAAGGAGATGACCCGGGTGGCAATTTCGTCGTTATAGCAGATAATGGCGCTGCAGGAGGCGAGCATCCCGGCCATCCGTTCCTCGGAATAGTCGTCCCGGAGGAAATGGTCTTTTTGTGCGGTGCCGTACCAGAGTACGTTGCTGTCCTCGGGGGAGAGGTCGAATTGCTGGAGCCCCTCCAGGTACCCGGTGAAGCGCTGCCTGCCCTGAAGGTCGTCGTATTTGAAGATGCCGCCGATGCCCCGGTGGCCTTTTTTGTGCAGGTATTCCACCAGCATCCGCCCGCCGCTTATGTTGTCGTCCAGGACGGAGAGGGTGTCGGGCAGCTGGCCGTAGTTGCCGTGCATAAAGACCAGGGGGATGCCCTTCTCCATCAACTGCCGGCAGAGCTGGATATTGGGGTTGGGAAGGCCGGTTTTGGTTCCCTCGATCAGGACTCCGTCCAGCTCCTCCATTTCAAGCAGGGTTTGCAAAATCCGCCGCTCGTTGGAAAACTGGTTCTGGGTGGCGAAAAGCAGGGGAGCGCTGTTGTTTTCCGAGCAGACCACCTCGATCTCCCGCAGGATGCTGGGGAAGATGTAGTCGCTGATATAGGAGGTCACCACGGCGATGGAGCGCCGGGGGAGGGGGGCAGAGTCGCGCTTGTCCCGGATAAAGGAGCCGCTGCCCTGCCTGCGCACAATCAGACGTTCCGACTCCAGAAGGGAGAGGGCCTGCCGCACCGTCTGGCGGCTGACCTGGAATTGCCCGCAGAGGGCCTGCTCTGTGGGGAGGTTTTTTTGGTATTTTCCGGAAAGAATCCCGGTTCGCAGCGCTTCCGCCAGAATTTGATACTTCGGGTTCATATCGGGGCTCCCATCCATACAATTTTTTTCCTTATTATACGCACAGTATGATTTGGTGTCAATATTGGTTTTAGATAATTACAAAAAATCTTCACTTGTATGTATCAACTGCGGCGCTGATTGTGCAAAGCAACGAACAAATCCGAAAGCCGATTAGACGAAAAATGACGGGAAAACGGCGGAAAACGGCCATCTTTTTTCGAAAAAGCCAATTTGTACTGTGTGTGACAATTCGACTGAATAAATTTGTATTGTGCATGGCAACAAAAATCTCTTTTTGTGCGTACATATTATTGACTTTCTCGGGAAGGAGTGGTATTCTGTTACCAGAAAGCTCGGGCAATCCGGGCGAAAATCAGAAAAAATACTAAGAAAGAAGGAAAGATTATGCGCAAACTGTTTGCCCTGCTCCTCGTTGCGGCCATGATCTTCACGCTGGCGGCCTGCAACAACGAGAAAAAGCCCGAGGAAGGCGGATTGATCAAGGTCGGTGTTATCAACAATCCTCCCTCCGAGTCCGGTTACCGCGAAGCCAACGTCAACGACTTCGTCAAGGTGTTCACCAAGGAAAACGGCTACGATGCCAAGTTCTATTACAGCATCAAGAATGACGAGCAGCTCAGCACCGCTCGCCAGTACATCACCGACGGCGTGGATTACCTGCTGATTTCCGCCGCCGAGACCACCGGCTGGGACGCTGTCCTGAAGGACGCCAAAGATGCCGGCGTCAAGGTTTTCCTCTTCGACCGTATGATTAACTGCGACAAGAGCCTGTTTGAGGCTGCTGTCGTTTCCAACATGGCCAATGAGGGCGACACCGCCGTTCAGTGGCTGCTGGATCAGAAGCTCCCCGAGTACAACGTCATCCACATTCAGGGCGCCATGGGCAGCGATGCGCAGATTGGCCGTACCGGTGCGCTGGACAAGCAGTTTGCCGCCGGCACCATGAAGAAGGTTGTGCAGCAGACCGCTACCTGGGACGAGGCTGAGGCCAAGAAGATTGTGGAGTCCGTGATCAACTCCGGCGAAAAGTTCAATGTTATCTACGCGGAGAACGACGGCATGGCCAAGGGCGCTGTCGCTGCTCTGGACGAGGCTGGCATTACCCACGGCGTCGGCAAGGACGTGGTGGTGATGGGCTTCGACTGCAACAAGTGGGCTCTTCGCGAGCTGCTGGCCGGCAACTGGAACTACGACGGTCAGTGCTCCCCCTTCCAGGCTCAGGTCATCAGCGACATGATCAAGACCCTGGAGTCCGGCAAGAAGATTGAGGGCCTGAACGACGCCAAGCAGATCATCTCTGTGGAGAAGGGCTTTGACGCCACCACCCTGACCCAGGCGGACATCGACACCTACGGTCTGGGCGAGTAATCGAACAAGCGCAGCAAGCATAGACAAAGACAGAGCAAGAGCGCGGTGTGGGATAGTGGTTTGATCCGCGATCCACATCGCGCTCTTTTAACCGAAATTCCCGGTTCCGTCAGAGAATCCGGAAACAAGGACAGGAGTTGAGCGGATGCAAGACGACGTTGTTTTGACAATGCGTGGGATCTGCAAGTATTTTCCCGGGGTAAAGGCCCTGGAAAACGTGGATTTTACCCTGCGAAAAGGAACGATCCACGCGCTGATGGGAGAAAACGGCGCCGGGAAATCCACGCTGATTAAGGTTCTGACCGGCGTTTACCCCATGGACGGCGGAGAAATCCGAATCGACGGGGTGGAAGACGCCATTGTGATACGGTCTCCCCAGGACGCACAGAGCTACGGCATCAGCACGGTCTATCAGGAGATCACCCTATGCCCGAATCTCACTGTGGCGGAGAATATGTTTATCGGCCGCAGCCCGAAGGGCCGGGTAGACTGGAAGCAGATGGAGAAGCGCTCCGGCGAGCTGCTGCAAAAGCTGGGCATTCCGGCCAGACCCAGGCAGCAGCTGGGAAACTGCTCCCTGGCTGTGCAGCAGATGGTAGCCATTGCCCGGGCGGTGGACACCGACTGCAAGGTGCTGATTCTGGACGAGCCCACCTCTTCCCTGGATGATAAGGAAGTGGAGATGCTCTTCACCCTGATGCGCCAGCTGAAGGAAAGCGGCGTGGGCATCATCTTTGTGACCCACTTCCTGGAGCAGGTTTACGCCGTCAGCGACCAGATCACCGTTCTGCGGAACGGCCAGCTGGTGGGCGAGTACGAGGTTCGGGAGCTGCCCCAGGTGAAGCTGGTGGAAAAGATGATCGGCAAGGACCTGGAGGACCTTTCCTCCATCAAGAAGAAAGAGTCCGACGCGGGCGAGGAATTCTACGGGGCCCAGGGGCTTTCCAGCTCCGAGAGCCGGCCCTTTGACTTCCACATCGGCAAGGGCGAGGTAAACGGCTTTACCGGCCTGCTGGGCTCCGGCCGCAGCGAGAGCGTGCGGGCCATCTTCGGCGCCGATCCGGTTACCGGAGGCACCGTCAAGGTGAACGGAAAGAAAGTTAAGATTGCAAAACCACTGGACGCTATGAAGCAGGGCATCGGCTATCTGCCGGAGGACCGCAAGCGGGACGGCATTATCGCGGACCTGTCCGTGCGGGAAAACATCATTCTGGCGCTTCAGGTTATCAAAGGAATCCGCCATCCCATTTCCCGGGCCAAGGCGGAGGAATTTGCCGACGAATACATCAAGGCCCTTGCCATTAAGACTGCCTCCTCGGATACCCCCGTAGGCTCCCTCTCCGGCGGCAACCAGCAGAAGGTGATCCTGGCGCGCTGGCTGCTGACACATCCCCAGTATTTGATTCTGGACGAGCCCACCCGGGGCATCGACGTGGGTACCAAAACCGAGATCCAAAAGCTGGTATTGCAGCTGGCGGAGGAAGGCAAGAGCATTACCTTCATCTCCTCTGAGATCGAGGAGATGCTGCGGACCTGTTCCCGCTTGATCGTCATGCGGGACCGCAACATCGTGGGCGAGCTGAAGGGAGAAGAATTGACCCAGGAGCGCGTGATGCGAACCATCGCGGGAGGAGGAGAATGAGATGAAAAAAGCAAAGGCGTCCAAATTCTTTGCCAAGAACTCTCAGCTTTTGATTCCGCTGATTGCGATTCTGCTGCTGGTGATCTTCAACCTGCTCCGGGACCCCAGCTTCTTCTCCATCGGCATTTCCGCCAATAACCGGGGCGATCCTGTTTTGCAGGGCAATCTGGTCTCCATTCTCAACGGCGCCTCCGAGCTGGTAATCCTCTCCATGGGCATGACCCTGGTGACGGCGGCGGCCGGCGGACAGGATATCTCCGTGGGCGCCCTGGCCGCCATCGCGGGCAGTGTGTTCGTCAAGGTTCTCAAGGGCGGCGAAGTCACCGGCCCGATGGTTCTGGTGGCCTTCCTGGCCTGCTGCGCGGTGGCGATGGTGTTCGGTGCGTTCAACGGCTCGCTGGTCTCCTTTTTCCGAATCCAGCCCATGATCGCAACGCTGATCCTCTTCACCTGCGGACGCAGCATCGCCTACTGGATCAACGGCGGCGCCACGCCTACCCTGGAAAGCCCCATCATCAATGCCATCGGCAGCTTTATTCCCGGCATACCCATCCCCACGCCGATTCTGATTGTAATCGTCATGGGAATCCTGTTTGGGCTGGCGTTCCGCTTTACGACCCTGAGCCTCTATGTCCAGACCGTGGGCATCAATCAGGGTGCGGCCCGGCTCAACGGCGTCAACACCGTGGGCATCAAGCTGCTCTCCTTCGTCATCCTGGGGGTCTGCTGTGCGGTGGCGGGCATGATCGGCGTGAGCCGTCTGGGGCTGATTAACCATGAAACCCTGCTGATTAACATCGAGATGGACGCCATTCTCGCTGTGGCAATCGGCGGCAATAACCTGGGCGGCGGCAAGTTTAAGCTGCTGGGCTCTGTTCTGGGCGCCTACGCGATTCAGATGCTGACCATCACCCTCTACGCCATGAAGGTTCCCTCCACCGACGTAAAGGCCTACAAGGCTGTGGTGATCATCATTCTGGTGGCGATGGGCTCTCCCGTGGTGAAGAACAATATGAGCCGGTTCTGGAAAAAGTTTAAGAGGAACCATCCCGCCGGGGAAAAGGAGGTGGCCTGATCCATGAAATCGATTTCTGGAAACGGGACGCTCCGACGCAGGGAACCGCTGACGGATTCCCAGCTGCTGCTGTTTATTACCATCGGCATCTTTGCGGTCATGTATGTGCTGGCCATGATTATTCTCGGCGGCGGCTATCTGAAACCCCAGATGCTGTTCGACCTGCTCAATGACAACGCTTATCTGATTATCATCTCCTGCGGCCTGACAATGGTTATGATCACCGGCAGCATTGATATTTCTGTCGGCGGTGTGACGGCCCTGGTGGCCATGGTGGGCGTGATGATCCTCAACGGCAATATCAGCCTGTTCAACGGCATCATCAGCACGCTGGGCCTGAGCGAGGAGTGGCGGATTGTCTTTGCCCTGCTGACGGCCCTGCTGATTGGCCTGGCCTTCGGCGCGGTCCAGGGATTCCTGATCGCGCACCTGCAAATTCAGCCCTTCATCATCACCCTGGCGGGTATGTTCTTTGCCCGGGGCATGATAACCATCGTCAGCGTGGACCCGCAGAAAGCGCCCCAGGAGCTGATGGACATTTTGCAGACCCGTATTGAGATCCCCTGGCTGGGCTCCTCCAATAACCGGGGCGTTTCTATCCCGGCAAGAATGGAGATCGGCGTGGTGATTGCTCTGGTCATCCTGGTTCTGGTCTTCTTCCTGCTGCGCAGGCGGAAGCTGGGCCGCTGCTTCTATGCGGTGGGCGGCAACCAGCAGAGTGCGCTGATGCTGGGCGTGAACGTGCGCAAGACCCGCTTTATGGCCCATCTGCTCAGCGGTCTGCTCAGCGGTGTGGCGGGCTTTGTGTTTATGATGCACACCGGCGCGGGCAACGCCACCAACGCCACCGCGGCGGAGATGAACGCCATTGCTTCCTCCATCATCGGCGGCACTCTGCTCACCGGCGGCGTCGGCAGTGTGGTCGGCACCTTCTTCGGTGTGCTGACCCTCAGCACCATCAAGTCTATTGTGACCACCTCCGGTCTTCGGGACCCCTGGTGGCAGAGTATTACCACCGGCGCGATGCTGTGTCTGTTCATCCTTTTGCAGAGCGTGGTCCTGATGCGCAGAAACAGAGCAAAGGATACAATCAAGGAAAGGGGCAAAAAGGAAACATGAAATATGAATTTTGGTTCGTAGTCGGAAGCCAGTTTTTGTACGGTCCGCAGGTTTTGGAGACCGTAGAGGAGCGGGCGAAGGAGATGGCGGAGGAGCTTTCCAAGGTCCTGCCCTATCCTCTGATCTACAAGGTCACAGCCAAGACCAACAAAGAGATTAGCGACGTGGTCAAGGAGGCCAACTATCGCAGCCAGTGTGCGGGCGTCATTACCTGGTGCCACACCTTCTCTCCCAGCAAGATGTGGATCGACGGCCTGCGGGACCTGCAAAAGCCCTGGTGCCACTTTGCCACCCAGTACAATAAAGAGATCCCCAACGAGGAGATCGACATGGACTTTATGAACCTGAACCAGGCCGCCCACGGCGACCGGGAGCACGGGTTCATCGGCGCCAGACTCCGGAAGCCCCGGAAGATCGTGGCCGGTTACTGGAAGGACGAGAAGGTCCACAAGCGGCTCTCCGACTGGATGAAGGCCGCCGTGGGCGTAGCCGTGTCCAAAGACATGAAGGTCATGCGCTTCGGCGATAATATGCGGGAAGTCGCTGTCACCGAGGGCGACAAGGTAGAGGCCCAGATCAAGCTGGGCTGGCAGGTGAATACCTGGGCCGTGGGCGACCTGGTGAAGGAAATGAACGCCGTCACCGAGGCGGAGATCGACGCCCTGGTGGCGGAATACAAGGCTGCCTACGACGTTGCCACAGACAACCTGACCGCCATCCGCTATCAGGCCAAAGAAGAGATTGCCATTCGCCGGATGATGGACCGGGAGGGCTGCAAGGCCTTTTCCAACACCTTCCAGGACCTCTATGGCATGGAGCAGCTTCCGGGCCTGGCCAGCCAGCACCTGATGGCCCTGGGCTACGGCTACGGCGGCGAGGGGGACTGGAAGGTCAGCGCCCTGACCGCCATCCTCAAGGCCATGGGCGAGAACGGCAACGGCGCCTCCGCCTTCATGGAGGACTATACCTATCACCTGGCGGAGGGTCAGGAATACTCCCTGGGCGCCCATATGCTGGAGGTCTGCCCCTCCCTGGCGGCGGACAAGCCCCGGATTGAGACCCACCATCTGGGCATCGGCATGAACGAGAAGGACCCCGCCCGCCTGGTCTTCGAGGGCAAGGCAGGCCCTGCCCTGGTGACGACGATGATCGATATGGGCGGACGGCTGCGGCTGATTGTCCAGGACATCGAGGCGGTCAAGCCCATCCTTCCCATGCCCAATCTGCCCGTTGCCCGGGTCATGTGGCGGGCCATGCCGGACCTGACCACCGGCGTGGAGTGCTGGATCACCGCCGGCGGCGCCCATCATACGGTGCTGAGCTATGACGTCAGCCCGGAAATGCTGCGGGACTGGGCCAGAATGCTGGACATTGAATTCGTCCACATCACCAAGGACACCACCCCCGAGAAGCTGGAGGACGAGCTGCTGGTCAAGGACCTGATTTGGAAACTAAAATGATGGATCTGAAACAATGTACAATCGGAATTGAGCTGGGCAGCACCCGGATCAAGGCGGTGCTGATCGACGGGGAGCACGTCCCTGTCGCTTCCGGCGATTTTGAGTGGGAGAACCAGCTGGTGGACGGCATTTGGACCTATTCCATGGAGGCGGTCCACCGGGGGATTCAGACCTGCTTTGCCGGTCTGATGGCGGAGGTAAAGGCAAAACTCGGCGTGGAGCTTTCCACCGTGGGCGCCATCGGCGTTTCCGCCATGATGCACGGTTATCTGCCCTTTGACAAAGCGGGCAGACAGCTGGCTGCCTTTCGCACCTGGCGCAACACCGTCACCGGCCCGGCTGCCGAAAAGCTGACGGAGCTCTTTCGCTTCAATATCCCCCAGCGCTGGAGCATTGCCCACCTCTACCAGGCTATCCTGAACGGGGAAGACCATGTAAAGGACATCGACTTCCTCACCACACTGGCGGGCTATATCCACTGGCAGCTCACCGGGGAGAAGTGCATGGGCGTGGGCGAGGCCTCCGGTATGTTCCCCATTGACGGCAAGACCCTGGACTATGACGCCGGCATGGTGGAGAAATTCCGGGCCCTTACGGGGGTGGAGCTCCGGGCCATCCTGCCCAAGGTCCTGCCCGCCGGCGTTCAGGCCGGAAGCCTGACGGAATCCGGCGCCCGGTTCCTGGACCCCACCGGGGTTCTGCGGCCCGGCATCCCCGTGGCCCCCTGCGAGGGCGATGCGGGCACCGGCATGACGGCCACAAACTCCGTCCGCGTCCGGACGGGCAACGTTTCCGCCGGCACCTCTGATTTTGCCATGATTGTCACGGACAAGGCCCTCGGTGTTCACCGGGAGATCGATATGGTCACGACGCCGGACGGCCTGTCCGTGGCAATGGTCCACTGCAACAACTGCACCTCCGACATCAACGCCTGGGTCAATCTGTTCTCCGAGCTCTGCGAAACGCTGGGGGTGGAGATATCCAAGGGGGAGCTCTTCACCAGGCTCTTCCGGAAGGCCCTGGCGGGAGAGCCGGACTGCGGCGGCCTGCTGTCCTACAACTATTTCTCCGGCGAGGGAGTTACCGACCTGGACGAGGGCAGACCCGTCTTTGCCCGGATGCAGAACGCCCGCTTCACCCTGGCCAACTTCATGCGCACCCATCTGCTCTCGGCCCTGGCCACGCTAAAGATCGGCATGGACATTCTGACCCGGAGCGAGGGCGTGGAGATCGACAAGCTCTATGGGCACGGCGGCTTCTTCAAGACCCCGGAGGTGGGACAGCGGATGCTCTCCGCTGCCGTGGGCGCACCGGTTTCCGTCATGGAGACGGCGGGGGAGGGCGGCCCCTACGGTATGGCCCTGCTGGCTGCCTATATGCTCCGCAAGGAGCCCGGCGAAAGCCTCCCCGACTACCTGGATCACAAGGTCTTTGCCGGCGCAAAGGCCGTCACCATTATGGCGGACGCCGAGGACGTGGAGGGCTTCAACCGCTTCCTGGCCCGCTACCAAAAGGCGCTCCCCCTGGAGAAGGCCGCGATTGCGGCCCTGTAATCTGGGGAATTTTCGATCACAGCAGGAAAGCTGCC
>JAGABH010000121.1 GCA_017614755.1 Oscillospiraceae bacterium
GCTTGTGCGGGCCCACGGAAGCGCCCTATGCGATACTCTTTTTCCGAGGTCTCAACCGCTCGATCACGCCGGCGGCGTTCAGGGCCGGCCGCAGCGCAATGTAGAAGATGGGCGTCACTACGGCGGCAAAGCCGTTGTTGATCAGAGAGCCCGTCAGCTTCTCCAGCATGGCAACCCAAGTACCGTCCAGGGGTACGCCTCCCACGTAGTGCTGCTTGATAAAGGTCTTCAGCATATACAGGGCAATGTAGACCACAGCGCTGACCACACAGCCCAGGACCACCCGAAAATGATCTTTGCCCCTCAGCGTGCTTCCCTCTTTGCGATAGGCGTTTGCAATCAAACCCGCCAGCATCGCCGCGATAAATTTCATGGCGAAGGTCACCAATGCCTCCAGGATCCCGTAACCGTGGATGATATCATAGAGGGAGTTTCCGATGCCCGCAGCCAGGCCGCCCAACCAGGGCCCCAGAATCAGGCCCGCCAGCATATCAAAGACGTTGCTCGGGTGAAGTTTCGTGCCCATAAAGGGGAAGGTTAACAGGCTGACAACCGCATAGATGATCGCAGCCATCAGCGCCGTGTAGACAATGTGATGAATCTTGATAGAATTTTTCATGATTTCGCCTCCCAAACGATTGACAATCGTTCTGTTGTCGGCTATGATTATAACACGATCTGACCCTGTGTATATGCTCAGTTTTAGACTTTTTTACCAGGCCAGACAGGAAGAATTGAGAATTGAAAATTTACGGTGTTAGCAAATTGCCATTTGAAAACATTGGAACGGCGGCCAGAGGTCTACCCATGAAGGGCACAGGTGGCCTCCCTACTGAACCCTGAACCCTGAACTCTGAACAAAAAAGGAGCCTCACCATGTTTTCCTTCACTCTCACTCTGGACCCCCAGGGCAAGACCCCCATGTACGACCAGCTCTACGCCGCGGTGGCGGCGGCCATCCGGGAGGGCGCCCTGCGCCACGGAGAAAAGCTCCCCTCCAAGCGGGAGCTCTGCGCCCGGCTGGGGGTAAGCCGGGCCACGGTGGAGACCGCCTACGAGCTGCTGCTGGCGGAGGGCTACGTAGAGTCCCGGCCCCGGAGCGGCTATTATGTGGAGGACTACGTGTCTACCCCCACCGCAGGGACAGGCAATGCCTGTCCGGCTTGCGAAGCAGGCAATCCCCCGGCAGTCGATTTCCGGTACGTACCGGGTATGAAAAGAACCATGCGGACAAGCGATGCTTGGCCCTACATGGAGGAACGGGAAAGCGGCTCTTCCGGCAGCTCTTCCGGCGCCCCCTCCCCGTCCCTTTTATCCACCTCGGCGGTGGACGTTTCCGCCTTCCCCTACGCCTCCTGGGCCAAGCTCTACAAGGAAGTGGTCTACAACTCCCCGGCGCTTTTGCAGCGGGGAGATCCCCGGGGAGAGGCGGCTCTGCGGGAAGCTCTGGCCCGGCTGCTGTCAGAATACCGAGGGGTTCGCTGCGGCCCGGAACAGTTGGTGGTAGGCTCCGGCATGGAGACCCTCATGGGCCAGCTGATCACCCTCTTTGGTCCCGAGGCCGTCTACGCCATGGAGGACCCGGGCTACCCCGCCATGGAGCGGACCCTCCGGGCCCGGGGCCGGAGCATTCGGTATGTGCCCATGGACGGCAGCGGCATGGACGGGGAGGCCCTGGAGGCCAGCGGAGCCACGGTGGCCTATCTGACCCCCTCCCACCAGTTCCCTCTGGGAATCACCATGCCCGCCTCCCGCCGGTCCCGGCTGCTGGGCTGGGCCGCGGCGGGCGAGCGCTGGATTGTGGAGGACGACTACGACAGCGAGTTCCGCTACGGAGGCCGGCCCATTTCCTCCATGCAGGGCATGGACCGCCACGGCCGGGTGATCTACGCCGGTACCTTCTCCCGGAGCCTGGCCCCGGCCATACGTCTGGCCTATATGGTGCTGCCCGCTCCCCTGCTGGACCGCTGGCAGGCCCTCTACGGGCGGCAGCAGCCCACGGTGTCCCGCTACGAACAGACGGTCATGGCCCGCTTCCTGGCGGAGGGCTATTACAGCCGCTACATCCGGCGGGTGGGCAAGCTCTACGCGGACCGGCGGGCCGCCCTGCTGGCGGCCCTGGGGGAGATTCCCGGTCTCAGCGTCACCGGAGCCGACGGGGGGATTCATTTCCTGGTGCGCCTGTCCCGGCTTTCCGAGGCGGAGCTCCTGGGCCGGGCCGCGGAAGCAGGTCTGCCCCTGCGGGGCCTGTCCGAATTCTGCCACCGGGTCACCCCACCGGAATCCACCCTGATTCTTGGCTACGGGGGCTTGCCCACGGAGCAGGTGGCCCAGGCGGCGGCACGGCTGAAAGCGGCGTGGAGCGAAGATAATTGACAGGGGAAGCGAAAAACCGGCCAGCTTGATTCGAGGAATCAAGCTGCCCGGTTTGAAATTCTTAATTCTTACCTCTTAATTAATCCTTGACAATCTCCTTCAGACCGCCGGCCAGGGCGGCGAGGCCCTGCATATCGCTGGGGATGATGAGCTTGGTGGCCTGGCCGTCCGCCACCTTCTGCATGGCCTCCAGGGCCTTCAGCTTGATGACCTGGTCATTGGGATGGGCCTCGTTCAACATCTTCAGGGCGTCGGCGGTAGCCTTCTGCACCGCCAGGATGGCCTGGGCCTGGCCTTCGGCCTTCAGAACGGCAGCCTGCTTTTCGGCTTCGGCCTTCAAAATGGCAGCTTCCTTTTCGGCGCTGGCCTGGAGAATCGCGGATTCCTTCTGGCCTTCAGCCACCAGAATGGCGGAGTGCTTCTGGCCTTCGGCCTGGAGGATGGCCTGACGACGATCACGCTCGGCCTTCATCTGCTTCTCCATGGAGTTCTGGATGTCGGCGGGAGGCAGAATGTTCTTCAGCTCCACACGGTTGACCTTGATGCCCCAGGGGTCGGTGGCCTCGTCCAGGATGGCGCGCATCTTGGTGTTGATGACGTCGCGGGAGGTCAGGGTCTGGTCCAGCTCCAGGTCGCCGATGATGTTACGCAGGGTGGTGGCGGACAGGTTCTCGATGGCGAGCATGGGCTGCTCGATGCCGTAGGTGTAGAGCCGCGGGTCGGTGATCTGGA
>JAGABH010000010.1 GCA_017614755.1 Oscillospiraceae bacterium
CCACACATAGACGACATGCTTGTCGTCGAAGTCGACGGGGATGCCCCATTTAAAGCTTGTGCGGGAGACGCACAGGTCCTGAAGCCCGCCCTCGCAGTCGATGAAGTTGTTGACCATCTCGTTGACCCGGCTCTTGGGCTCCAGGAAGTCGGTCTCGGTGAGGAGCTTCCGCACCCGGTCGGCGTACTTGCCGGCCCGGAAGAAGTAGGCCTCCTCCTGGGCGGGCTGGACATCCCGGCCGCAGTCGGGGCACTTGCCGTTCACCAGCTGGCTCTCGGTCCAGAAGGACTCGCAGGGGGTGCAGTAGAGGCCCTCGTAGCTGCCCTTGTAGATGTCGCCGTTTTCGTACATGGTGCGGAACACCTGCTGGATAGTCTTCACATGGGACTCGTCGGTGGTGCGGACAAAGCGGTCATAGGAAACATTCATCAGCTTCCACAGGTCCTTGACGCCCTTAGGGGCCTCCACGATGCTGTCCACAAATTCCTTGGGAGTAACGCCGGCCTCCTTCGCCTTGGTTTCGATCTTCTGCCCATGCTCATCCGTGCCGGTGAGGAAGATCACGTCGGCTCCCCGCATTCGCTTATACCGGGCCATGACGTCCGTGGCCACGGTGCAGTAGGCATGGCCGATATGGAGTCGGCTGGACGGGTAATAGATGGGGGTAGTGATAAAGAATTTCTCTTTGCACGATTCGCACATAGGTGATTTCCTCCTTGCGTACAAGATTGAGCTATATTATAGCCAAAAACAGGGAAAAAAGCAAGGAAAAAAATACCGTCGGAAAAACTCCGACGGTATTTTTTCATTTGTTGGGGGCTGCCGGGTCAGTGCCAGAGCAGCCAGAGCAGGAAGATAAACAGGACGGTTCCGCCGCCTATGAATGCTACCACAGTCAATCCAGCCAGGGTGGCATAGAAGGTGTAGCGAATGGTCTCACGTCTGGTGAGAGCCTCGCCGCGATCAATCTTTTCCTGCAGCTCAGCGCGGGCTTCTGCTCTGGCCGTGCGTTTCCGTTCCGCCTGATACCAGCGCATACCCTCCACATTCATATCAACGATTGTGCGTCCGTCGTCGTCCTCGTACTGTTTTTTCGGATTCCTGGCCATATTAGTCGAAGAGGTGGCAAGCGACAAAGTGACCGGGCTCTACTTCCTTCGTTTCGGGAGCGACCTGGCGGCAAATACCCATGCACTTCTTGCAGCGGGTATGGAACTTGCAGCCACTGGGCGGATTAGCGGGGGAAGGAATGCTGCCTTCCAGAATGATCCGCTCCATCTTCACATCGGGATCCGGAATGGGGATAGCGGAGAACAGGGCTTCGGTGTAGGGGTGCAGCGGCTTGGAGAAAATCTGCTCCTTGCTGGCGTACTCCACCATGTTGCCCAGGTACATAACGCCGATCGTGTCGGAGATGTGTTCCACGACGGAGAGGTCGTGGGAGATGAAGAGGTAGGTCAGACCGAGCTGCTTCTGCAAATCCATCATCAGGTTGATGATCTGCGCCTGGATGGAAACGTCCAGAGCGGAGACAGGCTCGTCGCAGATGATGAAGTCAGGCTTCAGCGCGATGGAGCGGGCGATGCAGATACGCTGACGCTGTCCGCCGGAGAACTCGTGGGGATAGCGGTCCTTGTGGTAGGGCTGCAGGCCGCACTGCTTCATAACCTGATCCAGGTAAGCGTCCATCTCCTCATGGGGGACGACATTGTGCTCCCGGACCGCCTCGCCGATGATCTCAGCGATGGGAAGACGGGGAGACAGACTGGAATAGGGGTCCTGGAAGATCATCTGGATCTTCGGGCGGAGCTTCCGCATCTCGCTCTTGGGAATGTCGTGAATCTCGATTCCGTTGAAGTAAACCTGACCCGCGGTCTTCTCGGTCAAACGAAGGATGGTCTTGCCAACGGTAGTCTTGCCGCAGCCGGACTCGCCCACGAGGCCCATGGTGGTGCCTCTCTTGATGTTGAAGGAAACACCGTCAACGGCCCGGACATAGGCGGTAACTTTGGAGAACAGACCGGTCTTGATGGGGAAGTACTTGAGCAGGTTGTGCACCTCGAGGACGTTTTCAGGGTCGTGCTGAATCGGAGGCTCGGCCTTGATGTCGCGGATGCGCTGCTCCAGCTGCTGGAAAAGCTCAGCTCTGGTTAGCTGGTGGAATTCCTCAGTAGCTTCTTTTTTGACAGTTTCAACAGCTTCCATGTCAGTCCTCCTTCATCTCGTCATACAGGTAGCAGGAAACAACGTGGGTCGGGCTGACGTGAACCTCACGGGGATACTCGCCGCTGCACTTGGAGCTGCACTTATCACAGCGGTCGCGGAAGTAGCAGTAGTTCGGCATATTGATGGGGTTCGGAACGGAGCCCGGGATGCTGTAAAGCCGCTCCACACGACGGCTGACGACGGGCTTGGAAGCCATCAGACCGATGGTGTAGGGATGGCAGGGGTTATGGAAGATTTCCGCAGCGGTGCCGCGCTCCACGACTCTGCCGGAGTACATGACCACCACGTAGTCGGCCATTTCAGCGATAACGCCCAGGTCGTGGGTGATCAGCATGATGCTGGAATGAATACGATCCTTCAGGCTGCGCAGCAGGTCCAGAATCTGTGCCTGAATGGTAACGTCCAGCGCAGTGGTGGGCTCGTCGGCAATAATCAGCTTGGGGTCGCAGGCCAGGGCCATGGCGATCATAACACGCTGACGCATACCGCCGGAGAGCTCATGGGGATACATCATGTAGACACCCTCGGCGTTGGCGATGCCAACCATCTTGAGCATCTCGATGGTGCGGTCCTTGACGCGCTCCTCGGTCCAATCGGGGTAGTGGAGCTCCAGAACCTCGTTGACCTGCTTGCCGATCCGGAAGACCGGGTTCAGGGAGGTCATGGGCTCCTGGAAGATCATGGAGATCTTGTCGCCGCGGAGGTTCTGCATGACATCCGTGGGGGTCTTGACGATGTCGTAGACAACGCCATCGCCGGCGTCGAAGCGGATTTCGCCTTCGACGGTCTGGCCCTGAGGCCGCTGAACCAACTGCATCAGGGACAGAGAGGTGACAGATTTGCCGCAGCCGGACTCACCCACGACGCCCACGGTCTTGCCCTTGGGGATGCTGAAGGATACGCCGTCCACCGCACGGACCGTGCCGATGTCGGTGAAGAAGAAGGTGTGGACGTTGTCAAACTCCACGACGTTGGCGGGATCCTTCATCTGAGTCAGGTACTCAGAGGGGTTCACGTGCTTGCGGTTGCGCTGCTTTTCAATCGCGTTGGTAATTTTGCGGTTCTCCTTGGAAATCCGAGCGGACTCCTTTCGGGAGATATAATTTGCACCTTTATTCTTAGCCATATTCAGTCACCTCATTTAACGCTTCATCTTCGGGTCAAAGGCGTCACGCAGGCCGTCGCCGGCGAAGTTGAAGCCGAGAACTGTGATCAGGATGCACAAGCCTGCGGGGATCCAAATCCACCAGGCGGTTTGCATGACCTGCATATCGTTGACCTGGTTGACGATGGAGCCCCAGGAAGCCATGGGGTACTTGACGCCCAAACCCAGATAGCCCAGGGTGGCCTCGGTCAGGATGATGCCGCCCAAGCTGGCAGTGGCATTGACGATCAGCAGCGGCATGACGTTGGGAATCAGGTGACGGAAGATCCGACGGCTGGTGCGAATGCCGGTGGCTTCCGCAGCAACCATGAAGTCCTGCTCACGCAGGGAGAGGATCTGGCCGCGGACCAGACGTGCGATGCCGGTCCAGCCCAGGACGCCCAGCAAAACCATGGTCATCATCAGTCGTTCGTACTGGCCGACGTGCATATTGTCCATGACGGAGCCGATGATGATCAGCATGGGGTAGAAGGGAATCGCGTTGAAGAGCTCCACCAGACGCATCAGGATGGTGTCCACCACGCCGCCGAAGTAGCCGGAGATACCGCCCACGATAACGCCAAGGAACAGCTCAAAGAACACGACCACGAAGCCCACAATCAGGGAGACACGGCCGCCGTACATCAGACGGGTAAAAACGTCCATACCGTTGACGTCGGTGCCCAGCGGATGCTCTGAGGAAGGCGCGGCGCGGCCGTCAATCAACGTGGTCTTCTGGAGGGTGGAGACGTAGTAGTTGCCGTTAACAATGTTAATCAGCGCAGTGGTCTCCTCGCCGTACTGGTTGACGAACACGAAAGAGTCCTGATTGGTGCGCATAGCCTCCTGCAGCTTCTTGACGAAGTCCACAGTCAGCTCAATGCCCACGTAGTCGGGGCCATAGGCGATATCGGAGACCAGCATAATCTCTTCGCCCTTGGGGTTGGTGACGCTGTAATCGGCGCCGTTGTTCACCAGGCCGAAGTTCTCCCCGTTGTAGGAGAAGGAGGGTGCGCCCTTGCCGATGGCGGTTTCCATGGCAAAGCGGAACTCCAGGTCAGTGTCCAGGGCGTCATACTTGGTGCCGACAGGCGTGAAGCTGTTGGCCACCACCACGCCGAGCTGGCCGTCGGGCGCAGTCACATGGTACTCGGTATCCATCTTCTCCAGGGTGTAGGTGTTCTCACCGACAGTGAAAGAATCCACACCCTCGGAAATCGCGCCGTCCATGGCCTGCAGGAAGGCATCGGCGTCCTCCACGGTGGAGAGGAAATCCATTTCCTCGGTAACGGGGTTGCCGTCCTTGTCGGTAGACTCCACTTCGATGGTCTCAGAACGGTTCTCCAGCTCGATGTTAAAGAGCTCGGTGCCGTCGGGGCCGGTAAGGAGGGTGCCTTCTCCGGAGGCGGTGAGCGCATAGCTGTCACCCTTGTAGTCCACGGAGCTCTCGCCGGCCATTACAGCCAGGCTCACCGCCCGCAGGAACTCGGTGTCGGATTGGAAATCCGCCACAGCGCCCAGGGTGGGGGTGCAAATGTTGACGGAGGCAAGCGCCACGGGAGTGTCGGAGGAAGCGAAGTACTTCTTCTGGACCTTGGAGACGGACTGCACAGTGATCTGCATTCCTTTGTACTCCAGGGTCTTCTCCTTGCCGCCGTTGGCGGCGTGCTCGGTGATCAGGCCCTTCAGACCCTCGTCCACGGAGACGCCGGACTCAAAGACGGCAACGCCGTCCATGGAGGTGGCAATCAGCTGCATCCCGTAGATGCCGCAGGAAGGCGTGGCGCCGTTGGGATTCAGGACCTTGAGGATGTAGGCACTGTCCTTGGAGGTGAAGGAAATCTCCTGACCAACGGTCAGATTATACTTGCCGGTAGTCTTATCCTTCTGATCGCCCAGCGCCTTCAGGTAGGCGGACTTCATGGAGTCGTCGCCCAGGATGCGGGGCTCGGTGTTAAATTTGCCGGTGGCATACTTGCCGGGCTCTTCTACGTTCCGGGTAAAGATCTGCGCTCTGCCATAGGGAGAGAAGATCGGACCCAGGAAAGAGAAAATGAACATGACGGCAATAATGATGATGCCGACAACAGCCAGCTTGTTTCGAATGAAACGCTTGAACACAAGCATGCCGGGAGAGAGGACTTTGACGCGTCGGGCGTCGTCAAGGGCTAACTGCTCCTGGTCCTTGGGTGCCTCCTGCTGCTTTTCCAGCTCAGCGGATTTTTCTTTGTCCATCAGAGCACCTCCTTAATTGACGCGGACGCGCGGGTCAACCACCGCGTACATAATATCGGACAGGATCAGAGAAACCTGAGTCAGCACCATGATAAACGTGACATAGAACATGGCGAAGGGAATATCACCCTGCTGCATGGCTTCAAAGGATTTAAGTCCAATTCCAGGGATCTGGAAAATTTGTTCCGTGATCATTGCGCCGCCGAAGAAGCTCGGCAGCAGACCGCTGAACGCGGTAACCAGGGGAATCATTGTGTTGCGGAAGGCGTGCTTGTTGATGACGACCTTCTCGGGCAGGCCCTTGGCGCGGGCCGTGCGGATGTAATCGGCGTTGAGCACCTCCAGCATATTGGTACGGGTATAACGCATCAACGAACCGATTGACAGAATTGCGAGGACAGCCACCGGCATGATCAGGTGGACGGCAATGTCGCCGATCTTACCCCAGGTTCCAAGCATATTGTAGTCACGACCCCACAGACCGTAGAGGGGAAGGACTTCCAGCTTCACGGCAAAGACATATTTGAAAACGGTGCCGATATAGAACGAGGGAAGAGAGATACATGCCAGGGCAAAGACTGTAACGATGTAGTCGGGGGCGCGGTACTGCTTGCGGGCGGCAAGAATACCGAGGGGGATAGAGACCAGGATCTCAACGAAGAGGGTGATGATGTTCATCAGAACGGACCACCAGATGACCTCGCTGAAGACCTGAGTGACGGGCTTCATGTACTTCCAGGAATCACCGAAGTTGCCCTGGATCGCCTCGCCGAACCATTTAATGTAACCGGAAATAATGCTGCCGTCCATGCCGTACTGTTCGTTCAGAATTTTCAGCATGTCCTGCCATCTAATCCGGCCCTGGGAACCGGCAGCAAGCTGCCTGGCCATCTTTTCCAAATAGGAAGCGGGCAGACAGCGAATGACCGCGTAGGTGACGAAAGCGCCAAGCACGACGATCATGATGCCTAACAGAATTCTCCTAACAAGGAATTTCCACATTTGTGTACCACCTCTTGCAGCTCAAGGCCGCGACGAATTTTGCTGAATATCGGTGCGCCCACCAAGCGGTGGGCGCACCTTTTTAAGTTTTTGCTACGGCTTGGGTTGCCAGAAAATTATCTCATCTCCAGCTTCTCAATGTCGTTCATCCAGCCCCAGAACGTGGTGATGTCGGGGGTCAGGGTGTCGATGTTGATGCGCTGAGTGGAGAAGATGATGCAGTTCTGACGCTGGTAGGCGGGAATCTCAACAGCCCAGTCAACGATGATGTCCAGGCATTCCTTGTAAGTAGCCTTACGGAAGCTCTGGTCGTCGGAGGAACGGGCCTCCATGATGAGCCGGTTCAGCTCTTCATCGTCGATGTGGTAGTGGTTGGAGTCGGTGCCGTTCTTGCCAACGATGTTGTTGCCGTGGTAGACCTGATACATATCGGGGTCAATGGTGGAGCCCCAGGCGGCGCACCACAGCTGCTGGGTGCCGGCGTCCAGGGAATCCCACAGGACGTTGGAGTCAGCGGGGTCGTTGATGGTCAGGGTGATGCCGATGGACTCAAAGGCGTCTCTGGCCATGGTCAGAACGGTGTAGGAGGGGTGATCGCCGGAACCTTCGCCGGGGATGATGACCTCGAACTCGAGCGAGCCGCCCTCGGGAGCAGCAGTGACCTTGCCGTCAGCGACGGTGTAGCCGGCAGCCTCGAACCAGGTCAGGGCAGCGGCCTTGGCAGCGGCGTACTTCTCATCGGCGCTCATGTTGGCGTTGTAGATGTCGTTGCCCTGAGCGTCCACGGAGAAAGCGATCTTGTAGTCGGGGTCGGAAGCCTGGGGAGCGGCCCAG
>JAGABH010000122.1 GCA_017614755.1 Oscillospiraceae bacterium
CCTCTCCGCCGGAAGAGGCCCACTTGACGCCGGCAATGCCAGCCCGGGACCGCATCATGCCGGGATGGGGCTTCTTCACCTTGCCCGAGAGCTTCATGTAGACCTCCGAGATGGAGACCACGTAGTCGATGGAGCTCTTGGTCTGGCTCAGCCCGTTCTTGGCGTAGCTGTTCTTGGCGGGACAGGGAGAGATGAATACGGTGCAGATATCGTCCTTGGTAAGCTCCGGGTGATTTTTCAGCGCCCGGGCCTTGGCCACCCGGCTGGCGTATTCCACCGGGGGCAGGATGGGCAGGACGTTGTCGCACAGCTCCGGGAACCGCAGCCGGATGAGCCGCACGATGGCGGGACAGGCGGAGCTGATTACCGGGCGGGGAATACCGGGCTTCCGCATATAGCGGCGGGTGCATTCGGAGATGATCTCCGCGGCTCTTGCCACCTCGTAGACCTCGTCGAAGCCCAGCTCCAGCAGGGACTCCAGCAGACAGCCGATGTCCGTCAGCTCGTCGAACTGCCCGTAGAGGGCAGGAGCCGGCAGGGCAATGCGCAGCTTGTACCTGGGGTCGACGTCGGAGAGCTTGTCGAAGATGGCCCGCTTGGCCTTGTGGGGGCAGACCCGGACGCAGCGGCCGCAGTCGATGCAGAAGTGAGTTCGGATAACAGCGTGTCCGTCACGGATGCGGATGGCTTCTGTGGGACACTGACGCAGACAGGAGGTGCAGCCGATACATTTGTCGGCATCCAGGGACACCGAATGCAGGAAATTATCGATCACGCGATTCCTCCCTTCCGCTTATACAGCCACCACCATGGTGAGCTTTGTGCCGACACCCACCTGGGTCTCGATCTCCAGGCTCTCGGTGTAGCGTTTCATGTTGGGCAGTCCCATGCCGGCGCCGAAGCCCATGTTGTGGATCTGTTCGGTGGCGGTGGAATAGCCCTCCTGCATGGCAAGCTCTACGTTGGGAATCCCGGGGCCGTGGTCCTCGAGAACGATCACGATCTTGTCCGGATACACATCAACGTCAGCGTTGCCGCCGTTGGCGTGGATGACCATGTTGATCTCTCCCTCGTACATGGCGATGGAGCAGCGGCGAATCACGTCGGACGGAAAGCCCAGCTGCCGCAGCTTTTTCTTCATCTCCACGGAGGCCTCGCCGGCGGAGGAAAAATCCTCCCCGTCGATGTCGAAGTGAAAATGCAGCGCGGCCATAGGCTTATTCCTCTGCCGCGTCGTCCAGCAAGCCCGTGTCGTAGAGCTTGCCTGCCGCGCGGAACATGGATTCCCGCGTCACCATGATGACAATGTCGTTGGCTTCCGCCAGGGAGACGATCTCGGGGGTCGGTTCCTTGCCGTTGATGAAGACGATGCAGTGCATATCCAGCATCATGGCCGTGCGCACCACCTGCGGATTCAGCAGGCCGGTGATCAGCACGGACTGATTGGTGGCAAAGGCCAGCACGTCGCTCATCATATCACAGCAAAAGGCGTTCTGCACTTCGGTGTCCAGCATCTCCTCGCTGGAGAGGATGTCGGCCCGAAGCAGCTCGGCGATCTCCCGAAGCTTCATAGTTACCTCCGTCTTGTCTGCGGCGGGATCAATACTTGGCCAGGATGCCCTCGATCTGGTCGGGGGTCAGGCGGCCGTAGACGTCGTCATTGATCATCATAACGGGGGCAAGACCGCAGGCGCCCACGCAGCGGCAGGACTCCAGAGAGAACTTGCCGTCGGCGGTGCACTGGCCTTCCTGCAAGCCGGTGAGCTCGCAGATCTTGTCAAACACGGCCTGGGAGCCCTTGACGTAGCAGGCAGTGCCGAGGCAGACGGAGATCCGGTACTGGCCCTTGGGCGCCAGCGCGAACTGCGCATAGAAGGTGGCGATGCCGTAGATCTTCTCCAGGGGAACGTTCATCTGATCTGCGATGATGGTCTGGACCTCGATGGGCAGGTAGCCATAGATGTCCTGGGCTTTCTGCATGATGGGCATGAGGGCGCCCGGGGTGTCCCGGAGCTCCGCGATCACGGCCAGCAGCTTTTCTTCTTGTTCCTTCGTGCCACGGAAGGGAACCGTTGTTACTTTACAAGCCATTTGATGCAACTTACCTCCTAAATCGTAATAGCAAATGGTCGTTACCGGACGCACTGCGTCCATAGTACTATCGTATTTTACCAGATAACCCAAGGAAAGTAAAGCGGAAAATAGATATTTTTTATGAAAGAAGTGGAAAAAAGGTAATGGCCGCGAGAAGAAAAACTCATAGCTTTGACCGGGGGCTTCCGCCCGTAGGGCGGCCCGGGGCCAGGCCGCCCGCCCGAGGCTCCAGGTCCGTAATTCAGAACCCGTCGGGGCGCAAAGTGCGCGCCCGGTTCCCGGTTGCCGCCGGCTTCGTTCTCTCTTTTCTCTCGGAGAGAAAAGCTTATTCTTTCGCTTTCGCTTACGCTTTCACTTTTCCTTACGCTTTCACTTTCGCTTAACCTTACGCTTAATCTTACGCTTAGCCTTACACTTGTACACCCCAGTGGAAGCAAGAACCAACGGGGCGAAGGGTCAACCCCCAAACCGGCGGACGGATGCAGGCATCCGCCCCTACGGAGGAACGGCGCGCAGATTGCCCGCGCCACGGACTCTGTATATTGAACTCTGAACCCTGAACTCTGAACCTATTGCCAGTTGTCACCTGTTACCTGCTTCCTGATCCTCGCTTCGGCCTTGGTGCGGCTCGCGTCCAGGATGGGACGGATTACGTCAAAGACACTCCGGGCGCTGCCCGTGAGCTCCGGCTCCACCCCATAGAGCGCATAGGCCGCAATGGCCTGATAGGTCTCCAGCTGGCGGCTTCGGGGCAGGCTGCTCACCGCCTTGAAAAACGAGTCGTAGAAGGTGAACTGCTTCCGACGCAGGGTTCCGTCCCCCCCGATAGCCGAGGCGGCCCCGACGGCACAGGCGTTGATTTCCGGTTCCATTCTCTGTTTCATGTTCATGCTCCCCTTTCCGGCTGCGGCAACGCCAACAGCACTCTTTTAAGATACTTCAATTATACCACAGCGTTATCATTTTGTCAAGATACGTGTTGCTCCAAAAAGTGCAAATTTTAAAAATTTTTGAAAAAAGCCGCCGGAGATTCCGGAATTGTTCTCAGCAGAGCAGGACACCTTTCGAACAGCATTTTCAAACATTTCCCGGGAAACGGAAGACGAGAGATCAAGCTCCGGCGCTTGGGATTTGAACCCCGCCCGGGGACTCCCCTGCCCCGGCAGCTTGTTTGAAAAAAAGCGGCAAAAAGGGCCGGTTTTTGCCTTTGAATATGTGTTTTTTCACAAAAAGTATCCTGAAAAACCATGTTTTCCACAGCCTATCCACAGTCCTTCCACCGGAAATCCACCGGATTTCCACATGATATTCCACAGGCAAGCCGGGAAAATACGGTTGCATTTCCGGCTGGATCGGGATATAATGACCCAAACGGCGGGGTGACGAAAAGAAACGCACGTTCTTGCGGATAAGCGCCGCTCCTGCGGGCTCTGAACCGGCGGGCCGATGTGGGCATACTTCGTGACTTTTCAAGTTCGGCCCCTACATGCTCCGAACCCTGAGCTCTGAACCCTGAACCACGGCGACCAGCGGTCTACCCATGAAGGGCACAGGTGGCCGCCCTACTGAACCCTGAACCATACTCCAAGGAGGTCACGCCATGTTTCAAGACCTGGACATTCGATATGACAACGCCTGGCGGAGGGCGGAGCCGTCGGCGGACAGCGTCGCTCTGATCCGCCGGGAGGACGGGATTCTGGCCGAGCTGACCGACGGCCGGCTCGCTTTTCCCCGCTTCGGCCAGCTCTCCCCTGCCGCCCGGGGGCTGGAATGGCGCTATGCGTTTACTTTGGGAGAAGAAACCTATTTCCTCGCCCAATGGGAGGAGGGTACGGGTCCCGAGACAGCAGACAGGCTTCCGGACGCCCCGCATCCGGCCCAGTGTGCGCACCGGGGCAGCTTCCCCCAAGGGGGAAGGCTTTGGTGGGTACAATCTAAGGAGTACCGGAACCTGGGTCCCAAGGATGCGGTATTCGCGGCGGCGGTCAGCGAGAGTCTCCACCGCTGGTACGGGGCCACCCGCTTCTGCGGCCGCTGCGGCAAGCCCATGACGGACAGCGACACCGAGCGGGCCCGGGTCTGCCCGGACTGCGGCCTGACGGTCTATCCCAAAATCTGCCCGGCGGTGATCGTGGCCGTCACCCACGGGGACCGGCTGCTGCTGACCAAATACCAGGGTCGGGCCTTCAAGCGTTATGCCCTGGTGGCAGGCTTCGCGGAGATCGGAGAGTCCATCGAGGACACGGTGCGCCGGGAGGTTTTGGAAGAGACGGGGCTACGGGTGAAAAACCTGCGGTATTACAAGTCCCAGCCCTGGGTCTTTACCGACAGCCTGCTCTTCGGCTTCCGCTGCGAGCTGGAGGGCAGCGACGAAATCACCATCCAGCAGAGCGAGCTCTCCGAGGCGGGCTGGTATCGCCGGGAGGAGATTCCCGGGGATTATTCCGGCATCAGCCTCACGGGAGAGATGATCGAACGCTTCAAAAACGGGATGGACGACTGAGATTGATCCGCGGCAGCTCGCGGGCGGCGGCCAGCAGGCAGAGGTGTCCCGTCTGTCATTCTGAGCGCAGCGAAGAATCCGTATCCCCGTCCCCCCGGGGGGAGCGTCCCGGCGCTCGGAACGAACGCGATTTGCCGCCGGAAAGCGGGCAACACCCCTCCACCGGCTTCGCCGGTCCCCCTCCCCTTGGCAGGGGAGCTTTGGACGCCCCTGCGGGGCCGGAAGCCATTGCGAACCGGGCGCTCTGAAAAAAAGAATAAAAAAAATCCGGAAATGTCAAAACATTTTCGGATTTTTTTCGTCTATAAGGGATAGCGAGATAAAATTAACCCCGGCCGGATGCGGCCGTCGGAAACGGAGGAAACAACATGAAAACAAAACGTATCTTGAGCGGGCTGCTGAGTCTGGCCCTCTGTCTGGGGCTCTGTGCCTGCGGTGAGGACAAGGCCCAGGAGACTGTCTCCGTCCAGTCTGTGGGCCTGATTACCGGCATTGGCTCCGTGGGGCTGGCGGAACGCTTCGCCGGTATTGTGGATGCGGGCGAGAGCATCCGGGTGGAGAAGGACGAGAAGCTTCGGGTCAAGGAGCTGCTGGTTTCCGTGGGCGACACGGTGGAGGAGGGCCAGATTCTGCTCACCTACGACATTGAGACCATGTCTTTGGATCTGGACACCCTCCGGCTGGAGCTGGAACAGCTCAAGGCCGCCCGGGACACCAAATCCAGCCAGATCGAAACCCTGGAAAAAGAAAAGGAGAGGGCCAGGAGCGAGGAACAGCTGGGTTACACCCTCCAAATTCAGGAGCTTCAGATCGACGTGACCAAGGCGGGCCTGGACATCACCGCCAAAGAGAAGGAAATTGAACGGATGGAAGCCCTCTTGGAGAACGACCGGGTTCTGTCCCCGGCCTCCGGACGGATCAAGTCCATCAACGAAAACGGCGGCGCCGACGAGCGGGGCGAGCCCCTTCCCTTCCTGACCATCCAGCAGACCGAAACCTTCCGGATCAAGGGCACCATCAACGAACAGAACGCCGGCGTTCTGGACGTGGGCACCCCCGTCACCATCCGCTCCCGAATGGACGACAGCCTCTGGACCGGCGTGGTGGAGACCATCGACTACGATAACCCCGTCCAGCAGGATGGCGGCTATTACTACTACGGCGGGGGGAAGGACGAAATGAGCACCAGCTCCAAGTATTCCTTCTACGTGACCCTGGACAGTGACGAGGGTCTGATGCTGGGGCAGCACGTCTACATCGAGCCCGGCATCCACACCGGTCCCGCGGACAAACTCCAGCTTCCCGCCTGGTGCATCTGCGACGCGGACAGCGACAAGCCCTGGGTCTGGGCCGCCACCGCCGATGAAAAGCTGGAAAAGCGCAGCCTGGAGCTGGGAGAATACGACGCAGACATGGACTGCTGGGAGGTGCTGGCGGGCGTGAGCCTACAGGACTATCTGGCAACCCCGGGCGACAACTGCAAGGAAGGGGCCCCGGTGGTCTTCTACAGCGAGAGCGACTTTGACGTCCCCGAGGGCACCATGAACTTCGGCGATGAGGGCGGCAAGGCCGCCGTCGACGACGGCGCCTACAAGGACGGCGAATTCGGCGTCATGCCCGGCGAGGGCGAGGAGGCCGGCATCATCTATGACGGGGCCGGCGTCGGCAGCGAAGAATCCGGCGACAAGGTCATCTACGGCGGCGCCATCGTCCCCGCAGGGGGGGAGGGAGACTTCTCCGCCCCCACCCAGGAGGGCAAGGACGCGACAGGAGGCGCCGCGGGATGATTTTGCGCATGGAAAATATCTGCAAGAGCTACTACCGGGGCAAAACTGAGGTCCCGGTGCTCCATGACATCTGCCTGTCGGTGGAGAAGGGAGACTATCTTGCCATTATGGGGCCCTCGGGCTCTGGGAAAACCACCCTGATGAATCTCATCGGCTGCCTGGACAAGCCCAGCGCCGGCTCCTATCTCCTGGAGGGAGAGGACGTATCCGCCAAGAAGGACAACGCCCTGGCGGAGCTGCGCAACAGATACCTGGGCTTCGTCTTCCAGAGCTTCTATCTCATGCCCGGCCTCAGCGCCCTGGAAAACGTGGCTCTGCCCCTGATGTATGCGGGAGTATCCAGAAAAGAACGGCTGGAACGGGCCCGGGAGGCCCTGCGGGGGGTGGGATTGGAGGATCGGATGAAGTTCCTGCCCAATCAGCTCTCCGGCGGTCAGTGCCAGCGGGTCGCCATCGCCCGGGCCATGGCCGGACGGCCTGCCCTGCTGCTGGCGGACGAGCCAACCGGCGCCCTGGACACCGCCTCCGGCGAACAGATCATGGAGCTCTTTGACCAGATCAACGAGGCGGGCAGCACCATCATTATGATTACCCACGAGCCCTCCATCGCGGACCGGGCCAGAACAGTCTATCATATTCGGGACGGACGTCTTTCCGTTCCGGGGGAGGCGTTCCTATGAGCAAGAAGAAAAAATGGGTCCTGGCGATTTTGATCCCCGCTCTGGCGGCGGGAGCCGTGTTCGGAACCTACGGGATTCTCCGGGCCAACCGGGAGCCCGCCAAAGTCTACGCCGTGCGGGATATCTCCATGGACGACTACGGATATTACGATCCGGGCAGCTATTTCAACGGCCAGGTGCAGACAGACCGCTTGCAGCCCGTCTATCTCTCCCCCACCCAGGAGGTCACGGAGATTCTGGTGTTCGAAGGGGACCGGGTGCAAAAGGGCGACCCCCTGATCCGCTTCAACACCACCCTTTCGGAGCTGGAGCTGCAGCAAAAGTCCATCGACATCCAAAAGGCCCAGGACGAGCTGGACAGGGCCCAGCGCTCCTACAAGCGCTACTTTGGGGAATACTACACGATTCCCCCTGCCGCCTCCGGTCAAACCCGCGCCCAGGGTCTCTCCGTCCTGCCCGGCCGCGGCGCAAAGCTGACTCTGCTGGCCGCGCCGGTGTTCCGGAGTGAGAGCCAGCCCCCGGAGCCCGTCACCGAG
>JAGABH010000123.1 GCA_017614755.1 Oscillospiraceae bacterium
TCCTGGCAGCCCTTCTGGCCTTTGCCTTCGGATTGGTAACCGTTCTTCGGGGAATCTACGCCGAAGCATATCAGAATATCGAAGTGAAGCCTGTGCTCTCCGGCGGGTTAAGCTATGAGCGGGCGGTGAAGATCGCGGAGTCTGGCTATGTACGGGATCCCTATTATGAATATGTGGCTCAGGATGGAATGATCGAGATGGAGCCCTCTGTGGTCATCCTGACAAACAGTTTGGATAGACGGGTCACGGAGCCGGTGGCATGGCTTACCGGCTGGGATGAAGAGAAAGCCTTGCATACGGACGAGAAAGTTCTGGTCATGTATGCCTCCCACGCAAAAGCCTTGGGCGTTAGCCTGGGAGATAATGTACGCCTGAACGAAATGAACTGGTGGAACAATGTTACCGCTCTTGGCCTCGATCCCCTGAAGCCCGGAGAAACGGATATGGAGCGGCGGGACGCTCGACGCCCCTTCTTCCAGGTGGTGGGGATCATCCAATCCAATACGGATAATCGGACTGTATTCCTGTCAACAGATGCTCAGTGGAAGGTTCGATTTTTGGTGCCGAAGCTGGAACTGGATATCGCAGAATACACGCTGACTGACTACCATCAGACTGCGGCATTCTCGGACTATGTGAAAGACCAACTGGACAAAAACCAGACTGCGGTGAAGCTCACTATGGACACCTCCTACGCAGACCGCATTTATCAGATCCACCGACTCATCGAATCCCTGTACCCCTTGGTGGTGGCCGCGGCCCTGCTCCTGGGGGGCGTCCTGCCCGGGCTGATCGTGCTCCATTCCTCTAAGGAAATCAGCATCCTCCGGGCCTTGGGAGTACGGGTTAAGGATTGTATCATCCTATACACCCTGTCCCAGGTGCTCTGTGCCTTGTCGGGGCTGGTGCTGGGTATCGCTATGATGCTGGTGGTTCTGCACCCGGAGTTGAGTTCGGTGATCGTACCCTTTGCTGTCTACGTTGCCGCCCATCTGGCCGCCTGCGCCGTTGGTTCCGGCGTTTTTGCCTGGATCTGTGCCCAGAAGCATGTGCTGGCCCAACTGCAGGCGAAGGAATAAAATAGTATGTTTCATAAAGTTGAGACTGCCCGCAAAACAGGAACACATCGTTCATTGAATTCGTGGTTTAATCGTTTGCTCTGGTATGCATTGCCCTATTTATTCTGTGTGGACAACTGTTTTGCTGTTCCCGCAGAACCTGTTGAAGAGGGTAAAGTCGAGGCAATAGCGCAGAAGAAACCGCTGTATATTGATGATCAAAAAGGAGACTGTGAAGATGAATGCACTTACTCTTGAAAACGTCAGTTACACCTATCCCGGCGGCGCGGCCCCGGTGGTGAAAAATGCGACCTATGGCTTCGAGGCCGGCAAGCTGTACGCAGTAGTCGGTCCCAGCGGCAGCGGGAAGAGCACCCTGCTGAGCATGCTGGCGGGGCTGGATATCCCCGGGGAGGGGGACGTGGTCCTGGGGGAAGATAACCTGAAATCCCTGGACCTGGACAAGTACCGCCGGGAGGGGGTCAGCATCATTTTCCAGGCCTTCTGTCTCCTGCCACTTTTGACCGTCCGGGAGAACGTCTGCCTCCCCATGGAAATGCAGGGCATTCCGGAGAATGAAGCCCGGATTAGGGCGGCGGAAGCTCTGGTAAAGGTGGGCATTGAGGAGAGCAAGCACAAGCGTTTCCCCTCCGCTCTCTCCGGTGGGGAGCAGCAGCGGGTGGCCATAGCCCGGAGCCTGTGCAGCGGCGCGCCCGTCCTCCTGGCGGACGAGCCCACGGGAAACCTGGATGGGGAGAACACCCGGATCGTCATGGATATCCTCCGCCGCCTGGCCCACGAGGAAGGCCGCTGCGTCATCGTGGTCACTCACGACCCGGAGGTGGCGGATACCGCCGACCTGGTCCTGCGGATGAAGGACGGTGTGCTGACGGCGGCGTAAAACAAGAAAAAGGACCTGTTCTTACGAAAAATCCAGGAAATTTACATTTTCCTATTGACATTGACGCGACGTCAAATTGTACGCTGAGTTTGAAAACCGAGGCTTATTCGCCGAAAAGGAGGTATTTCAAAATGAAAAAGAGAGTTTTAGTTCTAGGCTTGATTCTGATTTTGGCAATCGTTCTGGTTGGCTGTGCTGACAAAAAACCTGCTTCTCCACAAGAAACTGCTCCGCAAGAAAACGACTCCCAAGTATCAGAGGTGCAATCTGTCACCTTATGTGTTTTCAAAGAACCTGTCATTATTCAACAAACAGAATTTAAAATTGAAAAAAACATCTTCTTTAATCGCGAGCACTCTGCAAGCATTGATGAAATCGACAGAATAAATAGTATCGTGAAAAATGTCAGCAATTGGAGTGCTGATGCTGTTGGCACTGAGGATTTGTTAGTTGATGGTTATTTTGGCCTGTCTGATGAAGAATACCCGTTCTACTACTCATACAATAACAATATTCTCTTTTACGAAACGTTTTCATTGGACAATGATGCTGGGAAAGTTGTTGAAGTAGTACGTCATTACGCGACAATCTCTGAAACTGATATGGAGTATATCAAGAGTCTGCGGGATTCAAAAGATGGCTTTATCGGCTAAGGAGACAGGGAGAAATATCTTCTATCTCAAATAGAATCGTGTGCCTCCCTATGGAGATGCAGGGCATCCCGGAGAACCAAGCCAGAATCAGGGCTGCGGAAGCCCTGGTAAAGGTAGGTATCGAGGAGAGCAAGCATAAACGCTTCCCCTCCGCCCTCTCCGGGGGCGAGCAGCAGAGAGTGGCCATTGCCCGGAGCCTGTGCTCCGGCGCTCCCGTACTCCTGGCGGACGAACCCACGGGAAACCTGGACGGGGAGAACACCCGCATCGTCATGGAGATCCTCCGCCGCCTGGCCCACGAGGAGGGCCGCTGCGTCATCGTGGTCACCCACGACCCGGAGGTGGCGGATACCGCCGACCTGGTCCTGCGGATGAAAGACGGGGTTCTCACGGCGGCGTGAAAAAAGCCGCCGGGCCTGCAGGAAAGAATACTGAAGACTGAATAATGCATACAATAAGGCCGCTGCGCGATCCCGCGCA
>JAGABH010000124.1 GCA_017614755.1 Oscillospiraceae bacterium
GAAGGGCAACTACTTCGGCACCATGCTGGTCAAGATGGGCTACGCCGACTCCCTGCTGGGCGGCGCCACCTACTCCACTGCCGACACGGTCCGTCCCGCCCTGCAGCTGGTCAAGACCAAGAAGGGCGCGCACCTGGTATCCTCCTGCTTCATTATGGCCCGGGATGGCAAGGACGGCAAGCAGGAGCTGCTGGCCATGGGCGACTGCGCCATCAACATCGACTATCAGGACACCGTGGACAAGGACGGCAACGTGACCTTCACCGCCGCGGAAAAGCTGGCTGAGGTGGCCATCGAGACCGCCAAGACCGCCAAGGTCTTCGGCATTGATCCCAAGGTCGCGGTTCTGAGCTTCTCCACCAAGGGCTCCGGCAAGGGCGGCACCGTCGCCCTGTCCCAGGCTGCCACCGAGAAGGCCAAGGAGCTGGCGCCCGAGCTGGCCATCGACGGCGAGATGCAGTTTGACGCCGCCGTGTCTCCCACGGTGGGTCAGCTGAAGTTCCCCGGCAGCAAGGTGGCAGGCTATGCCAACACCTTCATCTTCCCCAACATTGAGGCCGGCAACATCGGCTATAAGATCGCCCAGCGTCTGGGCGGCTTCGCCGCCTACGGCCCCATTCTCCAGGGCCTGAACGCCCCCATCAACGACCTGAGCCGCGGCTGCAACGCCGACGAGGTCTACAAGATGGCCCTTATCACCGCCGCCCTGGCGTAATCTGCGCAGCAAGAAGACCGGCCCGCCACGGGCCGGTCTCTTTTTCGTGCGTTACGTGCCGGCTCTCGCCACGCCCACAATCAGCTTCTCGCCGTCGCTTTCCTTGACCAATCCCGCCCGCAGGCGGACCGGCTGGGGCTTTCCGTTGATAAGCAGACGGTAGCCCAGACTGAACAGGCCGCGCTCGCGGATATCCCGGAAGACGGTTTCCCGCTGCATCAAGTTCTGATACAGGGGGTAGTCCTCCCGCTGAATGTGCTTGGAACCGTTTGCCAGGGCATCGGCAAAGAAGTCGTTTCCGGTCTTGGACAGACCCAGCCCCGCGTAGTCGCTGGAGGCGCTGTATTCCACATATTGTCCGCTGGCGGGGTCTATGGTATAGAGGCAGATATAGTCCCCGGAGATGGCCCGGATTCGGGCGTAGGTGATTTCATTGTCGCGGATGCGATTCAATCGCTCTGTTTCCTTCATCTGGAAGTCGATGCTGCCCACACCGATGATGAGGTAGTTGCCATCGGAGTCCATGTGCATGACCTTCATGGACACATAGACCGGAGCGCCGTTTTTAATGATCCGGTAGGTCAGAGTGAACGTGCCCTGCCGCTCCAACTGCAACAGGATATTCTCCTTGGTAAAGGCTTTCACAAAGGCGGCCTGATCTTCGTGATACAGGGCGGTGAGGGCGTCCCTGCGGGCGGCGGCGAAGAAGTCAGCCCCGTGGCGCTCTACGGCCAGATTATCCTTGCCTACGGAGGAGGAATACTCGATAAAGTCTTCGGTTTCCAAATTGACGTAGAACAGGTTAAAGTAGTTTGCCGCCAGAGCCCGGGCGATGTTGGCGTAATTGGCGCCCAGATCCGGCGGAGAAACGGAAACGACCACCAGCGCCACGGCGGAGCCCCCGGTGACGGGATCTGCGCCGATCCAGCGCATGGCACAGTGGGCGGTGGAGCGGTCGGGCAGCCTGGAATCGATATACAAGCGGTTCCGGTTGGCACAGCAGTCCCGGATATGCTCCATAAGCGCGGCGTCGCCGCCAAAGGGGGCGGGGTCGTATTCGGTTTCCGTATCTGAGATGCTGATGTGATAAAAGCGGTTCATGTAATCCCGGAAGGAGCGGTTGCAGCGGACAAACCGCACCGAGCCGTCCCTGTATTCCATGATCCCCGTGGGCAGAGAATTGAAGAAGTTTTGGAAGGATTTGGCGTCTTCGCCGGAGAGCAGCGTCATGTCGAACAGGTTTGCCCGACCGATGGCGTCAAAGAACTCCGTTTCCGCGGGGTCCTCAAAGCCTATTTGGGTGCCCTTGAGGTTTCGCTCCAGAATCTCTTTCAGAGGAATCGGCTTGGTAAAATAATATCCCTGGAGCTTGGAACAGCCAATCTCCTTCAAAAAGTCTGCCTGCTCTTTTGTCTCCACGCCCTCGCAGACGGTGTCCACATTCAGCGCGGCGGCCATGCGGACCAGTTGGGTCAGAATAATCTTGCTGTTGTCTCCGTCATTCAGCTTCCGCAAAAAGTGCATATCGAATTTTATCAGGTCAAAGGAGATGCTTTCCAAAAAATCCAGGGAGGAATAGCCGCTGCCGAAGTCGTCCATCCAGACAGAGAAGCCAAGGCGCTGGAATCGCTGAACCTGGGTCTTCATAAACTCCAAATCGCTGCCGATGATGCTTTCCGTAATCTCCACGCACACCAGCTTCCGGGGTAGACCCGAAGCATCCACCCGGGCCCGGATCTCTTCTACCATGTCGCAGGCGTCGAAATCGGAGCGGGAGAGGTTGATGGATTGGGGCACGAGATGGAGTCCAGCCCCGGCCTGGAGCTTCAGCTTAATCAAAACCTGGTCGAGAATGAAAAGATCCAGCTTGTAGATAAGGCCGGAGTCTTCCAGGCATGGGATAATGTCTAAGGGCGAAAGCAGCCCCTTGTCGGGGTCGATCCAGCGGGCGAGGGCCTCCTCATGGCACACCCTTCCGCTGACGGCCCGGACAATGGGCTGATAGTAGACTTGAATCCATTTTTCCGCGATGGCCTTGTCCAAACTGGCAATCACATACTGTCGCAGGTCTTCGCTGTCCCGCATACAGAGGTTGAAATAGCTGAAGCAGGAGGAATAGCGGCCCCGCATGGCGTCGCAGGCAATCTTTGCCCGGTCGCAGGCGACACTGATGCTCACGTTCTCCGTCCGGAGCAGATAGATGCCTGCGTGAACCGGAAGCGTCAGCCCATCCAGGAGGCCGGCGCATTCCGTGAATATCTGGCGCAGGATCAGTTCCAGTCCGTGCTCGCCGGTGACTACCGCAAAGTGATCCTGACCGAAGCGGCTGCAATCCTCGCTGCCGAAATGCTCCGCCAAAACCCTGGCGAAGGCTTGCAGGAGTTTGTCTCCCGCGGCAAAGCCATTCTTCTGGTTGTAGTATTTCATCCCATGCAGGTCCAGAAAGACCAGGGCAGGGCTGCCGCCTTGGGCCTGGATGGCTTCCAGCCGGGCTGAGCCGAGTTCAAAAAAACGCGTCATGCTGGGCAGGCCGGTGAGGTAGTCGTATTTGCTGGCCCGTTTCGCGCTCTCCTCCCGGAGAGCCTGGCTCAGGGCGAGATTCAGCTCTGAGTCGGCGACAGCCGGGACCGGGCCGTAGGCGCCTTCGTCAACATACCAGATGTAGGCAAGCCTTGCGCCGGATTCGGTGCGGATATGCCTGCCTTGGGCGTGGACAATCCGATAATCGGAGCTGTCTGTGATTTTGGTGCGGTAGATTTCGTCATACTTCCCGCCTTCTGTGGCAAAGCGGTAGGCAGCCTCGGAGATTCTGGCAGCGTCATCCGGGTGGGTGTCCCGATACATATCCCGGTCCATGTCATAATAGGCCTTGCCCCGGTCATCGTACCCGAACAGCTCGCAGAAGCCATCCGACAGAATCAGAGTCACTACCCGGCCGCCCAGAAATTGGTAGACGCCCAGCGGGACGCAGGACGCCTCCAGGCGGCTTCGCTCCGCATCGGGAAAACAGTACTTTTCCACGGGTTTTCCTCCTTTCTCCAGGGAAAACAGCTCAACAACCACATCATAGCAGAAAAGGTGAATATTTACAATCCCTGATGCGGCAATTTTTCCAAAAAATTTATGATTATTCCTTTGGACAAAATACAATGTTTGGGAAAATAAAGGAATTGCTGAACGCCCAGGCAAAAATAGTGAAGAATAATACGTATTTAATAAATATTATTCCCAAGCGCCTGTTCACAGTTGTTTTGAGCCGTGAACCGGGTGCCATTTTTTCTCAAATCTTTGCGCTGCTTGGTATCTGTTTGTTCAAATTGTGCAGAACGGTTGACATTTTACTTGCTTTTTTGTACAATAAGCTGTGTAAGAGATCGCAAAATGATCCTGTGAGGAGGTGCGATATGGTCCTGCGTAAGAAATCCAGCCGCACGGAGAGCCTGGTGCTGCTGCTGTGTACCATTGCGGCAGGCGTTGGGCTGAACTTCCTGGGTCGGCTTCTGAATACGATGCTGGGGCTTCCTCTGTACCTGGACAATATCGGCACAATTCTGACCGCGCTGACGGGGGGCGTCGTTCCCTGTATCACGGTGGGATTCTTCTCCAATATCCTCAATGGACTCAACGACACCACCTCCATGTACTATTCTGTTATCAGCATCCTGATTGCGTCTGCCGCTGTGGAATGCGTCAGAAAGCGGATGCTGAACCGGTTTCCCCACATTCTGCTGTCGGTTCTGATTTTTGCGCTGATTGGCGGCGTGGGGGGCGGCGCATTGACCTGGCTGATCTACGGCCGGGACTTCGGCGAGGGCTATGCGGTAGACCTGGCGGCAAGGATTCGCGAAAGCCTGTCTATGGGCTATTTTTCCTCCAATATGCTGGCCACCTTTTTGGTGGACCTGGTGGACAAGGCGGCAGTCACTGCTGCCAGTGTCCTGCTGTATTTGGCGGTTCCGAAGAATTGGCTGTTGGAATTCCGCAGGCAGAGCTGGTATCTGCGCAGAAGCCCGAAGACCGAGGGTCGAACCACGCGCAAGCGCCTGTCTCTGAGCGTCAAGGCGTCTCTGGCGGTTTCCCTTTCCCTCACCGTTGCCATTTCCGGCGCTGTGGCAGTCAGCATTATTCAATATCACAATTCCGCCATTCGCGAATATGAAGACAAGGGCGGAGTAGTCACGGCCATTCTGGCGGGAATGTTGGATGAGGAGCACGTGGAGGATCTGCTGGCCAAGGGCAGAGAGGCCGTGAGCTATCGGGAAATGGTAGAGGAGCTGGACAATGTGTTGGAATCCTCTCCGGAGGTCAAGTACATCTACGCCTATCGGGTTCGGGCGGACGGCTGCCTGGTGGTCTACGATATGGATGTTCCCGATGTGGAGGCAGACAACCCCGGAGACCTGATCGAATTTGACGAAACCGTGGCGAAATATGTCGACCGTTTTCTGGCGGGGGAGGAGATTCCGCCGGATATTACCGAGGACGAATACGGCTGGCTGCTGTCGGTCTACCGCCCGGTCCTGGATGCCGAGGGGGAACTTTTGTGCTATGCCATTGTGGACCTGTCCATGGACAATATGCGGGCGGAGGAGATTGCCTTCCTGGCCAAGCTGATCTCCCTGTTTATCGGCTTCCTGTTCTTGATTATCGTCCATTCCATCTGGCTGATGCGGCTGTTTATCATTCAGCCCGTCAACACCATTGCCGACGCCGCCAACCGGTTCAGCTATGATACCCCGGAGGCCCGGGTCAAGAGCCGGAGCATGGTGGAGGAGCTGAGCATCACGTCCGGCGATGAGATTGAAAATCTCTATAACGCCTATCGGAAAACCACGGCCGATATGATGGCCTATATCGATGAGGTCCAGCATAAGAGCGACCAGATTACCAAGCTGCAAAACGGCCTGATCCTGGTGCTGGCAGACATGGTGGAGAGCCGGGACCAAAATACCGGCGACCACGTTAAGAAAACCTCGGCCTACGTGGCGATTATCCTGGAGCAGATGAAGAAGGAGGGCATCTACGCCGACAAGCTGACGGATTCCTACATCTACGATGTGGTCCATTCCGCACCTCTCCACGACGTGGGCAAGATCACCATCTCCGATACCATCCTCAACAAGCCGGGAAAGCTGACCGATGAGGAATTCGCCGTGATGAAGACCCACGCCGCCTCCGGCGAGGTAATCATCAACCGGGTCATCAACACCATGCACGAGGAGTCCGACTACCTGAATGAGGCAAAGAAGCTGGCCGCCTACCACCACGAAAAGTGGAACGGCCTGGGCTATCCCAGGGGACTCAAAGGGGAGGAAATTCCGCTTTCCGCCCGGGTTATGGCGGTGGCGGATGTGTTTGACGCCCTGATCTCCCGGCGAAGCTATAAGGGGCCTTATTCCGTTGAGAAGTCTCTGCAGATCATCCGGGACGGTACCGGCACCCACTTCGACCCCCAGGTGGTCAAGGCGTTCCTGGACGCAGAGCCTGAAATCCGCCGGGTGGCGGAGCTCAACATGGAGAACGATGACCTCGATCAGTACAATCTGTAACGATTTAAGGCAAAATAACGGCGCAC
>JAGABH010000125.1 GCA_017614755.1 Oscillospiraceae bacterium
AACGGGGGCTTCGCGCCGCGGCGGGCCGCCGCAAGCCGCCCGGGAGCGATCACGCGCGAAATGTAATGTGATCCGGTTCGGCGGATTCAATGACGGCCAGGGCATGGTAGTTGACGCCCATTTCCCGGAGGCGGTCGCCGCCTCCCTGGAAGCCCTTTTCCACGGCGATGCCCACGCCCACCAGCTCCGCGCCGGCTTCCGTCACCAGCTCGCACAGACCCCGGGCAGCCTCGCCCCGGGCCATGAAGTCGTCGATGATCAAAACCCGGGTGCCGGGGGTCAGCCACTGCTTGGAGACAATCAGAGTGACCTTTTTCTTGTAGGTGTAGGACATAATCTCGCTCTTGTAGAGGCCGCCCTCGATGTTGTCGGACTTGGCCTTTTTGGCGAAGATCATGGGCTTGCCCCAGCGGTAGGCGCAGACGGAAGCCAGGGCGATGCCGCTGGCCTCGGCGGTGAGCACCACGTCCACTTGGGAAAGGTCAAAGATTCCGGCAAATTCGTCCGCCAGCTCCCCCATAAAGGCGCAGTCTACCCGGTGGTTCAAAAAACCGTCGATTTTGACGATGCCTCCGGGGAGAATCTTGCCCTCGGAGATAATGCGCTGCTTCAGCTTGTCCATGTTGGTCTCCTTTTGGTTCAGAGTTCAGGGTTCAGTAGGGCGGCCTGACCCCAGGCCGCCGTTCCCCGCAGGGGCGGCCAAAGCTCCCCTGCCAAGGGGAGGGGGACCGGCGAAGCCGGTGGAGGGGTGTTGCCCGGTTCCCGGCTGCAAACGGATTCGTAATGAAGCACCACCGCATCCGTCAGCGCTGAAGGTTGCCGGCTGCGTCAGCATAGCTGCCGCACTGGCGATAAAATCCACAGCAGTCCCCCGGACTGTTGTGTCCCCGCAAGGGAAAGGCTTTGATTTGCCCGGGGCAAATTGCGTTTATTCCGAATGGGGGCGGGCCGCCGCTTTTCATTTTTCATGTTTTCAAACGGCAATTTGAAAACACCGCAAATTGTCAATTCTCAACTGTCGATTGTCAATTTCTCTCCCGTCTCCTGCTGCCTATTGATAGCACTCTTCCTTCAGCACGCCGATGTAGGGGAGGTTGCGGTAGTAGTCGGCGTAGTCCAGGCCGAAGCCCACCACAAACTCGTCGGGAATCTTGAAGCCGTAGTAATCCACATGGAAGCGGTCGGGCTTGTTGACCTTCTTGTCCAGCAGGGTTACGGTGGTGATGGACTTGGGGTTGCGGGTGGAGAAGAGCTTGACCAGGTATTCCAGGGTCAGGCCGGAGTCGATGATGTCCTCCACGATGATGACGTGGCGGCCGGACATATCGATGTTGGAGTCCTTCACCAGCCGGACGGTGCCGGTGGACTTGGTGCCGTTGAAGTAGGAGGAGGCGGCGATGAAGTCCATGTCCATCAGACAGTCCATCTCCCGGCAAAGGTCCGTGAAGAAGAAGGCGGCACCCCGGAGCACGCAGATCATCAAAGGAGTCTCACCCTTGAATTTTTCCGTCAGCTCCTTGCCCAGTTCTTTGCACCGGGCGGCAATCTGCTCCCGGGTAAACATGACGTACTTGATGTCTTCTTTGTCGTTTCGAATCAGCATGGCAGTTCCTTTCTGGCAGAGCCAATCGGGTCTAATCCGCTGCGGTGCGGCCGGATTATTCGTTGGTGTAGTTGTCGAAGTAGCCCTGGATATAGATGATGGGGGTGCCCTTGTCGCCGGAGCCGGAGGTCAGGTCGCAGAGGGAGCCAATCAGGTCGGTGAGCTGCCGGGGGGTGGTGCCCTGGGCGGCCATGTTGCCCACCAGGCTCTCGCCGGTCTTGGCCCGAATCCGGTCAGAAATAGCCTGCCGCAGGGCCTCGCCGGAGAGATCGCCGAAATCGTTGTCGGCCAGGTACTTGAGCTTTAGCTCGTTGGGCGTGCCGCCCAGACCCTCGGTGTAGCCGGGGCTGACCACCGGGTCCGCCAGCTCCCAGATCTTGCCCACCGGGTCCTTGAAGGCGCCGTCGCCGTAGACCATGGCCTCAATCCGCTTGCCGGAGGCCTCAGACAGGAGCTTGGAAACCCGCTCCGCCACGGCGGTGCAGTCCCGGGGGAAGAGCTTGACGCTGTCCTCGGTGGCCTTGTTGGAGCCCAGCAGACCGTAGGTCTCGTTGTAGCCGCTGCCCTCCACGGGGGCGGTCATCAGGTCGTCGAGGCCCAGGACGGTCTTGCAGCCCGCGGCCTTCAGCAGCCGCTTGGAGCGGGCCCGGGAGTGGATGTCGGCGGTGATGACGGCGTCGCAGAGGGGAACCAGGGACTGAATCCGGTTGCCCAGCAGAATCTCCGCTTCCGCGCCGGCGCTTTCGATGAGGCCGGTGTAGAAGTCGATGTAGTCCACGCCGGTGAAGGGATGGAGAATGTGTCCGAAGTGCTCCCGGAACTGGGCCACGGTCAGGGTGTCGGAATAGGGGTTGACCCCGGCCTCGTCCAGCAGGTCCAGGTCCACCAGATGATTGCCCACCTCGTCAGAGGGATAGGAGAGCAGAAGCACGACCTTCCTGCAGGCCAGGGAGATGCCCTTCAGCAGCAGGGAGAAGCGATTTCGGCTCAAAATAGGAAAAGCCACCCCCACGACACCGCCGCCGGTTTTTGCTTTCACGTCGGCCGCGATCTGTTGGATGGTGGCATAATTCCCCTGGGAGCGGGCCACCACGGATTCAGTGACGGCGACCACATCCCGGTCTCTGGGGGTGATACCCGCTTCCTTCCAGGCTTCCTGGACGGACTGGGCAGTGATGGCGGCAATGTCGTCGCCCTGGCGGATGATGGGCGCACGCACGCCCCGAACAACGGTTCCGATGGTTCTCATTTGACAAATTCTCCTTTTTCGGTCTGAATAAATGAGTGATGTTGGAACTTGCTCCTGGGTTTTACGCTTTATTATATATGGAAAAGCCTGAAAAATCAACAAGGATGAAATGTATATCATATTTTCGGGAAAATGACGAAACGAAAAGAAACGCGGCGCATGGTTTTTGGTAAAAATCATGCGCCGCGGGGGATGATGGCTTTGTGAGGTGCGTCACACCGTGCCCAGCCGCAGGCCCTTGGGATAGAAGAACCGCAGCTTGCGCTCGGCCAGGCGGATGATGACATCCTTGCTCCAGCGGGCCTCGCCGTCCAGATTGATGACCTCCTCCCGGTCGCAGCGAATGCGAACCCGGTCGGTGGTGAAATGGGAGAAAATTGTGGGCATTTCCGCGAAGCGGCCGGCCTTGTACTTGCCGATAATCTTCGCTACCTGGAGCCGGGAGACCTTCTTCACCAGCAGAACCTCCAACTTTCCATCATCGGGCCGGGCCTCCGGCACGGGCTCATAGCCGCCGCCGTAGAAGCGCCCGTTGCAGACGCAGACCAGGGTGAAGCGGTCGTCCACGGTCTTGCCGTTGACCTCCACCACGTAATGCCGGTGGATGCCCTTGATCAGGTTCACCACCGTGGAGAGGTTGTAGGCCCCGTTGCCCCCCACCAGGGGCAGGTGCTTGTAGCGCTGGATGGAGGTGCCGATCCGGGCGTCGATGCCGATGGAACAGATGGAGAGACTGAAATCGTTTTCTCCCACCTGGATCAGGTCCAGCAGCGCTTCCTCCGGGTCCAGCAGCCGCTCCATATCGGAAAAGGCCTTGGGGTCGGAAAAGTTTTTCACAAAATCGTTGCCGGAGCCGCAGGGATAGTGGGTCACGGCCAGATTGGAGGCGCCGGCTGCGCCGCAGATCACTTCATTGAGGGTCCCGTCGCCGCCGCAGGCATAAACCCGGTATTCTTCCCCGGTTTCGGCGGCCTCCCGGGCGGCGGCGGTGCAGTCTCCCGATTTTCGGGAGATCCGGATGGCATAGTCCAGACCATGCTGCTTGCCAAACTCGTGGATGGAGGCGCTCAGCGCCGCGCTGCCGTCGTGTTTTCCCGCTGCGGGGTTGATGATAAAAAGATGTTTCATGTTTTCTGCCTGCTTTCCGTGTACTGGAACAGATTACACTGGATCATGCCGTTATAGAGCTTCCGTTTTTTGTCGGCGCGTCTGCCGAAATAGTGTTCAAACTCCGGCTCGGAGGAGATGATGAATTTCTGCCAGCCGTCGGCAAAGCGCAGATGCTTTCCCAGGGCCTGGTAGAGTCGCTGGGCGCTGCGCTGCTCCATCATCCGCTCCCCGTAGGGCGGGTTGCAGACGATGACGCCGGAGGCCGCGGGCAGGTCCCGCTTGGTGGCGTCCATCTCCTCGAAGCGAATCAGCTTGCCCACGCCCGCCTTCTTGGCGTTGGAGATGGCGATGTTCAGGCTGTCCGGGTCAATGTCGGAGCCCAGGATGCGGTACTCTCCCCGGAACTCCCGATCCAGGGCCTCCTGACGGGCCTGCTCCCAGGCCGCTGCGGGGATAAAGCCCCAGCTCTGGGCGGAGAAGCTCCGGTTCAGCCCCGGGGCCCGGTTCAGGGCAATCAGGGCCGCCTCGATGACGATGGTGCCGCTGCCGCAGAAGGGGTCCCAGAAGAAGTCCCGGCCCCGATACCGGGCCAGAGTCACCATGGCGGCGGCCAGGGTCTCCCGCAGGGGTGCGTCGTTGCCCACGGCCCGGTAGCCCCGCTTGTGGAGGCCTGCCCCGGTGCTGTCCAAAAAGACCTCGCAGACGTCCTTCATAATGGAGAACTGGAGCTGATAGAGGGCCCCGGTCTCCGGCAGCCAGCCCAGACCGTAGTGCTTCCCCAGCCGCTCCACGGCGGCCTTTTTGATGATGGCCTGACAGTCGGGGACGGAGTGGAGCTGGGAGTTCAGGCAGTGGCCCTTGACCGGGAATTTGCCGTCCCTGGGGATGTAGTCCTCCAAAGGAATGGCCTTCACTCCCTGGAAGAGCTCCTCAAAGCTCCGGGCAGGAAAGGCGGCCAGCCGCAGCAGCACCCGTTCGCCCATCCGCAGCCGCAGATTAGCGGCGGCCAGGGCCTCCGCACCTCCGTCAAAGAGGACGCGCCCGTTTTCCACCCGGACGTTTTCCAGGGAAAGCCGCCGCAGCTCGTCCCCCACCAGCCCCTCCAGACCGAAGAGACAGGGGACGGAAAAGGTAAATTGATCAGACATAGAAGCACTCCGGGAATCAAAAATTGAAGCATCCGATTTTCATTATATTATACCGAAATATTTGTCGAATGGCAAGAGAAAATATTTGGCGTTTGCCGAAAAACGCGGACTTTCTGGGAGAAAGGCATCAGGCAATAGGGGATAGGAAATAGGGAACAGGCAATAGGCAACAGGAGACGGGGGAATTGACAATTTGCGGTGTTTTCAAATTGCCGTTTGAAGTCATTGAAAAACCGCAGGCGGCAGCCTGCATCTGCCCGCCGGGAACACCACAGCAGGCGTTTGTTTTCCGCCGGGCCCGTATCCCGCGAAGGTCAAGAAAATATTTTTTCAAAACTACTTGACAAACGTTCCAAACAGTGGTATAAACAAGGTACAAGTGAACACGCTCTTGAGGGAGTAGTACCGCGGCAATCGCCGCGGAGGCAGTATCGTCATCACGCGGGCTTGTCCCGTCGGGCTGTCTTGAAACGCGAGACTCATGTGAAGGATTTGTCCTGCACATGGGTTTTTTGCATAGCAGGAGAAATTCAGGCGTTCCGGCGTATTTGCGTCAAAACTCTCCATTGACAAGCCAGCGCAGTCACTGTAAAATAATCTGGAAAGGAGGAAGCGAAGATGGATATTCTTTGGATCGTTCTTGCGGGCATATTTCTGGCAATAGAGCTTGCGACGGTCGCCCTTGTGAGCCTGTGGTTTGTGGTCGGCTCACTGGCTGCTCTGGCCGCCTATCTGCTCGGCGCACAGGTCTGGGTCCAGGTACTGCTTTTTGCCGTGGTTTCGGGCGCAATGCTCCTGCTGCTGCGGCCCTTCCTGCGTCGGTACGTAGAACCCCACAAGATTCGTACCAACGTGGATGCGGTGATTGGCAAAGAGGGCATTGTCACGGAGACCATTGACAATCTGGAAGCCATCGGAACCGTCAAGCTGAACGGGCTGCCCTGGTCTGCGAGATCTGAAAACGGTACGCGTATTTCCGACGGTACCTCTGTCAGCGTCCGCAGAGTGGAAGGCGTCAAGCTCATCGTTGTCCCAACGTCAAAGCAAGTCCAGTAAACCAGCGCTGTTTCCCCAAATAATCAAAGAAATGAATCAATTACAGGAGGAATTATTATGGATCCGGTAACTATTATTCTGATTGCAATCGGCGTGGTCATCCTCGGCTATCTGATCAATCGGATTCGCGTTGTCAAGCAGTCTCAGGCCATTGTCATTGAGCGCCTCGGCGCCTTCCGTGCCGTGTGGGGCGTGGGCCTCCACTTCCTTACTCCCTTTATTGACCGCATCGCCCGGACCGTCTCCCTGAAGGAGCAGGTCCTGGACTATCCTCCCCAGCCCGTTATCACCAAGGATAACGTCACCATGCAGATCGACACCGTCGTCTACTTCCAGATCACCGACCCCAGACTGTACGCCTACGGCGTGGAGCAGCCCATGATCGCCATGGAGACCCTCACCGCCACCACCCTGCGTAACATCATCGGCGACCTGGAGCTGGACCAGACCCTGACCTCCCGCGACGTGATCAACACCAAGATGCGGGCCATCCTGGACGAGGCCACCGACCCCTGGGGCATCAAGGTCAACCGCGTGGAGCTGAAGAACATCCTGCCGCCCGCCGACATCCAGAACTCCATGGAGAAGCAGATGA